>JBDSKE010000203.1:0-14818 GCA_039917105.1 Candidatus Eiseniibacteriota bacterium | reverse complement strand
ACTCCTGTTGAAGCATTTCACCGAGAGTGAATCGCTGCGGCTCTCGCGCGCCTGGACACTCTTGCAACCCCTGTGGCTCGGATTCGGTTTCGCGCAACTGTTGCACGCGTTCACGCGTCGCAAGCTGACTCGGGCCGGAGTGTTCGGATTCGTGATGCTCGTGGCGTGGCTGACGCTGGTGATGGGCCCATGAGCCGTCGCCTCAGTCACAGGACACTGCTCTCGATGGCGCTGCGAGCCAATCTATTGCAGGCCACCTGGAATTTCGAGCGCCAGCAGGGAATCGGTTGGGCGTTCGCGCTGCATCCCGCCCTGAAGGAACTCTATCCCGATGCCGCCAAGCGGTGCGAGCGACTGGCTGAGCACACCGCGTATTTCAACACCCAGCCGACCCTCGCCTCTTTGGCGCTCGGTGCCGTGGCGCAACTCGAGGAACAGCGCACCATGGGAAGTGGTCCCGACGCTGCCCCCATGGGGCGCATCAAGAATGTGTTGGGTAGCACGCTGGCAGCGCTTGGCGACCGACTGTTCTGGCTCTCGCTGCGTCCCTTCGCCGCGGCGCTCGCGGTGCTGGTCGCGGTGACCCGCCCGGCTTCGCCCCTGGCGGCCATGGTGCTTTGGACGACCTACGCGCTGCCGCACCTTTGGGTCCGTTTCAGCGGCGTGGCGTGGGGTTACCGCGAGGGACCTTCGGTGTTGACCGGCGTGTTGCGCTCCCGTCTCGAGATCGCGGTGACGCTGCTGGCCTACGCCGGGTGCATCGTGATCGGGGTACTCGTGGCATGGGGTCTGGTGCCGGGAGGCATTCCGATGTCAATCGCAGTACAGTCCGCCCTCGCTGCGGGGTTGGGGCTTGGTCTGATCACTGCGCAGCGTGCCCGTCCCTCGCCCACGCAGTGGGCGCTGGGTTTGGGCATACTTGGGGTCGTGGCCATCTGGCTGCGATGAAGCGAGTCCATCCGGAGGCCGGTTTTGTCCGAGATCCAGCTCCTTATCCGCAATCAGTTAGGTTTGCACGCCCGTGCCTGCGCACTGTTCGTGAAGGCGGCCTCCAAGTTCAAGTCCGAGATTCTCGTCTCGCGTGACGACCTGGAGGTGAACGGCAAGAGCATCATGGGTGTGATGATGCTCGCCGCCGAGGAGGGTGCAACCATCCTGGTCAAGGCGGACGGCCCCGATGAGGCCGAGGCGCTCGTGGTCATTCGCGAACTGGTCGACGGCAAGTTCGGGGGAGAGCCTTGATCATCACCGGGATCGCGGCCTCACCCGGCCTTGCGGTGGGTCCCATCCATCGACTCGAGCCCGAGGACCTTTCGGTTCGCGAGCGTGAGGTGGACGCGTGCGACCTCGAATCCGAGATCGCCACCTTCCATGCCGCGCTCGATATCGGACGTCGCGAATTGATCGGGATCCGCGATGGCATCGCCGTTGAACTGGGCGAGCGCGCCGCCGCAATCTACGACGCGCATCTCTTGATCCTGGATGATCCGGAACTTCGCAAGGCCGTGGAACAGGGGATCCGCGCCGAGAATCGCAATGCCGCATGGATCTACCGCGCCCGCATGGGCTCGTATCTGGCGCACTTCGACCATGTCGAGGACGAGTACCTGCGCGAGCGGCGTGCGGATTTCCTCGATGTCGAGCGTCGCGTGCTGCGGCACCTGTTGGGAACGGGCATGCGCCCGATCGAACAACTGGGTGCGCCCGCCATCGTCATCGCGCACGACTTGGGCCCCAGCGAAGTGGCGATGCTGCCGCGCGACAAGGTGCTGGCGTTCGTGCTCGAAGTGGGGGGGCGCACTTCGCATGGCGCAATCGTCGCGCGTGGTCGTGGCATCCCCGCAATCGTCAGTGTGAAGGGCGCAATGCAGCATGCTCGTCCTGGCGATGTGGCCGCGGTGGACGGCGATGGAGGCACTCTCGAAGTCAATCCCGACGCAGCGAAGGTGGCGCATTATCACTCGCGCATGGAACGCCGCCGGCAAAAGGGCGAATCCCTCAATGCAATGCTGGCGCTGCCCGCTGTGACTCTCGATGGCCGCCCCATCGAGTTGGCTGCGAACCTGGAGCTGCCCGAAGATGTCGTCGCCGCCGCGGCGGCTGGTGCCGATGGGATCGGGCTGTTTCGCACCGAGTTCTTCTATCTCAATCGCATCGACCTGCCGGGCGAAGAGGAGCAGTACCGCGCCTACCGCCGTGTCTGTGAGGCGATGGGGGAACGCCCCGTGCTGTTCCGCACCATGGATCTGGGCGGCGACAAAGTCGCTTCCTACCTGGGCGTCACGCATGAGGCCAATCCATTCTTGGGGCTGCGCGGCATTCGACTTGCGCTCGCGAGCCCCGACATGTTCCGCACGCAGTTGCGCGCGATCCATCGCGCCGCCATGCACGGCAAGGCTCGCATGATGTTCCCCATGGTCTCGAGCACGGAGGAGCTGAACCGCGCCCTGGCGCTGCGCGACGAGGCGGTCGAGAGCCTGCGTCGCGAAGGGGTGCCGCATGTGTCCGAGATCGAGACCGGAATCATGATCGAGACCCCGAGCGCCGTGTGGATGGCGGACGCGCTTGCGCGTCGGTCGGCATTCTTCTCGATCGGATCCAACGACCTCATTCAATACACACTCGCCATGGACCGAGATAACGAACGTCTCGCCAACTTGTACGAGCCACTCGACCCCGCTGTCATCCGCAGCATCCATCGCACCATCGAGGCCGCGCATGCCGCAGGGCGTTGGGTGGGTGTGTGCGGCGAGATGGCCGGCGACCCTCATACCGCCGTGTTGCTGGTTGGACTCGGCGTCGATGAACTCTCTGTCTCCACCTATGATCTGCCGCGCGTCAAAGCCGCGATCCGCTCGGTACGCTTCGAGGCCGCTCGCGCCATCGCGGCCGATGCACTCGTCGCAGAGTCGGCCGCGCTGGTCCGGGCCTTGGTGCGGAATCGCATCGACGCGATGCTGCCCAGTCATCTCGCCATCGAACGCGCCTGAGCCGGCGCGCTGTGAGGATTCCTGCCATGACCATGACGCCCCTTCCGTTGGAGCCTCCCTTCGGCCACCGCGACCCGCACGGTATGGCGGCCCTGGTGGATGCGATTCCCGAGCAAGTGGAACAGGCATTGGCGCGCACGAACGCCACGCCATGGCAGAAGCCCAAGCACGCCCCCGACCTCGTCGCCTTTGGCGGCATGGGCGGCTCGGCTATCGCAGGGGAACTCACCGGGGCAACCTACGCCGATGAGCTTCCGCACCCTTGGCTGGTGGTGCGCGATTATCAATGGCCTGCGTGCGTCACTGCGGGCTCGCTCGCCGTGTTGTCGAGCAACTCGGGTGACACCCAGGAGACGCTCGCGCTCGAGGCTCAGGCGCGTCAACGGGGGGTGCCGTGCGTCGCGATTTCTTCGGGCGGCGAATTGTCGAGCCGGGCCATGGCCGGCGGCTACGACTTGCAACACGTTCCCGGCGGGATGCCACCCCGGGCCGCACTATTTCACGCTTGGGTGCCCGTGTCGCGCCTTCCGGCCGCACTGGGGTGGACTGCCGATCCCGAGCCCGACTGGCGCGAGGCCGTTTCCGTGTTGCGCGAATATCGTGACAATCTGGGTGTGGACGCTCCCGAATCGCGCAATCCTGCCAAGCAACTGGCCCGAATGCTGGTGGGGCGGACCGTGCTTATTTACAGTGGTCCTGGCGGTCCGGCCGCGGTCGGAACCCGATGGAGGCAGCAACTCAACGAAAATGCTAAAATCCTCGCCCATTCTGCAGCGGTGCCCGAGCAGAACCACAACGAGATCGTGGGCTGGCAGGTCGCCAGCGACGCGACGAGTGCGGTGAGCATCGTGCTGTTGCGGGACCGCGAGGACAGCGCCGAGGTGACGCTTCGGCTCCGACTCGCGTCGGAGTATGCGGTGCGCCAGGGCGCCACCGTGCACCAGGCCACATCCGATGGGGAGAGCCGGATCGCAAGGCTCGCCTCGTTGGCCCAGTTTGGCGACTACGTGAGCTTGTATCTCGCGTTGGCCGGCGGAGTGGATCCCACGGACATCACGAGCATCGACGATTTCAAGCGGCGGCTGGCAGAGTCTGCCCAGGCTCGCTGACCGCGTCCCCCCAGACATTCGGAGCACCTGCTCCGTCCCGCTCAACCAAGAGGAGCAATCGATGGCGTCCCGTCATCTCTTCACTTCGGAGTCCGTCACCGAAGGGCATCCGGACAAGATCTCGGACCAGATTTCCGATGCCGTCCTCGACGCGATGCTGGCGCAGGACAAGTTCAGCCGTGTGGCATGCGAAACCCTGGTCACCACGGGACTCGCGGTCGTTGCGGGTGAGATCAGCACAAAGGCCTATGTCGAGATTCCCAAGCTGGTTCGCTCGGTCATCCACGACATCGGCTACAACGACGCTGAATACGGCTTCGACTCGCATACCTGTGCAGTGATGACCACGATCGATCAGCAGTCGCCCGACATCGCGATGGGCGTGAACACCGGTGGCGCGGGGGACCAGGGGCTGATGTTCGGTTACGCATGCAATGAGACGCCCGAGCTGATGCCGCTTCCGATCATGCTGGCGCACAAGTTGGCCATGCGCCTTTCGCAGGTGCGCAAGAAGGGCGTGATCGATTATCTGCGTCCTGATGGCAAGACCCAGGTCTCGGTGGAGTACGAAGGCGACAAACCCGTGCGAATCGACACCGTGGTGCTCTCAACGCAACACTCGCACAAGGTCACACAGGCCAAGATCCGCAAGGACATGCTCGAAAAGGTGATCATGCCGCTGCTGCCCAAGCGACTCCTCAAGGGCAAGGCGCCGCGCTTCCATGTGAACCCGACCGGCAATTTCGTCGTGGGCGGACCGATGGGGGACTGCGGGTTGACCGGACGCAAGATCATCGTCGACACCTACGGCGGCATGGGCCGTCATGGCGGTGGCGCGTTCTCGGGCAAGGATCCCAGCAAGGTGGACCGCTCGGCGTGCTATGCGGCCCGGTATGTCGCCAAGAACCTCGTGGCCTCGGGGTTATGCGACCGGTGCGAGGTGCAGGTGGCCTACGCGATCGGTGTGGCCGAACCGGTGAGTATCATGGTCGATTCGTTCGGCACCGGGAAGTTGAGCGACGACAAGTTAACGAGCCTGGTGCGTAAGCATTTCGATCTGACCCCCAAGGGCATCATCGAGAACCTCAAGCTGCGGCGCCCGATTTACCGTAGGACGGCGGCCTACGGGCATTTTGGCCGCTCGGAGTTCTCTTGGGAGCAGACCGACAAGGCCAAGCTCCTGTCGGCGAGCCTGCGCTAGATTGAAGTGAAACATGAAGTGACGGAGCCCCCGGCCTTATAGGCCGGGGGTTTCCGCGTTTAGGTGGTATCTTGTGACGGACTGCGAACCGCCGCGTTCCATCCTCGCCGTCCCCGCGCACTGCTCCACCCCTGGATGAGGAGATCCCATGCCCGCGCCGCTTCAGACCCGTCCCCTGGCGATCGCCGCATTCGCATGGCTGGCACTGCTCGCACCGCTCGCCCACGCCGGGCTGCCTGACCTTGATGACCTCGCTTCGCCGGGTGCAAGCGCGATGCACCTAATGTTGCCCGACCTCGGCCTGGTCACGCGTCAGTTCGAAGCGGACCGGGCGCAAGCAACCCGCTCGCACCTTGCCGACCCCACCCGCCTCGCGCAATCCACTTCGGTCAGCGGCAGCGTGTCGTGGTCGGATGAATCGAATGCCAGCAATCGCCGACTGGGTCTCAGCAGTGCCCCTGCCGGCGATGTGAACGGCGACGGCTACAGCGATTTCGTCGCACTTGGAGATTTGAACTCGTTCAACACCGCGTTGTACCTCTACCTCGGCTCGGCGACCGGCCCAACGCTGGCACCGGGCTATCCGGTCACCAATCTGCCTGCGGGTGGCGAGGTCAGTGCCGCCGGCGATGTGAACGGGGATGGCTACGGCGACATCATCCTCTATTGGTACCTGAGCGGCATGGTGCGCGTGTACCGGGGCGGGCCATCCGGATTCGATCTGGTCTCGTTCAATCAGATCGGGAGCTTGGGAACCAATCTCTACGGACTCAACGCCGCGCCCGCCGGCGATATCAACGGCGACGGCTTCGATGACATCATCTTCGGCATGCCATCGGCCGCCGGCTTCTATCCATGCACGCCGTCGGCATACAGTGGCGTCGTCGAGGTTTTCTACGGATCGGCCGCAGGGGTGAGTGCCAGCAACTACTGGGTGATCACGGGTTGTCATGCGACGGGCGCGAGCGCCCGCCTGGGCACGTCGGTCGCGGGCGCCGGGGACGTCAATGGCGACGGATTCGCCGACATCGTTTTCAGTGCCCCACAGGCGGCCGACCTGACAGGATTTGCCGGCGTGGTCGGCAAGGTCTATGTGATGTACGGCGCTGCGGCCGGGCTGCCGCTCCTTCCGGGTTTTTCGAACCTCGGCAGCGTCAACAGCGGCACCACCATTCTTGGCCATCACACAAATGCCGACTTCGGGGCATCGGTCGGCCCGGCCGGCGACCTCAACGGCGATGGCTATGCCGACATTGCGATAGGCGCACCGTCCGACGATTACTTCGTGGCGGACGGCGGTCTGGCTTTCGTCTTCCGAGGTGCCGCGGCTGGTGTCGACACCGCCTGGGCGAATCAGCTTTGGTGGGAGGGCGGCCCATCTGCGAGCGCGCAGTTCGGTCTCCTCGTTACGCCCGCGGGTGACGTGAATGGGGACGGGCTGCCCGACTTGTTGATCGGTGAGTCCGGGCGCGTGGACCTGGCGCAGAGCACCGGCGGCACGCTCACCATTGAGCAATCGCTCGGTTACCCGACCTCGACCAGCCGCGTGTCCACCGCTGGCGACGTGAATGGCGACGGCTTGAGTGACATCCTGGTGGGGGATCAGTACTTCACCAATGTCGAATCCAACGAGGGCCGGGTGTTGATCCATTTCGGTTTGGGCTCCCCTCCCTCGAACTATGCGAACTGGACCACTACGCAGACCGTTGTCGACAATCCAAATCTGGGCTGGTCGGTGGCGTCCGCGGGTGACGTGAATGGGGATGGCTATGATGACGTGATCGTGGGGGCGCCCACCTGGTACGACTGGCTCACGCCCGGTTCATACAACAATGGCCTCGTGCTGCTCTTCTATGGGCACCCGACGGGACTATCGCCTTCCTATGATTGGTACACCTACGGTGTCTCGGATGACCAGTTGGGGATCTCGGTGGCGTCTGCCGGCGATGTCAATGGGGATGGCTATGGCGACGTCATCATGGGCGCGCACACCTCGGCCGGCGGCGTGGGTCAGGCGCGGGTGTGGTATGGCAGCGCGTTCGGGCTCGGAAGTGTCCCGAATGTCACGATCACCGGCTACAGCGCCGGCGCCAACTTCGGGGCATCCGTTGCGAGCGCGGGCGATGTCAATGGCGACGGTTACCCCGACGTGATCGTGGGCGCCCCACAGGGCGTGGACCCCGCCAATCCGCTCAGTGGTGAAGGCCGGGCCTATGTCTACCTGGGCGGGGCAGGGGGCGTGAATCCCGCGCTCTATTGGGCCAAGAGCGGCCTGCAGACCGATGCGCACCTTGGTACGTCAGTCGCGCCAGCCGGCGATGTCAACGGCGATAGTTACGCGGACGTGGTGATCGGTGCGCCCGACTATGATCAGACCGGCAAGTTCGGCATCGTGACGCCGGATGCGGGCCGAGTCGTCGTGGTGTTTGGATCGCAGTCGGGCCCCAATGTGTCGACCAATCTGAACATCTTCTCGCCGTGGCGCATGGGTGCGTCGGTTGCGAGTGCCGGCGATGTGAATGGTGATGGCTACAGCGACGTCCTCGTGGGTGGACCCTCTGCGACTTTCACCGCGAGCGGCGAAGGAGTCGTCCGGGTCTACGCGGGCTATCCGGGCGGCGTCGGCGGCCAGATCTGGACGCAGTACGGCGGCGAGGTGTACGGGGGATTTGGCTCCGCGGTTTCTTCGGCCGGCGATGTGGATGGCGACGGATTAAGCGATGTGTTGGTGGGCGCTGTCTTCCAGGACATGGGCGGCCCGCAGGATCAGGGGCGCGCTTATGTCTATCGCGGCCCACTGGCGGCGGGTGGAGCGCCGTTCTGGACCGGCAGCGGTGGTTCGCCCTACGCGAATATGGGACATGCGCTGGCGAATGCCGGGGATGTGAACGGCGATGGTTGGAGTGATCTGGCGTTCGGCATGCCAGGTTACACGAACGTGGCCTATCGACAGGGTTTCTGTCAGGTCCACCTTGGCGCACGCGCCACGGCTCGCAACCAAATCGCCATTCCGTTCCGGCTTTCGCCGGCCACACGCATCGTGCACTCCGGAAACCTGTCCGATCCCGGCCAGTTCCTTCTCCTCGCACACGGTCGTTCTGCGGCCGGACGCACCAATGTGCGCATGCAATACAGGGTCACGCCGGTGGCGGGGTTCGCACTTCTGCCGATCACTGGCATTCAGACGGCGTGGGCTCCGACCGGAAGCCCGGGTGCCAACGGCAGTATCGGCTCTATTGGTCAGTACATCACCGGACTGACCGCCGGCGTCCCGTTCGCGTGGCAGATGCGTGCGCTCGCCCGCTCGGTCTACTTCCCGACCGGCATCTGGCGTGGGCCAGTGCGCAGCGGACGACTGGAGACGGATCTGCGCGCGCCCGGCACGTGGGTGGACGTGGCGGCCACGGCGGCGCCTGCGCAGTTGCGACTCGCCGATGTCCACCCCAACCCATTGCGAACCACGACCACAATCGCGTTCACACTCACGCGTTCAGGTCCGGTGGCACTCACGGTCATCGACGTGCAGGGCCGGCGCCTGCGCTCACTGGTCCAAGGCGTGCGGGCGGCTGGCGAGCACCGGCTGGATTGGGATAGCCGTGACCAGGACGGTAAAAGGGTGGAGGCCGGCATCTATTTCCTGCGCCTTGAGGCCGAGGGCCGTTCGCTCCATCGCAAGGTTGCGGTCATGCGTTAGCCTTGTTCAATCCATGCGAAGGATCCATGCGGCACAGTTCCCTCGCCCGATTCGGCCGCATCCATGCCAGCGAAGGGGGGAACGCGTGACTCAGCCGATGACGTTCGCCGATCTTGGCGTAAGCCCCGATCTGATCGCGGCCCTCCACAAGCAACGGATCGTCGAACCCACTGCGATTCAGGTCTCGGCGCTGCCAGTGCTGCGCGCGGGCAAGGACGCTTATCTGCACGCCGAGACGGGAACCGGCAAAACACTGGCATATCTACTGCCGATCTATGACCGGCTCGATGTGGCACAACGGACCACGCAGGTCGTGATCGTCGCCCCCACGCATGAGCTGGCGATCCAGATCCAGCGCCAGTGCACCGACCTTGCGCAGAACTCCGGCTGGCCAGTTCGCGTGCTATTGCTGATCGGCGGCACATCGATCGACCGGCAGCTCGACAAGCTCAAGAAGTGGCCACACGTGGTGGTGGGTTCACCCGGTCGCATTCATGATCTACTCGATATGGGTAAGTTGAAGGCGCGCGATGTTCGGGCAGTGGTGATCGACGAGGCGGACCGGCTGCTCGAAGGTGATCAGCTCACGGCCATCCGCGCAATCCTCAAGGCCGCCCCGCCCAATCGTCAGCAGGTATTCGCCTCTGCCACCGAGGAACACCGCTGCCAAGCGGTCATCGCCGCGCTCGCACCCGACCTGGTCATGCTGCGCTCGGGCGCGGCCCCGGTGAACGAGAACATCGAGCATCTGTTCCTCGTGTGCGAAGAACGGGACAAGCCGGACATGCTGCGAAAACTCCTATACGCGCTCCGCCCCGAGCGCGCCATGGTATTTGCGCATCGTAATGCTACCGCCGAGCAGGTCGCGGCCAAGCTGGCGCATCACGGGATTCCGGTCGCTGACCTGAACTCCGCGCTCGACAAACTGGAGCGCAAGCAGGCGATGGACGATTTCCGCGCCGGCACAGTGCCCGTGCTGATCGCCTCGGATATCGCGGCCCGGGGACTCGATATCAAGGGCCTCACGCATGTGTTCAATCTGGATGTCCCGACGCAGAGCAAAGCGTACCTGCATCGGGTCGGTCGTACGGCTCGCGCGGGTTCGCAGGGCGTGGCGGTCACGCTGGTCACTGAGGCCGACGTCCGACTGGTCGAGCGCTACCAGAAGGAGTTGGGCATCGTCATGCGCCGCATGCGGCTGCGGGAGGGCAAGATGATTGCGGTCGGCGTTGAGGCCGAGCGAGCCTGAGTGGCGCCGGCGCGGGGGAAATCCTACCGAGGCAGGCCCTTGACCCACGATCGCACTTCGGACATCGCTCCCTCGAGGGGCAGCTCACGACCCGCGGCGTGCGCCACGGCGAATCGCTCGGCACCAAGTGAGACCTGGATGATGCGCCGAAGTGGTTCCGCCACGCGATTGTCGGCGGGTTCTCGCTGCGCCCCGGATCGTTCGTAAGCTCGTTCGGCTGCACCGAAGAGGCGCGCCGCGAGTTCAAACTCGTCGTGTCGGGCGGCTCGCCCTGCAGCGACATCGACAATCGACGTCATGAGCCGCGTCGATGCCGATGCGCCCGCCGCCTCGATCGCCTCGCAGAGCGCCTCATCGGCGCCCTTTCGATCGCCCAGACTGTCGAGAATCATGGAATGATTGACGCGGGTGATGACGACATTTGCGGTGTAGCCCCGCTTGCGTGACAGCGGGATCAGTTCATCGTAGAGCCGTAATGCGCCCTGGAGATCGCCTTCGGTGCGTAAGATCTCGCCCAGGTAGGTGAGCCCCCCAGTCAAGGCGATGATGTCATCGACGGCGCGCGCAGCGGCAACATACTCTTCGCATAGAGCCCGAGCTTCATCGACCAGGCCCTGAGCGTAGGCGGCGCAGGATGTGGCGTCGAGTGCCGCCAGGAGAGTTCGCGAGTCGTCCATTTCGCGCGCCATCGCCAGCCCGAGTCGGGCTGCTTCCAGTGCATCGCCATACGCCCCGCGGAAGTAGCACAGGTCCGACACGGCGCACAGGCATCGGGCCCTGCTTGGCGTTCGATCGTGTTGGTCGCCACGTGCGAGCGCTTCGCCCAGGATGCGCAGTCCGAGGTCGAGAAGCACGCGATCCGACCAGTAGCGCTGCAGTGGCGCGAGGAGCTTGAGTCCGCGCGCCGCGCCTTCCTTCGCTTGATCGCACCACCCGTGCGCGGCAAGGATATTCTCCAGCTCCACGTCCATGGCGCGGCTGGCATCGCTCATCGACTGGGTGCGGACGCGTTCCTCGTACTTCGCGGTACAGCGGATGAACTGCTCGAGGTGGCGGTCGCGCACGGCGTCGCGGTCGGGCGAGGCGTTCAGCAGTTCGAGCGCGAACTGCCGTACCGTCTCGAGCATCGAATAACGCGCTTCTCCGCCTGCCTCGCGATCCACATTCACCAGTGACTTGTCCGCCAAGCGAGATAACAGGTCCAGTACTTCGAACTCGTCGGCATCTTCCCTGGCCACGGAAACGGCGTCTGGAAGAGCCCACCCGCCTGCGAACACGGACATGTCGCGAAACAGTTCCTGTTCGGGTTCGTCGAGTTGATCGTAGCTCCACTGGATGGTGGCGCGGAGGGTCTGATGGCGGGGGAGTGCTTTGTTGCCGCCTGTCAACAGCTTGAATCGATCGTCGAGCTTGGAGCGGATCTGCTCCACGGTCAGCATCTTGATGCGAGCGGCGGCCAACTCGATGGCCAGTGGCATTCCATCAAGGCGCCGGCAGATCTCGGCTACCGCCGGCGCTGTGGCGGCGGTGAGCGCAAACTCGCGCGCCGCTTGGCGGGCTCGATCGACGAACAGTCGGACCGCATCGGACTCCTCGATCGTATGCAGGTCGGGCTGCGAGGCCAAGCTCGGAACCGCAAGCGATCGAAGCGCGAACACATGCTCCCCGGGGATGCCAAGGCCCTCGCGACTCGTCACCACAAGGCGCAGTGCCTCGGTCATCGAAAGCAATGTGTCGGCTGCTTCACTGGTGGCAGTCAAGAGGTGCTCGCAATTATCGAGCACCAACAATACACGTTTGTCCAAGAGACGCCGGGCAATGGTCTCGAGCAATGGGCGACCGGCCTCTTCCTGCGTGCCCAGCACCGAGGCCAGCGTGACCGCGAGGCGGGAGGGTTCGGATACGGGCGTGAGGTCCACCCAATAGACCCCGTCCGGGTGGGCCTCGAGCAGACTCTCGGCGAGCCGGATCCCAAGCCGTGTCTTGCCACAGCCGCCGACGCCGGTGAGCGTGAGCAGGCGGGTTTCGCCCACCAGTCGCGCGCATTCCGCCAACTCGCGCACGCGCCCAACGAAGCTGGTGCGTTGCTTGGGCAGATTGGTGGGCACGACACTCTCATGGAGTTCGGGCGTCGGCGTTGGCGTGCGCGCGCCAGTCATCGCCATGGCGAGCGCCTCGGCGAATCTTCCCATCGTGGGGTAACGATCGGCCGGTAGTTTGGAGAGCGATTTCTCGATGACGCGCTCGAGTGCCTCGGAAAAGCCCGGACGCGCCGAGCGTAACGGTGGCACGGGGTCATTCGCGTGTCGTGCGATGAGTGCAGATATCGAGGCTGCAGTGAAGGGTGGCTGACCGGCCAGCATCTCGTACAACACGCAACCCAGGCTGTATTGATCGGCCCGACCGTCGAGCGCGGCATCGCCTGCCGACTGCTCTGGCGCCATGTACAGCGGCGTACCCAGCGTCATGCCCACGCTGGTTGCGACCCGCGTGCTCGCCTGGGTGTTGGAGCCCACGCCGCGCGCGTAGGCGCGAGCGATGCCGAAATCGGCGACCAGCGCGATGCCATCGGAGAGCAGCACGTTCTCGGGTTTCACGTCGCGATGCACCAAGCCCTGCGCATGGGCGTGGGCAAGGGCGCCGGCAATCTCGCGCGTCAGGCGCAATGCCTCCTCGAGCGCCAATTGCCGTTCACGGTCGATCCGGGCCCGCAACGATTCGCCGGCAACGAACGGCATGACGTAATACAAGTGCCCAGCGGCTGCGCCGGAATCAAACAACGGCAGGATGTGCGGGTGCGAGAGCCGCGCCGCGATCTCGATCTCGCGCAGAAAGCGATCCTGCCCGATCGCAGCCACCAACTCAGGATGCATGACCTTCACGGCAACCTTGCGACCATGCTTCAAGTCATCCGCCAAGAACACGGTGGCCATGCCACCGCGCCCCAGTTCGCCCTCGATGCGGTACCGATCGGCGAGCGCGGTCGACAGTTGATCGATGAATGACTGCAAGCAGTTGCTCCCTAGGAGGAGTGTGAGGTCTGTAGGACTCCGGATTGCAGGCGAGGCGAGACAATCTATCGAGTTCTGCCAAATGGCGCCATGGGCATTGAGGCGGATCCGTGGCTTGCTCTAGTATGACGCGCTCCAGTCACCACTGACGGTGCCTTCCCACCTGCACTCGCCTACCCACCCGAGGCCGTCCATGCACTTTCGCCAGTTCTATGTTGGCTGTCTTGCGCACGCGTCCTACCTGATCGGCGATGGTGACGAGGCGGTGATCGTGGATCCGTCGCGCGATGTGGAGATGTACCTGGAAGAGGCCGCGATCCACGGGCTCAAGATTCGGTGGGTCCTGGAAACGCACTTGCACGCCGACTTTGTCTCGGGCCACCGCGAATTGGCGGATCGCACCGGAGCCATCATCGCGCTGGGCGAGCGCGCGGACGCCCAGTTCCCGCACCGCGGGCTGCGCGAAGGTGACGAGATCGCCGTTGGCCAGGTGAGGATTCGCGCGCTCGAGACTCCGGGTCACACGCCCGAGAGTCTCACCTATCTGGTATTCGAACATGCGGGGGACCGCCATCCCTGGGCTGCACTCACCGGCGACACCTTGTTCGTGGGCGATGTGGGCCGAGTGGACATCCTGTCTTCGCGCCTGCCCGTCACCGAGCTCGCCGGCCTCATGTACGACAGCCTGCATGACAAGCTGTTACGACTGCCGGACACGACACGCGTCTATCCTGCCCATGGGGCGGGCTCGTTGTGCGGCCGCGCCATCTCGAGCGAACGCTGGAGCACGATCGGTCGCGAGCGACTCGATAACGCTGCGCTCCAACCCATGACGCGCGAGACATTCGTCGCAGACATCACTCGTGAAGTTCCCGAGACGCCGGTGTACTTTCTGCACTCCCGCGATCTCAATCGGGAGGGACCGCCCCTGCGCAGAAGTGCCGAGGTGCCGCCCGTGCTCGAGCCCGCCGATGCCGCCGCCGCGCTTGCGGGCGGGGCGGTCTTGCTCGATACCCGTCCGCTCGGGGAGTACGCGGCCGCCCATCCTGCAGGGGCGCTCTATGTCGGGCTCGATGGACAATACGCTTCGTGGGTGGGGACACTCCTTCGGCCGACCGACACGATTCTGGTGCTGGCCTCACCCACTCGGACCGAGGAGGCGACGATGCGGCTCGCGCGCGTGGGTTACGAGAATGTGGCCGGATTGCTGGGCGCGGATGCTTCGGCGTGGCGCAGCGCGGGCTTGCCAACCGCATCTATCCGTTCAGAGCCAATCGGGGAGGCCGTACGACCCGGGCGAGTGGTTCTCGATGTACGCCGTGCCCATGAATGGCAGGCCGGACATATCGAAAGCGCGACGCACCTGCCCCTGGCGGAACTCAGCGCTCGGATCAGCGAGTTGGATCGCACCGCGGAATGGGTCGTGGTTTGTGCGAGTGGTTATCGCGCCACAATCGCGACGAGCCTACTCGAGCGCGCCGGCTTCGCGAATCTCACCATGGGTTCGGGCGGCATGGATGGATGGCGCCAAGAGGGCAGGCCGCTCGCCATTGGGGCTTGAGCC
>JBDSKE010000202.1:0-6297 GCA_039917105.1 Candidatus Eiseniibacteriota bacterium | reverse complement strand
GCAGTGGCGGCAACGGCAAGAATCACGGCCAGCTCTGGAACGACGCGCATGCTTCGCTGCAGTCCGCGCCGAACAACAAGATCCGCGAGACGGGCTGGTACGTGCTCATGAGCAACCTGCACGAGACCGGCTGGCACGATTATCTGGGCGGACCGCTCTCGGGCTGGCAACGCCAATACAGCGCCCACATCAAGAACGCGCAGGTCTACGCCGAAGCCGCGCGCTGGGCGGGCGGGCAGTACGCCAGTGCAACAGGGGCGTTCTTCAGCGACATCGACAACGATGGGAACAACGAGCTCGTGATCCACAATGATCGCGTCTTCGGTGTTTTCGAATCCATCGGCGGACGTTGCACGCAACTTTTCGCCAAGGGCAGCGGCTATGAGTTCTCTGTCGTGGGCATCGACAACGCCTACTGGGCCGGCACCGAGGGTGACTACAACGACGTCAATCATGTGGCCGCATTGTCGGACGTGGGCCCGAACCGCCAGAGCGATCTGTACGCGATGTCGGTGGATGTTGGCTCGGGCAACACGGTGCAGGCTTCTTTCACTCGCGACGGCCTCAAGAAGACGGTGAAGCTCACGCAGGGCCAGCCCTTCATGGACATCGTGTACCGAACCGGCTCGCAGACCCAGTACATCCAGTCGGGCTTCTCGCCCGATGTCGTCGACCTGTTGTACAACGGTCGCATGACCCGCGTCTGGGGCGGCGGGAATCGCACCTACATGGGACAGCGCAACCCCAACACCGCCGCGACGGCCGCGTATGTGCTCGGCGAAGGTGGTGCGACGCACCAGATGAGCTACTCGAGCACGCTCATGAAGGTCGACGAAGTGTACGGCGCGCAGAAGTTCGAGCTCTATCTGTATGCCGGGGCCACTTCCGCGCCGGACATGAATGGTCGCATCGCCGAACTGGACGCGCTGTCGGCAGGACTGACGGACCAACTCGCACCACAAGCCGTGCGCGGCACGTACTTCCCTGCCACGCGTCAACTCGCGCTCACCTTCGATGAGCCGGTGCAGGCGGGCAATGTTGCGGTGACCAGCATCCGGATCGACGCCAACGACGACGGCGTTCCCGATGTCAGCCTGGACGCGGGCTGCACGGTGCTCACCGCCGGCAACGCTTCCACGATCACGATTCAGGTCTCGACCGGCACCCACAACTCGATCCAGGCGCTGACCAACCGCAACGCCATGGAACTATTGCTCACCTCGGGCGCGGTGCGTGATGTGGCGGGCAACCTGGTCGCGACGCTCACCAATACCGGAAACATCGCGGTCTCCTACGGCCCGCCCACGCTCATCACGCTGGATGGACGCTTCGATGCAAGCGAATGGCCCGGGTGCACCGTGACGGCCGCGGACTCGAACGACTCGCAGTGGAATGCTGGGCCGAGCAACATCACGAACGAGATCCAGGCCGTGCACGCGACTTGGGACAGCACCTACTTGTACCTGGGCGTGCGCGGCATCGTGACGGGCAACTCGTGGGTCCTGTACCTGGACACCGATCCCAACGGTCCCAATGGCCAGACCAATCTCACCGCGATCAACGCCTGGGAGCGCGGCGCCACGTTCACGGCGCCGGGATTCAAGCCGGATTGGAATCTGGGCGCCTATCAACACCAAGGGGCGTTCGATAGCCAGTCATTCTTCAAATTGTTGAGCGCAACGACCACTGCGAACTACTCCGATTCGATCCTCAAGGCATTCGATCCCACACACCAGTTCGGCCTGAATGGTGGGAGCGAACTGGCGATTCCATGGAGCACGCTGTATGGCCTGGGCGCGGGACGTGTGCCGGCCAGTGCCCGCATCGGCCTGGTCGCCTCGCTATGCTGGGATCCCGAGCCGGCGGCTGAGCTGGGAGGCGACCAGGCCCCCAACAATCTCTCGGCGATTGCGCCCGCGATCGACAATCGAGTGCTGGTGATCATCGATGGCAATGGGGACGGCTATCCGGATGTGATCGATCGTACCGGGCCATCACTCGTCTCGGCGGTCCCCACGGGATATGACAGTGTCATCGTGCTGCAGTTCAATGAAGCGCTGCTCGCAAGCACCGCGAGCCAGATTTCGCGCTACTTGGTCTACCAGAGCGGCAATCCCACCGCGACGCTCATTGTCAAGAACGCGACGCTCCAAGCCGGTGGCACGCAAGTCCGCTTGATTGTTTCGGCAATGTCCTATGTGCCCTATACCGTGGTCGCCAGCGGGCTCACCGATGTGAGCTGCTTTCAGAACACCACCAGCCAGAGCAGCGCCCAGTTCCAAGGGCCACCGGTTGCCGTGGAACCGGGTGGAACACTCACTGCGCGTCTCGAGCTTGCGGCCCCGTTCCCAAACCCGATGCGCGGCCATAGCACCACGGTCGAGTATCGGCTGCCGGGCGGGCCTGGCGGCACGCAGGAAGTGATGCTCGCGGTATTCGATCCCACCGGCCGTAAGGTGCGGACCCTCGTCGGCGGACCACAGACCGCCGGTATGTATCGCGTGGTCTTCGATGGAACCGACGACCATCGCGACCGTCTTGCACCCGGACTTTACTTCGTGCGAGTCTCCAATGGCGCATCGATGCAGGCGCGCCGCGTGGTCCTCTTGCCTTGAGTTCGGAGGTCGTCCATGAAGTCCCTGGCCCTGTCGCCGATCGCGGCGGCGCTCTTGGCCCTTTCGCTCGTGCTGCCCGGCTGCGCGCCCCATCAGGAAAAGGCGGGCGGAGCGAAGACACTGGTCGTGTGGATGCAGATGGACCCCGAGGAGCGCGGGCGTTTGGAGAAGAACCTGCTCGAGTATCAGACCATGCATCCGGGCATCATGGTCCAAGCGGTGCCCTATGACACCGAGAACCTGCGCCAGACGTTCCAGACGGCCGCCTCCGGCGGCAGCGGGCCACAATTGATCTTCGGTCCGTCGGATCAGATCGGCCCGCTCTCGCTGCTGCAGTTACTCAAACCCCTCGACACCGTCATGCCCGCGGGATTCTTCGACCGCTTCGTGCCACAGTCACTCGATACGCTGAATGGTCATCTGTGGGCCGCCCCCGATCAGGTGGGCAACCACCTCATGGTGTGCTTCAACCGGGCACTCCTTAAAGAGGCGCCCAGGACCGCCCAGGAATTCCTGCGAGTTGCCAAGGAGCAGACCCGGGACGGCCGCTACGGCTTTGCCATGAATGTGGGTGAACCCTATTGGCTGGCGCCATTCCTCGCCGGCTATGGCGGCTGGGTGATGGACAACCAGAGTCAACCTACGCTCGACACGCCGCAGATGCGGGAGGCGCTTGCGTATCTGGCCGATCTCAAGAACAAGCAGGGCATCATGCCCAGGGAGTCCGATTACCAGCTTGCCGAGACCCTCTTCAAGGAGGGCAAGGCGGCCATGATCGTCAATGGGCCGTGGTCATGGTCAGGCTATCGAAAGGCGGGGATCGATCTGGGGATCGCGCCCATCTGGAAGCTGCCCAATGGCCAGGCGGGCATGCCGATGACCGCGAGCAAGGGCTACTCGATCAATGTGAACGTAAAGGACTCCGAGATGCCCGCCGTGATCGAGTTGGTCACCTATCTCACTTCTCCCCAGGCGGAACTGCGCGAGGCGACAGCGCTGGGCGTTCTGCCCAGCCACAAGGACGCGTGGGCCGATGCCACGATCCAGAACGACCCGTTCCTCAAGATTTCGCAACAGGGCTTCGCAGCCGGCCGCCGCATGCCAGTGGTACCCGAGTTGCGCGTCATCTGGGATGTGATGCGTCCTGGCCTGCAAGGGGTCATGAACGGTTCGAAGAGCCCCGCGGAGGCAGCCCGGGGGATGCAGGCGTCCGCCATGCAACAGATCGCCAGCATGAAGCGCTGATTCCGACATGCTCCGCGCCTCAGCACGGTTCCCCTATCTGCTGCTCGCGCCAGCCTTGGTCGTGATGCTGGCGGTGGTGCTGTTCCCGCTGCTGTACAACTTCTATCTCGCGTTCCGCAACATGAGTCTCTACCACTTCCGGGACCACAGCTTCGTAGGGCTCGAGCAGTTCCGCCTCATTCTCGCCGAGCCCACGTTCTACCAACTTCTGGGCAAGTCACTCATCTGGACTTCGGTGAACGTCATCGGGCATGTGGCATTCGGCGTGCTCCTCGCCATGCTTTTGAGTGGCCCGGTGCTCGGCAAGTCGGTATTCCGCACGTTGCTGATCCTGCCGTGGGCGATGCCGCAATACATCTCGGCGCTCACCTGGCGCGGCATGTTCAACTACGAATACGGCGCCGTGAACCTGATGCTCAAGCAATGGTTCCACTTGCCGGCAGTTCCCTGGTTGTCCGACCCGTTCTGGGCATTCTGCGCTCCGATCATCACGAACATCTGGCTCGGCTTCCCGTTCATGATGGTGGTCGCGCTCGGGGGGCTCACTGCGATCCCCAAAGAGCTGTACGAAGCCGCCGAGCTCGACGGCGCCGGTTCATGGCAGAAATTCTGGAACATCACCGTTCCGGGGCTCGCCCCCACGCTCGTGCCCGCGATACTGTTGGGTACCATCTGGACCTTCAACAACATGCTCGTGGTGTGGCTCGTCTCCAACGGCGGGCTGCCGGCCGACAACACGCACATCCTGGTCACCTACATTTATAAGGTGGCCTTCACCTACTCGCGCTACTCCTATGCCGCCGCGCTGTCCGTGGTGGTATTCGTGGTCCTGCTGGGGTTCGTGATGTACGTGCTCCGCCACACGGGGCGCGCTCAGGAGGCGAGCCAATGACCGAGGGGGCTCCCATCCGCTGGACGCCCGGCCGCTACTTGGTGCACGCGTTCCTCGTTCTGTTCACGCTGGCCACGGTCTACCCGATCCTGCAGATCCTCACCGTCTCACTGCGACCATCCGACCAGCTGTATTCCACATCACTGGCCATCATCCCGCCCGGCGCTTCGCTCAAGGCCTACCACGTGATGTTGTTCGAGAAGCCGTTCCTGTTGTGGTTACGTAACTCGTTCCTGATCTCAGCTTCGGTGACACTCTTTGGCGTGGTGCTGGCATCGACCTCGGCTTATGCACTTTCGCGCTTCCGCTTTCCGGGGCGGGGATTCGGGCTCTACGTATTTCTACTCACGCAGATGTTCCCTGCCACCATGACCATGCTCCCGCTTTACGTGCTGTTGCGCAGCCTGCACCTCCTGGACCAGTTCGCAGGATTGGCGCTGGCCTATACCGCCACCGCATTGCCGTTCTGCGTCTGGACCATGCGCGGCTACTACGACACCATCCCGGTCGAGCTCGAGCAGGCGGCGTTGATCGACGGGTGCAGCCCGTGGCAGGCCTTCATCCGGATCACGCTGCCCTTGGCGAGCCCCGCGCTCGCGATCACGGCCCTGTTCTCGTTCATGGCGGCATGGTCGGAGTTCCTCGTGGCCCGCATCGTCGTCTCCCAGCAGGCCATGTACACATTGCCGCTGGGGCTGGAGAGCCTCGCGGGCCAGTTCCAGACCGAATGGGCCAACTACGCCGCAGGCAGTCTGCTGGTGTGCGTACCGGTGATGGTGCTGTTCGTGGCGCTCAACCGCTCCATCGTGAGCGGTCTGTCGCTGGGTGGCGTGAAGGGCTGAACGAAGACGGCCACCCCACTGGGGTGGCCGCCATTCCTATCGCCCACGTGAGGCGGACGCCGACTAGCGGTACATGCTCTTCACGGCGCCCCAGGACTTCGACTGGGTCGGCACCGCACCGCCGCAGACTTCGAAGAATTGGTTGCCGAGGATGGACGAGAAATCCACGACGGTCGGCTCGCCCAGGTTACACGTCCCTGCCGGCAGCGGGCCAAGGATCTGGTTCGAGAGGTAATCGTGGCCTCCGCCATTCACTCCAGCGAACACGGTGAAACAACCGGTGGGGTTACCGAGCGCGGCCAGCGGGATCCCCAACTCCATGCCCGTCGCGACACCCGCTCCGGAGGAGGCGCCGCAACCGTCGTTGACGCCTGCCACATTGCTGTTATTGATGGTGATCTCGATATTGTTCGGGTTGGTCCCGCCAGTGAGCGGGCCGGGGGTGACTGCGGTATTGCTGCCCAGGTAGTAGCCCGCACCCGCGCCGCCCGTGGGCAGCTCAGCATAGTTCGCGAACAGGCGGTAACCGCTGCCGTCGTAGCCGCCGCCGAACGTGACATAGTAATCCGGGATGAATGCGGCATCGAACTTCAGTCCGGCCATGCGGTTCAGGCCATTGAAATCCACGTCGACATTGTCGTTGCGGAGCACGTTCTGGCCACCGTTCTTGGTGTCGAAGAACAGCTCGAGCTTGTTGTAGTTC
>JBDSKE010000201.1:0-3608 GCA_039917105.1 Candidatus Eiseniibacteriota bacterium | reverse complement strand
GCGTGTCGCAGATCTCGAGCGCCTCTTCGCCGGTGTCCGGCTGGGCCACGTGCAGGTTGGCGATGTCGACGCCCAGCTTGGCGGCGTAGTTGGAATCGAGCGCATGCTCGGCGTCGATGAACACCGCGCTGCCGCCGACCTTTTGAGCGTTGGCGATGATCGTGAGGGCGAGCGTGGTCTTACCCGAGGATTCCGGTCCGTAGATCTCGATGATGCGCCCGCGCGGCACACCACCCACACCGAGCGCCATGTCGAGGCCGATGGAACCGGTGGACACGGTCTCGATGTCGGGGGCGAAGTTACCCTCGCCCAGCTTCATGATGGAGCCCTTGCCGAACTGCTTTTCGATCTGCTGCAGGGCGAGGTCCAGCGCCTTGGTCCGTTCCTTGGCGTTCGGCGGCGGGTTGAAGTTCATCGGCTGCGTCTCCTTCGCAGAATCTGCGTCTTGAGTGCGGGGATCCGGTGGCGCCGGCATGGTACACATCCGTGCAGTAACTTGGAAGAGGAATTTTCGTGAGCATTTAAACCATTGTGCCGCAGCGGTTTGACTTTTCAGGACCAACCTAGCGCACCACCACTCCCAGCGTCAGCAGGTAGCCCGGCGCATACTGCCCCGCCGCGACCGCCCTCGCGCGCGGGAGCGCCGAGGTCTCAAAGGAGCAACCCAACAGCCCCCGTATGAACGCGGCTTGGCGCACCGGCGGCCCCTCGAGGAAGCAGGCGTCCTGAAACGCCCAGCCCCGCGCTCGCAGCCACGACTCAAGCTCGCGCGCCGACGCCACGCCGCGCGGGCCGGCGTCGTCGGCCACCTCGACCAGCAGTGTCCATCCCGGGGCAAAGCCATCGCGGCCGCAGAACAGCATGCGGTCCTCGCGCATGCGGACGATCACGCCTTCCCGCCCGCGCGCCACGCCCGCCAACGAATCGCACACCGCACGTGCCTGCTGCATGGCATTCGCCACGCGTGGCGACTTCGGCCGCTTGGCCGCAGCGCCCGAGTTGACGCTCACGCACAACCCGAGCAGCGCCGCCGCCAACACGAGCCGCTGCTTCATGAGTCGAGCACCGCGTCGATCGGCAGCTCGGCCACATGCCGGCGCACCATGTCGAGCGCGGTCTGCACGGCGCGTTCGCGGATGGTGACGCGTGATCCCCGCAGCGCCAGCAGCCGCACCGCCTCGCCCAGGGGCGAACTCAGTCCCACGAACACCGTCCCTATGGGCTTCGCCTCGGAACCGCCGTCCGGCCCGGCGATGCCGGTGATGCTCACGCCTACCTGCACGCCCGCGCGTTCGCGCGCGCCGCGCGCCATCTGCTCAGCCACCGGTGCGCTCACTGCGCCGTGTGCCTCGAGCGTTGCGGGTTCCACTCCCAGCATCTGCACCTTGGCGTCATTGGAGTAAGTGATGAAGCCGCGGTCCACATAGCGCGACGAACCCGCCACATCGGTCAACCGCTTGCTCAAGAGCCCACCGGTGCATGATTCGGCCGCGGCGATGCGCCACGCCTTGCCCACCAGCACATCGCCCACCACCTCTTCCATACTGCGCCCGCCCTGGGCGTACACCACGCCGCGCACCTTCTCGTGCAACTCGCGGTAGGCGCGCTCGGCCACCTGTGCTGCCGCGCCCTTATTGGGTGCGACGACGGTAACGCGCAGATCGACGCCGAAGTAACTGGGCAGGTAAGCGAACGAGGTGCCGGGCCAGGAATCGGGCAGCGTCCCCAGACGCTCGTGAATCTGGCTCTCGAACGCGCCGTAGGTGCGCAGCGTGAAACAGATGATCGCCTTGCTGCTGCGCGAGCTCAGGTAGGGCGCGACGTGTTCTCGCGCGAGCGATTCCATCTCCTGCGGCACGCCGGGCAACAGGATGACGGGCTTGCCGCGATGCTCGATCAACACCCCGGGTGCCGCGCCAATCGAGTTCTTCCAGATCTCGGCACCGCTTGGGATCAATGCCATGGTCTCGACCGACGGCGGCAGCTTGACGCCGAACTTCCTGCCGCGGGCACGGATGTGTTCGAGCGTGCCCTCGTCCAGTTGCAGCGGTCGGCTGAGCACGGTGGACACGGTCTTGCGCGTGATGTCGTCGGGCGTGGGCCCCAGGCCGCCGGTCATGATCACGCCATCGGCGCGCTCCAGGGCGCGGCCGAGCCCCTCGGCGATCCGCTCGGCGGTATCGCCCACGGTGGTGTGCCAGCTCACCTGCACATTGGCTTCCTCCAACAGACGGGCGAGGAAGGCGAAGTTGGTGTCGAGAGTGCGGCCCGACAAGACCTCGTTACCGATGGTGACGATCTCGATCTGCATGGGATCACCTTTGGCGCTATTGGGTCACTGACGGTAGGCGTCGAGGGGTTCGTTGGGCCGCCCCGACTTCACGCTGAATCGGAATCCATACCGCCCCTTGGGGTGGCTCCAGAATAACGCAGGGGTCTCGCCGTAGGGCCCGACCGAATCGCGCGAGGCGAACTGCGCCTCGAGTCGCACCGTGACCGAGTCGAGAATCTGGTAACCATAGGGCTCGAATGTCACCGGGTCTTTGATGCCCAGCCCCGGCGGCGCGTAAGGCACCTTGGTGGCCTCGATCAGCGTGTAGGGCAGCCTGTCCTCTTGCGCATGATAGCTGCGCAGGTGCTGCGCGATGGTCTCCAGATCGCGAAGGCGTCGCTGGTCCAACTCGCGCGTGCGTGCGCGCTGGGGCGAGCCCGCCACGAGCAGTGCCAACAACAGCGTGAGCACCACTCCCATCGCGCCTGCACGGCCGAACCAAGCGCTGCCCGTTCGGCCAGAGGGCTCGTCCTCGTCACGGCGTAGGCCGCCCAGATAGTGGCCGAACACCGCGCCCGCGACCATGAACACCACGGCGGCCTTGAGCAGGAAGCGGGTGGCCAGCTCGCCCGAGAGCATGCTCGAGACGACCACGACCAGATCGCCGATCAGCACCAGTGCCGCGATGAACAGTGTGAGATAGGTGAGCCAGCGGCGGACGCCCGAGTTGCGCTTCTCGGGCTGGCGCGCGAGCGAGCGAGCGATGATCCGCGAGGCGAACAGGAACACCGGGAACGCGATCAGCAATGACGCGGCGCCCCAGCGCAAGGTATTGCGCCAGGGCTCCCAACTCTTGCCCCGCGCGGCATCGGGCAACCAGCGCTCGATCGAAGCGAACAGGATGGCGCCGACGTTGAACGCCACCACATAGAGCGTGGCGAATAGCACCAGGTACACGAACGCCTCGCGCGCCGACAGCACCATGCGCCGTTTGGGCACGGGCACCGACAAATCGCTCTCGAGCCAGGCCCCGAGCGCGGCGTCGATCTCATCGGCAGGCCAACCGCCACGGGCGAGTTCGGCGCGGATACGCTCGCGCGGAACTCCGACAGCCAAGGCATCGCGGACGAAACGTTCGAGGTCGGAGTTCACGGGCCGACATTGCACCGGAGCGAGGGTGGCGCGCAAATATGGCGCATCTGGCTGTTGTCAGACAGGCAGGACCGCAGGATGATTCTACGCCACGGATGCGATCGCCGCGCCGATGCGGGTCGCTACGCTCTTCAATTGCTCGTTCGAAGCCGGCGCGCACGCCCTCGAGTGGAACGGAACCCTC
>JBDSKE010000200.1:0-6403 GCA_039917105.1 Candidatus Eiseniibacteriota bacterium | reverse complement strand
TCCCCCGGACGCAGATCTTTTACCGCCACGAAGCGCGAGGCATCGAGCCACTCGCGGGGGTAATGTCGGACCATCTGCTCCAGTGTGGTCAGGCCCAATCGCTCGAAGTTCCGGGCGCGCGCCGGCCCTACGCCGGGAAGGAACTGCAGGCGCGTCAGAGGATCGAAGTGTCTTGAATGTGGCTGCGGGGTGACCATTGTTGGCGCACAATGACTTAGGCGGGCTTTCGCCGCCAACTGCAATCTTCGGTGCGTGGCTCTGGTTGCTTGCGGAGTGGCCCAGCGGGTATATTCCGTCGGCTTACAAACGACTGCTGTGCGCTCCGGGGCTTCAACCCACCCGCTGTTCCGGGGGCGCGGTATTGAATGATCCCGGGTTCAAGGAGAACAGTCCCATGGCGAAGTGTTCCGTCTGCGGCAAGCAGCGCATGGCCGGCCAGAACGTGAGCCACGCGAACAACATCACCAAGCGCACATTCCATGCGAATCTTCAGAACGTTCGCGCGCTGGTCGATGGCAGAGCGAAGCAGGTAACCGTGTGCACCCGCTGCATTCGCGGGGGCAAGGTGGTCAAGGCCGTTCGTGGTCGCAAGGCCACCGTTCCCACCATCTGACCCCGAGCCGACCCACGATCGAGTCCGGCGCCGCTTCTGGGCACCAAGGTCCACTGGGACCTCGCTTCAAGGAAGCCCTCGCCTGGACGATCGAGCTCCATGATACGCAGCCGCGCAAAGGGTCGGAGACTCCCTACGCGGCCCACCTGCTTTCGGTGGCAGCGCTCGTGCTCGAGGGCGGCGGCGATGAAGACCAAGCCATCGCAGGACTGCTGCACGATGCTGCCGAGGACCAGGGTGGCCAGCCGACGCTGGACGAGATCCGCCGGCGATTCGGCGACCGGGTGACGCGCATCGTGCGCGGCTGCACCGACAGCCTCGGCGATGCTCAGCAGCGCAAGCCGATGTGGCGACCTCGCAAGCAAGCTCATCTGCGCGAACTCGAGGGCGCTGACGCCGATCTGAGGCTGGTTTACAGCGCCGACAAGATCCACAACATTCGAGACACCCTGACCGGCCTGCATCGGGATCTCGCCCACGGCGGCGACGGCTCAAAGGTGTGGGGCCTGTTCGGCAAGCCGGTCGAGGACACTCTGTGGTATTACCGCACCGTGACCGAGGTGTTCCGACGGGCGGGCGGCTCGCCGCTACAGGATGAGCTTGAGCGACAACTGGCGGCTCTGCATGTAGCCGCTGGGGTGCAGCCTGCCTAGCGGGGAAGGTCGTCCCGCGTCGTCGCCAACATCTCGCGCCAAGCGAGCTGCTGTCGCGGCAGGGCGTCGAGCGGGTCGAGTTCCAACGCCGATGCGAATGCCTCGTCCGCCTCACTCGTCCTGCCTTGCCGGAGCAACGACCAACCCAGGTCCGCGCGCGCCGTACCGAACCCTGGATTGATCTCCAGCGCAATCCTCAATGGGCCCTCCGCCCCGATGGCATCGCCCTTCATGAGGCGCGCGCGTCCAAGCAGTGCGTGCCCGTCGGCCCACCGCGGCTGGATCTGCAACAGCCCGGCGAGTGTCGCTTCGGCCTGATCAAGTTGGCCGAGCTCGAGTTGCACACTCGACAGTTCGAGAGCGGCGGCGCCATATCCGGGCCGCAGCGCCAAGGCCTGCGCGTATGAGCCCGCACACTCTTCAAGTCGGCCAAGTTGGCGTCGCACCCGCGCGAGCCCAAGGTGCAGGTCGGGATAGGTCGGACTCACCGCAAGCGTGCGCAGGAGTGCACTTTCGCAGCGCTCCAGATCCCCGCCTTCTAAAAGCATCTGGGCGTCGATGAGCGCCGCCTGCGGGACCTCGCGGTCACGCGTCATGCCGCGGCGCACCGCGCGCAATGCATCCTCGAGCCGGCCCGTCGCGTGATACACGAGTCCCAGGAGTCGCTGCGCCCGGGCGAACTGACGATTGAGTTCGACCGCCTTTTCCAATGGCGCGACGGCACCGGCCAGATCGCCCGAACGGAAGCGCGCCAGCCCGAGCCAGAAGTACAGGTCGGGATACTGCGGATGGGATTCGAGGGCGTGCTCCACATGGGCCTCGGCGGCACGAGCGTCCCCGCGCTCCAACTCGGCGCGTGCGGCGGCGAGCCGCGCCTCGAGGTAGCGGGGGTTCAACTCGAGCGCCACCTTGAGCTGCGCGAGTGCGGCGTCCGCCTTGCCTTCCTCCAGCAGCAATCCGGCCAAGCGACAGCGCAGGTCGGCGTAAGCAGGCTTATCCGCCACGGCGCGCGTGAGGTCATCGATCGCACCCCCCAGATCGCCGGCTTGATGGCGTTCGAGTGCGGAGTCGAGCGGCTTGGCACCCTTCGCACCGGGGCGAGAGCTGGGCAGGAGGCGACGCCACTGCTCGCCGGTCCATTCGCGCGAGATGCCGGGCGTGACCCAGTCGGGAGCCTCGAGCCCTAACTGCAAAGCCTCTTCCAGTTCGGCGGCGGAGCGCTGGTGCTCGCCCTTCTGGCCCAGGCACACCGCGAGTAACAGATGGCCCTCGACATAGTGCGGATGTTCGCCGAGCGTCCGTTCAAGGTCAGCGATGGCCTCGTCCAGACGACCCGCACGCTCGAAGATGCGAGCGCGGTAGTAACGCAGATCGGGGTAAGTCGGATTCTCCTCGAGTGCGCGGGTGAACTCGGCCTCGGCACGGGCGAACTGGCCCGCCTGAAAGAAGGCCAATCCCAGATTGCCCCGCGCCTCGGCCGCTTGGACGCGGGCCAGGCACACATCGGGATCATTCGGGTCGCGTACTTCGCGCAGGACGGATTCGAATGCCTCGGCGGCCCGCTCGAACTCGCCTCGGTTGAAGTGGAGAATCCCCGCGTTGTACTCACGGGTATGTCCCCACTTCACCAAGGAACGCAACGACGGCATGGCGGCGGCTTCAATCCATCTGCTTGCGCAGGAACGTCGGCACGTCGAGCGAGGCTCCCGATGCGTCGGTGCGCCCCCACTGCGTGCGCGTCTCCTTGCGGGCCCATGCCGGCTGCCGATATCGATCATAGTCTTCATCGCCGGCGGCCGGCTGCTTCCGCATGGCCTTTTCGACAATCCGAATGTTGGGCGCCATGTTCTGGCCGAAACCCGTCGCGACGACGGTCACCACGATCTCTCCGTCCAACGAGGGGTCGATCACTGCGCCGAAGATGACATTGGCGTCTTCGCCGGCCGCCGTCATCACGACGTTGCAGGCTTCATTCACCTCGTGCAGGGCAAGGTCGCGTCCGCCCGTGATGTTGAGCAGTACGCCCTCGGCACCCTGGATCGAGACATCCTCGAGCAGCGGGCTGGAGATGGCCTTGGTGGCCGCTTCGATGGCGCGGTTCTCGCCCGTGGCCCTGCCGGTTCCCATGATGGCATTGCCGCGCACCTGCATGATGCTCTTGACGTCGGCAAAATCCACATTGACCAGGCCCGCGACGGTGACCAGGTCGGCGATACCCTTGGTGGCCTTCAGCAGCACGTCATCGGCCACACCGAAAGCCTCGGACAATGGCGTGCCTCGCTCCACGACCGACAGCAGGCGTTCGTTCGGAATGATGAGCAGCGTGTCGACCTCGGCGCGCAGCTCGTTGAGGCCTTCCTCGGCTTGGCGAAGCCGACGGCGCCCTTCGAAGATGAAGGGCTTGGTGACAACGCCGACGGTGAGCGCGCCCGCCTGCCGCGCGAGTCGGGCCACGACCGGGGCTGCGCCGGTACCGGTGCCACCCCCCATGCCCGCGGTGATGAACACCATGTCGGCTTCGTGCAACGCGTCGCAGATCGCCTGTTCATCCTCCTCGGCGCTCCGGCGGCCCTGCGAGGGGTCACCGCCCGAGCCCAGACCGCGCGTCGTGCCGACGCCGAGTTGGATGCGGGTCGGTGCAAGCGACTGCGACAAGGCCTGCATATCGGTGTTGGCGGCAATGAACTCAACGCCCCGCAGGCCAGCACCGATCATACGGTTGATCGCGTTACCGCCTGCTCCGCCAACGCCGACGACCTTGAGCCGAGCCGACGCGGTGCGATCGATCTCGAGTTCGAACATGGACATGGGCACCTCTCCTTGTGCCGGGACAACACGGCCATCCTGGCCGACTGCCGGCGGTGTGATGGGTCAGAACAGATTGCTGAACCAGGACTTCAAATCGAAGCGCAGGACCTTCGCCTTCGAGGGATGACTCTCCGAGAACATGCCGGTACCGCTCTCGACCTTCGCGGCCTGCAACACCAACCCCACGCCAGTCGAGAACCGCGGATCGGCGACATTGGCGGAGAGCCCGCCCAACCCGCGCGGGATTCCGAGACGGACTGGCATTTCGAAAACCTGCTCAGCCAGTTCCGTGACCCCGGGCAATAACGAGGTGCCGCCGGTCAGGACCACGCCGCCGCCCAGAAGCTGCGCGAAGTGATTCTTGCGCACTTCCTTGTTGGCGAGCGCGAAGATCTCCTCCATGCGCGGCTCGATCATGCTGGCGAGCAGCTGACGGGAGATTTCGCGATCCCCCCGCCCCCCCACGCCCGAAACATTGATGGAATCCTCGGCCGACACCAGGGACGCGAGTGCGGATCCGAATTGGATCTTGATGCTCTCCGCCTTGTCGATCGGCGTGCGGAGTCCGATGGCGATGTCGCTGGTCACATTGGCGCCACCGTACGGGATGATCGCCGTATGCCGGATGCTGCCTTCGTGGAAGACAGCCACATCGGTGGTGCCGCCGCCGATGTCGAGTAGCACCACACCCAGATCGCGCTCGTCGTCATCCAGGCAGGCGAGCGATGAGGCCAGTGGCTCGAGCACGAGGTCGTAAACCTTGAGGCCCGAACGCTGGATCGCGCGGCAGATGTTCTTCGCACTCGTCACCGCTCCGGTGATGATATGGACCTCCGCCTCCAGGCGCACCCCGCTCATACCGACCGGATCCTTGATGCCGTCCTGGTCATCCACGACGAACTCTTGTGGAATCACGTGGATGATCTCGCGGTCCATGGGGATCGCAATGGCTTTGGCGGCCTCGACCACACGCTCGACATCTCCGGGCGCGATCTCGTTGTCCTTGCGCGCCACCGCGATCACGCCGCGGCTGTTGATGCTCCGGATGTGGTCGCCCGCGATACCCGCGTAAACGCCCTTCACCTCGATGCCGGCCATGCGCTCGGCTTCCTCGACCGACTTGGAGATGCTCGCGACGGTTTTCTCGAGATCGACCACGACTCCGCGGCGCAGCCCTTCGCTGGGCGCGTTGCCAACGCCGACCACGCGCAGCTCACCGCTGCTGCTCTGGTCCGCGATGATGCAGGAGATCTTGGTCGTGCCGATGTCGAGACCGACGAACGTCCTTGTCGCCTGAGCCATGGGGGTCCTTCCCGCTCGGGTGTGTCAATGCTGGATGTCTCTGCTCATCACAGACTGATGGATGTGCGCACTGTCGTCGCCACAACCGCGGGCTCCGCTTCGCGCACGATGATCTGATCCTCGAACCGCACGTCGACCTCTCGGGGCTTCATGCCCTTGTGTTCAAGATCGGCGAGCGTCGCACGCAGACCCGACAACTGTCGCGTGCTGACCGGCCACGTCGGACCGACCACACGAATGCCATTGAGCAGCACAAGTCGGGTGGTGCGGGCATCGGAGACGTCCACCTCCGAGACCTGTCCAGCGAGCCTGAGCGCATTGTCACCTAAAGCGGCCGTCCATGCGAGTCCTCTTTGCACTTCTTGCGTCCGAAGTTGGGTCCCGGGCTTGTAGCGCGAATAGTCCGCGCCGGTGAGCATGGGGACGTCCGCCACCACCCCCCGCTGAAGGGGCTCGAGCAGCACGCCCGTGGTGTCCACCTCCCAGGGCTCCCCGTGCAGCACCACCAAGGCCGGCACCCGCTCGCGCACCATGACCTCGACACCCCGCAAACCGCTGCGCTTGACGCGGGCGCTCTCGACGCGCGGGTCGAGCATGACCAACTGACGCGTCCGAGAAAGGTCCAGGCTGAGCAGGTCCTGGCCCGCGCGCAGGCCCGCCCGCTTACGCACGCGCTCGGCGTCCAGGTAGCGCAACCCCGACACCCGGACGTGGTCCACGATTGCGAATCGACGACGCAATTGCTTCCATGGAACCATGGCCAAAAGCCCCATCACGCCCATCACCGTCACCACGCGCAACACCTTGGCCAACACGCCAGACGGGCCCGGCGGGCGTCGGCTCGTGGCTCGCTCCAAAGCCCGTCCCTGGTAATGACTCATCGCATCCCCCCCGTCGCGGGTGCGGCTTGTAGTATCCCCAGCACCTCATCCGCCAGCTTCCACACATCACCCGCACCCAGCGTGATCACGACGTCGCCCGGGCGTGCCTCCCGGGCCACGGCCGCGGCCGCGGCACTCGCGCTGGC
>JBDSKE010000199.1:0-32810 GCA_039917105.1 Candidatus Eiseniibacteriota bacterium | reverse complement strand
AGGAAGCGGTACGAGACATACAGGTCCTGAAGATTCGGCTGCTGGTAGAACTGGCCGTAGTTGAAGCGCAACTGCGTCTTCTCATCGACCGGGAACGCCACCCCCAAGCGGGGCGAGAGGCGCGCATAGGTCTTGTTGCCGGTCAGGTCGGCGTTCTCCAGCGAATCCGGCAGGTTACCCACGGCATCGGGGCCACCGAGCGGTCGGCTCTCGCTGACCAGCGCCTCGGTATCCACGTTGATGTGGTCCAAGCGTAGTCCACCGTTCACGATCACGCCTTCACGCTCGAACTTGTCCTGAACATAGGCCGACCAGGTCTTGGGGTGCTTGGCGCCATCCTTGCCATCGTTGGTTTCTTCCAGATCGATGCGCTGCACAACCCCGCCGGTATCCCGAATCACGACCATGTTGTAACCATAGCCGTCCCAATCGGTAAGATTCGGCGAGGTGCCACCCAACTGAATCGGGAAGAAGTGATTGAACAGCCGCAGCGTATGACGCTGGTAGTCGGCACCCGCCTTGAGCTGGTGAAATCGGTTCACCTGCGAGGTCATGCTGCTCTGGATGCCGTAGTAGGACGAACGACGCTGCAGGTAGTCGTCGAAGACGTGGCCAGTCGTGAAGAACAATGGTAAATCGGTATCGAAGCGCGGATTGGGATTGCGGTAATACTCCGCCAGACGGTCGAAGTGCACGCCGTCACCGCGCTTGCGCAAGGTCTCGAACCAGTTCACGCCGACGTTGTAGAACGTCTTGGGGCTGACGACATGGTTGAAGTTGCCCGTGATCGACTTGTTTCGATCGAGGTACTTCGCGGAGTGCGCGAGATTGAACAGGTAGGCATGACTGTATTCACGCCAGTTCTCCTCGGAGCCGAGCCCGCCGACCTTGAACGACATGGCATCGCTGATCTGCCATCCAAGCTTGCCCTGGAAGGTATAGCCGCCCGAACTGTTCGAGGGCTTGAAATCGCTGTCCAGCTTGAGGCTGCTCAGTTGGTCGCGGAACTGGTCCGTGAGGAACGAGGGACTCCGATCGGCTTGCCAACGGCGCTCACTGGAAACATAGAAGCTGAGGTTATCGTATTTCGGCCACACCGGGCCGCCCAGGGCAAGGCCATAGACGTTGTAGTCCGTCTTGCGCGCCCCCACCCAGTCCCCCGCCAGCAGGTCGGACACGGCCTCGATGGAGCCGAAGTACTTGTCGGCCCCTTCCTTGGTGATGACATTGACGGCGCCCGACATGATGCGGCCGTATTCGGCGTTGAAACCGCCCGTCAACACGACGACTTCCTCGATCGCGTTGTTGTTGATCGCGGTGCTGCTGGTGCCAGTCAGCGGGTCCTGCTGCGAGAATCCGTCCACGAAGTAGGCCGTCTCATTCGGACGACCACCGCGGATGATGAGGGTGTTGCCGTTCTGCGACTCGTTGTCGATCTGTCGCTTGAAGTTGACGACGCCGGTCTGCTGGGCCGCCGCATCTCGGTAGCCACGGGTGGGTAGCTTGGCGATCTCATCACCGGAGATGAACCGAGTGGTACCGGTCGCATCCCGCTGCAAGAGCGGACGCTGGGCGTCGACCGCCACGCCGGTCATCTCGACCGCCTCGGTGCGCATCGTCGCATTGAGCGTGGTGGTGAAGTCGGGCGAGACACTCACGCCCTCTGCGGAAAACGCCCCGTAGCCGACCAGATTCATGCGGATGACGTACTTGCCGCCGGGGATCCCGATGATGAAATAGTTGCCGCTATCATCGGTGATCGCACCAAGACGCTGGCCATCGATGCGGACATTCACCCCCGCGAGTGGTTCCTTCTTGTCATTGACAACGCGACCCGTGAGCTTGCCGGTGGTCCCGGCAAGCGAGGCGAATGGCGTCAGGACGATCAGCGCGGCCATGACGGTCAGGCGGATCGCCCAGACAATCGTGCGATGCATGGGCTCGTCTCCTCTCAGGCAATGCGGAAACGCGCCTGGCCAATGCTGCGGCCGGCGCGCGCGACGCGAATCCTGAACATGGGGGATTCCAGTGATTGCAGGGGGGTGGACGTGGAGCATTCAGACCCTCCGGTTCCCCGCGACGGACACTCGCGGGGAAAGCCTTCCTATGGCGTGAAGGACCAAGTTGGGTGATGTCTGCCATTGAAACTATGTCCAGAAGTCATGAACTGTCAATATCGGACCCGAGCCCGGTCGTGGTTTCGAGGCGAGGGGCGGGGGTTGGCCGGCCCTTGAAATGAGAAAGGGGCGCCCATAGGCGCCCCTTCCCGCAACCTGCCAGGCTTCTGACGGCCTACTTCACCAAGTGTACGTGACCGAAACCTTGTTGAACGCGGTGTCATTCCACCCGTAGTTGGCGCTGCTGCCGCCCATCAACTGGGCAATCGGATTGTTGTAGAAGTTGTCGTCCAGGACCGCGTCGAACGTCAGGGCGCCGGTCTTGACCGAGGCACCGATCGCCATGTTGAACGGCGAGTCCTTGAGCGTCAGCGTCTGGTTGTTGCCCGTCATGTTGTCCTTCACCTTGTAGGTGTGAATCACGCCCTTGTTGGCACCCAAGCGCAAAGTCAGCCAGCTGTTGACTTGCGACTCGAGGGACATGAACACCTGCGGCAGGAACGTCTCGGTGGCCTCGAACTCGTCACTGAAGCCGAAGCCGTTCAGAATGCCGCCATTCAAGTTGAACGGGTCATTCTGCACATCCAGTTTGTTCTGCGCGACCGTGGCGCCCAACACGAACAGGTCGTTCGAGCCCAGTGCCCAGTTGCCAGCAATGCCCGCCTGCCAGCCCTTCAGACTGTTGTCGTAGGTGGTCGTGGTGCCACCGTTCACGATCTTCTGCGACAGGTCGAAGCTGTAGAACTTGGCGACCGGGACCACCAGGACGTTCGGCTGGCACTTCCACATCATGCGACCAGCGAACATGTAGGTCGTACCACCATCGTCCTCGTACGTGTTGGTCGGAGCCGTCGAGACTTCGAACGTCCGGCTCTGGTACAGCAGCGAAAGCTCAGCTGTGGTGTTGGTGTTCAGGTCGAAGCCCAAGCCAGCGCCGAAGCCGATGATGTTGCGGGCAAGGCTCGGATCGCCGGTGTTCGCCGTACCCGGTCCGTCTGCCTCGAACAGCGTGGTGACACCCGGGGTCTCGTCCTCGCTCGAGAAGAACGATCGGTTGAGGCGCAGTCCAAGCGAGGTGGAGCCGAACTTCCTGCCCCACATGATATCGAACGATTCATTCTGGTGGTCGTTCGGGTCGTTACCGCCCTGGCCCGGGTTCGGACCCGTCATGACATCGCCCTGTCCGAGCGCCGGCGTCTGCTGACGCAGGTGGATCGCCCACACGCCGAACCTGCCATCCCAAAGGTTCGGCAGGACGGCGCCCATTGCGCGCTCGGTGCCGTTCGGGGTGCCGGTGGTGGGATTGACCAGTTGGTTGCCCAGCTCGCCGTACACGAGGTTTCCAACTGAGGTGACCGACGCTGGCCAGCCATAGATCGCGGTGAAATCCTTGGTGTAATCGCCCGGAAGCGCCATGCCTTCGAGACGCGAGGTCGAGGCCGAAGCCAGGACCGGTAGCGTCATGAGAAGGGCGGCGCCAGCCAGGGTACGAATGAAATGCTTACTCATGAAGTTTGCCTCCTTGCGAACAAAAGGTCGGAGCTACGATTCCAATTATGAACCAGCAGGCCGGAAGGCGACCCGTTGGCTTGCAGGGTTGGTTCGGAGCCCGCCTCCTTTCGCAGCCGTCAAGCCTATGAAACCGTGGACAAGCCAAAAGCTCCCCCTCTTCCGTGTGAAGGAGCCGCTGATGCCAATGCCAAGATGCCCTTCGAACGGAAGGACCCTGACGCACGCCCGCAGGCAAAATAAGAAGGGGTCTCTACCCTGTCAAGCCGATTATGGTTCCCGGCGCCTGTCACCCGCGGCGGGAATGCGGCGCGCAAGGGGCCTGTGCCAACCTCGGAACTGACCGGCTAAATCATTTAAATACATCGGATTATCGACATCCAACGAATCCAGTCGCACGGTCCCACGGGCGTGCGCGAACCAGCCCCCACCCAAGGCCAAACCGACGTGACTCATCCGGCCCCTGGGCCGCACGCTGAAGAATGCCAGGTCACCTATGCCGGGCGATCGCTCAGGCGGCACTGGGCGGCACGCGAGCCATTGTTCATGGGCATCCCGTGGGACCACGGTACCTTGCTCGAACAGCACCTGTTGGACGAAGGCCGAGCAGTCGTAGCCGGCCGGTGTGCGGCCCCCCCACAGATAAGGGGCTCCGAGCAGTGAACGGATGCGCGCCATGATGACCGGGGGCCGGCTTGCAAGCGGGCGGAGAACCTCCTCGCCGACCCAGCCCCGGCGGCCGTCGGGCAATTCGACCGGGCGACGGCCGTCGCGCTTTCGCCCGGCGATCAAGCGCCCCCCGAAGAACAGCGGCGAAAGGGAGGCGCCGTCTTCGGTGCGGGCCTGGCCGAACGGAACCAGCACCAGCCAATGCGCGGTTGCTTGCCAACGCCGCGCCCGTGCAGCCGTGCACTTGGCCAAGCCCCAATCCCGCACCCACCCCTCGTAGCCATCTGTTTGATTGCGCACCCGAAGCCACTGCCCGGCACGATCACCGGCAAGAATCCTCACCACCTCGCCGAGGAGCAGTTGCGAGCCCAGTTCCGCCTGATGTGCAGGGCGGGGCCTCAGGTCGAGCGCTGGGAGTGTCACGACCGCGTGCGTCTGGCCCACCGGGCTCATTCGATCGAAGGGCTGATCAAGCTGTATCGACCGAACCCATCACGATCGGCGAATACGAACCTGCGATAAGGCTGGTTGTAATACCAGAGCTCGTATTGCGGCGAGGAGGCGGTGGCGGCGCGCTGCTCGATCTGGTCGGGCGGGCCATAATGGATGTAGATTCGCCCCATGTCGGAGCGCCAACCGGGGCCGAAACCCTGGAAATGCTGATCTGCGTAGCGAAGTCGGCGGAAGAACTCCAACTGGTATTCGTTCCGGGCGGTCTCGGGAGTGGGGTCCCGGCGCTTCCAGAAGCCCTCCCACGCCGCCGCCTGCTCGTCGGGGCTGCGACCGCGCATGGCATCGACCTCTGCGGCATCTGCCACATAGGCCAGTCCCTCGAGCATCTGGTCGAACTGCTTGCCGCGCGGCGGCCCGCTCTCCTCGACATCGAAGGAGCGCGAGGTGCGCCATCGCGACTTGCCCTCGACCAGTTCCAACTCGAACAGGTAGGTCCCGATGAAGATCTCGGGATGGTTCGGGTGGATGGTGACCGCATCCGCCGACCGCGCCAGTGCCACCAGCGTGTCACCCGTCAGAAGGGGATTGCCCGAGTCGTCGACGATCCGGAAACGGAAGTGCTCGGAACGCGGCCAAGCACCGGGCCGACGGTCGAAAAGGACGGCGCGAGCTGCGATATCCGAGGCGTTGTAGCCGAACCGGCGGGTCGGCAGGGTGACGAATCGGCCCAGGGAATCAAGCACGCCCAGCTGCAGGTCGGCGAAGCCGAGCGGGACGCTGGCCAGATCCTCCACCCGGACATCGTCCTGCGCCCGGGACTCCTGCTCGGAGTTGACATCGCGGACCCGGACGCGCACGTGATAGCGGCCCGGCGGCACATCGAAAGCGCGAGTGGCGCTCAAGTTGTTCTGCGGGCTGGAAGCGCTGGCATAGTCGGGCATGAGTAGCCGCTGCTCCCATGCGTCGCCGTACAGCCGGTTGCCCTTGCTGGGTTGGAGCTCGACGCTGAAACCCGCACCGGCGCCATAGCCTTGAGCGGCGCGACGCCAGTTCAGTTCGGTGTAGGGCACGGTGACCGTGACCGAAACCGCGGCGTGGGTCGTGGAGTCGATGGTGACGGCCACATCGGCGCTGAAGAACGGCGCAGCAGCGGATCGCAGCGGTGGCAGGTCTGCTCCCGCCGCCCCGAGCGGCGTGAGCCAAACCGAGGCGGCGATGAGGGTTGCGATCAGGATGGAAGCGGAAACCTTGGGCCGTGATATCACGATGGGGGCCACGCTAGCACACGCGGTGCGCGGCAGTGACGAAAATATGGGTTGACGCCGCACCCCCGGGCACGCGGACAATGGTCAAGTCGGGTCGCCCTCCCACCGGGAAGAGACAGTCCTATAACCTTGTCCTATCGCAGACTCGCATGTGGCTTGGGTTTCGCGGCCGCCCTCCTTGCCCTGGTGGCGTCGTCACGAGATGTCTGCGCAACGTGCCCGACGATCACGGGGCAGGTCCCGGAGCCGGTCGTCCGGGCTTTCCTCGATGGGCTCTTGGACACCGGATGGCATCCGAGCCCCTTGGGAACCAGTGCAGCGCTGGTGCAGGCCGAATGGCGATTGCCCATTGTGCGAGTGGCATTCACCGACAGTTCGTTGCGCCACAGCGCGGCCGACCTCGACCGCGCCCTCTTCGACACCACCGGTGCCACGGGTTCGGGGTCCTTCGCGGAGTACTACACTTGGGTCTCGGGTCGGCGCATCAAGGTGCGTGGCGAGGTGGTCGCCACAGCGATCCTGCCGCACGACCGCAACTACTACGCCTACGATTCTTACGGCCTGAACGCCATTTCCACGCCCAATAACTCCCTGGGAATGTTGCGGGATGCGGTCGTCATCGCTAATCCGCTGGTGGACTGGTCGCGTTACGACCTGGATGGCGATGGCTTCGTCGATATGGTCTGGATCGTCCACGCCGGGATCGGCGCCGAGCTCTCGACGAGCACACGCAATCTTTGGTCCATCACCTCGCGGGCTTCGACCGGCTGGGGGAACGCCTCGGCAATCGAGACGGATGACTTCGTGCCCGGCTCGTTCACCCAGAAACTGCGCATCGACCGCTTCACGGTGTTACCCGAACTGTCGGCCTTCCATCCTGGGGCCCTGTGCGAGATCGGGGTGTACTGCCATGAGTTCGGGCATGCGCTTGGCCTGCCCGACCTGTACGACACCACCTCGCTCGGCGGAGGCGCGAACGCGGGCCCCGGCAATTGGTCGCTCATGTCGACGGGAGCCTATGGCGGCGACAATCGCAGCCCCGAGTCGCCGGTCCACGTGGGGGCTTGGCCGGCGCTGTTCATGGGCTGGAGCGAGCGACTGCGCCCCACCACGGACACCCTTCTCACGATCGCGCCGATCGCATCGGGTGGACCGGTCGTCGAGTTCTGGTTCGAGGGCGAGGCGAACTCCGAGCATTTCCTGCTCGAAAACCGCCGGCGGCAGGACTTCGACCGCTCGCTGCTCGAGGACGGGCTCATCGTGTACCAAGTGGACGAGGCCCTCATCGGGCAGCGCCTCGCGGCCAACCGTGTCAACACCGGCCCCACGCCCGGCCTGCGGATCCTGGAGGCGGATGGAGATTTCGACTTGGGCCGCGGCATCAATCGCGCGGACACATCGGACCCCTTCCCCGGGGCGCTCGGCCGGACGCGGTTGGATGACGAGACCTCGCCCGCCCTGCGCGCGATCAATGGAGCCGGCACCAACCTGGCCCTGGATGCCATCACACTCGTTGGCGCCAACGTCCGGGCGTTGTTGCAGGTGCGAGCTGCTGGCTGGAATGCGATCGAGAACGTGACGGAGGCCAGCGCTGCAACCCTCACCGACCCCGGTCCCGCGCCGCGCGCGGTCGTCACGCCGCAGGGCGACGAGTACTTGGTCAGCAGCGATTTTCGAAGTGGCATCCCCCAGGTCCTCTTTCGCGAACGGCGTCATGGAGCCGAGTGGTCGCCGTCACTGGCGCTCTCGAGCAGCGCCCGAGGTGCCTTGGAGCCCACCATCGTGCGGCTCCCCGGGGACGATCTTGCTGTTGCTTGGACCGACCGCGCCGGCGGGATCGAACAGATCCACTACCGCGCACGCATCCGAGGGAACTGGGCAGCTGTGCGAGCCGTGACTCAGACGACGGATGTGTGTGGATCTCCCGCGCTGGCGGCCGACGCGTCCGGCCGGGTGTTCCTTGCGTGGTTGGAGCAGACCGAGGGTCGGCCGCGCCTGAAGTTCATGCGATTCCTGTACTCCGCCCCCTTTGGCCAACCCACCACCGTCACCGGAGTTGACGACCTCCCGACCGCCCCGATCCTGGCGGCTGGCCGCGATGGCCGGGCCTTTCTTCTGTGGCCGGACCGCGGCACCGGATCACATACCATCTGGGGCGCGCGCTTCACTCCGGATTCGGGACTGTCCGTTCGCTTCCGGCTGGCACCACAGACCCTCAATGCCCAGCCCTCTGTTGGAGCACTGGTCGACACCTCCGGCGCACTGCACACCGTATGGCAGGTGAGCGGGGGTGGCGTGAACGAGATCCATTACCAGAAGCGACCCCGCATCGGCGCTCCCTCGCCCAGGGACACGACCATCGATTCGCAGGGCTATGGGCTGCAGTCGCCGCGCCTGGCGATGGATCTGCTCGGGGGACTTCATGTGGCGTACGACCGCGCGGGACTGACGGGACAGCAGGTCCGTTACAAGCGCTGGCGCGCGAACAAGGGATGGGATTTCCGGGCGACCCAGGTGAGCGGTTTGAACGACGGGGAATGCACCACGCTTGCGGTCCTGCCCATCTCGAACGGGGATGTCTCGGTCCTCTACCAGACCACGGATGCCCAGGGCACGCGCCTGCTCGAACGCAGCCGCAGGCTCGATGGCGGCGCAGTTGCCGATGTGCGGGAGGTTCCCCCGGCTCGCCCCAGTGGACTCACGCTCGGGCCAAATCCACTGCGTGCTGGACAGTCGCTCGGGATCGCAGGCTTCGCTCTGGGAGGAGCACACCTGATCGATCTCTACGACTCCGCGGGCAGGCGTGTCGCGAGCACGGCTATTGCGTCCCAGGGGGATCGCGCCGGTTTCGCATCCGCAGTCACCGCGGCGCTCAAGCCGGGGCTCTATTTCGCACGGGTGCGCGAGAACGGCGCGAGCGCTCGCCTGGTGGTATTGCGCTGAAGCGAGTGGCGCATGCATTCGCCCTGGCGGGGCCCCTGCTGTTGGCAGGCCTGCTGCCGATTGCGCCCGGACAGTCGGACCGTTGGAGTATGGCGGGGGCATGGCAGATGCCGGTCGGGGATCCCTACGCGATCGATCGACCCGCCGGGGATGTCCCCGCGTTCCATCGGAACCGCGGGATCGAGCGCAGCGGCGAGCGGGTCACGCACCAAGGTGCGGACCTTGCCAATGGCCGGGCCGGAGATACGGTGCGCGCCGCGGCATCGGGACTGGTGGTGCGCGCCGAGCCGAACGCGAGCAATGGCTATGGTGGGTATATCGTGTTGGCACACCGCCTGCCGGCGGGGCAACTCGTGTACAGCGTGTACGCCCATTTGCTTCTTGGCACAATCCGCGTGCATGAAGGGGAACAGATCCCAGCATGCGAACCGATTGCGCGCGTGGGCCAAACGGGACGCGCGAGCACGCCGCACCTGCATTTCGAAATACGCCGCGCACCGCACCCCTTCGAACGCTGGGAGAGGGCAGCCGTGACCGATCCGGTTGCATTCGTACTCGAACGATTGCCCGCGACGCGAAACGACACGACCTGGGCCCGACCCTACCTCGAGTGGGCGGAGTACGCGGCGCTGATCCCTCGCACTGGCCGGGGTAAGGCGACCCTCACACGTGGCGCGTGGTGGCGCATGTTGGCGAACACCGCCCGATGCCCCATGACGCGGGCAACGGGAGATGCCGAGTCTTTGCGCGACTCGCTCTTGATATGGGGACTGTTGCCGACCGAGGAGACCCACCGCTCCCCGACCGAACTGCTTGATTGGAAGTCGCTTTCGCGCGACCTCGCGCGCCTGAATGACAATGGCGTGCGCTTGGAGCCGGCCGCAATCCTGGAGGAAGCCCATCACGAGCAGTGCGAAAGACTGTTCGACGATGCGCAGCCGCTGCGCGAACCAGGCTCGCTGGCGCGGCGCTCCGGCGCACCGACCATGGCCGAGGGATGTGTGCTGCTCGTATCGGCATGCGGCCCCTACGATCCCGTGACGCTGCGTCGGAAGCCGGAGCGCAAGGCCCACCACCCCAAGCGGCGCGCCAAGTCCTGACCTCCCGGGCTTGACGCTGACGCGCGCGGGATGGGACATTGCTCAGCAGAGTTCAAGGCTGTGACGGGGACGAGTAGCCTCACGCAAGGCAGGAGCGAGCCGGGGACGGTGCGAGCCCGGCGCCCAACGCGCGAGATGAAGATCACCCCCGAGCCGCCGCCCGAACCGGCGCCATGCGCCACAGTAGACGCGGACGGAAGCCCCCCGAGAGCGGGCCGGAGCCGAAGGGCTCCCAAGGCGCGAGGCCGTGAGGCGCGCGCGAAGTCGGGTGGTACCGCGAACGCTGTTCGCCCCGATGTGACTTCTTGCCACGGGGTTGTGCCTGGGATTCGCGGTCGCTGTCCATTGAAAGGGGTTCACTCGATGTCCGATCAGCCAAAGAAGCCGGGCTTTCGCGACACGCTCAATCTGCCGGTCACCGAGTTCCCGATGAAGGCCGATCTCGCCGGGCGCGAACCTCAACGACTAGCTGAATGGGATTCAAGCGGGCGGTATGCCGAGTTGCGTGCCCGCCGCAAGGGTGCCAAGGCGTGGTTGCTGCACGACGGTCCGCCCTACTCCAACAATCACATCCATATGGGGACGGCCGCCAATAAGATCTGGAAGGACGCCGCCGTACGCCAAGCGTCGTTGCAGGGCTTCGACGCGCCCTACGTGCCGGGCTGGGACAACCACGGCATGCCCATCGAGATGCAGGTCAATAAGGATTTCGCAGCGAAGAAGCACAAGCCGGACCGGCTGGAGTTACGCAGGGGCTGCCGCGAGTACGCGACCAAGTGGATCGACATCCAACGTGAAGAGTTCAAGCGTCTCGGCGGATGGGGCGATTGGGAACGGCCCTACCTCACCATGGCGCCGAGCTTCGAGGCCGAGATCCTCGAGACGTTCGCAGCGCTCACCGCGCGCGGCTTCGTGCAGCGAGGCAAACGCAGCATCCATTGGTGCCCGACCGACCGGACGGCGCTGGCGATGGCCGAGATCGAGTACCAGGACATCCCCTCGCCCTCGATCCTCGTTCGCTTTCCTCTCCGTCATGACGCCAGTGGTTCGCTCGCAGCCTGGCCGGATGCGAGCGCTGTGGCGTGGACCACCACCCCGTGGACGCTGCCTGCCAATCTGGGTCTGATGGTGGATCCCAAGGCCGAGTACGCGGTGGCGCGCATCTCCGGCCAGACGCTGATCATCGCGCTGGCACGTCTGGCGGCGATCAGTGAGCGCATCGGCGCGCCGGCCGAGACGCTCAGCAGAATCCTGGGCAGTGAGTTGGTCGACAGCCTGTTCGAAGGCCCGTTCGGCAACAACTCACGCGTGGTGGATGGCTCGCCCTATGTGAGCATGGACGACGGCACCGGCATCGTGCACACCGCGCCGGGGCATGGCACTGAGGACTTCATCGTGGGTCAACGAAGTGGGCTGGGCCTCTCGTGCCCGGTCGATGAGGCCGGCCGCTTCACCCCTGACGTGCCCCACTTCGCCGGGCGGAGCGTACTCGATGTGAACGAGGACATCGTGCGCTGGCTTGGGGAAACCGGTCGACTCCTGCACGCGACGAACTTCACGCACTCCTATCCGCACTGCTGGCGATGCCACAAGCCGGTGATCTTCCGCGCCACCGACCAATGGTTCATGATCGTGGACCACGATGGGCATCGCGAACGTTGCGTCGAGATCATCGAGCGTCATGTGAAGTGGGACCCGGCCAGTTCACTCAATCGCATCCGCGAGGCGGTCAAGAGCCGCCCCGATTGGTGCCTCTCGCGCCAGAGATCGTGGGGGGTCGGAATCCCCGCGGTGTACTGCGAATCCTGCGAACAGCCCTCACTTGATGCGCGAGTCATGCGGCGCGCAGCCGAATGGACCCGGCTCGAGGACTCCGACAGCTGGTACTCGCGCCCCGTCGAGGACTTCCTGCCGCCGGGATTCCGCTGCAGCCACTGTGGCGGCGCAGGCCCATTCCGGAAGGAGACCGACGTGCTCGACGTGTGGTTCGACTCGGGCTCGACCCATCGCGCGATCCAGGTTCAGCACCCTGAGTTGCGCGCCATCTGGCAAGCGGCCGGCAAGGGCGAGGCCGAGGTGGTCTATTTCGAGGGGCCGGACCAGCATCGCGGCTGGTTCAACTCCTCGCTCATGGTGTCCGTCGCCGTGGACCAGGTGGCGCCCTTCACGGCGGTGGCGACCCACGGCTGGGTGCTCGACGGCAAGGGCCACGCGATGCACAAGTCGATCGGCAATGTGGTCTCACCACTCACCGTGATCGCCAAGTATGGCGCTGACGTGGTGCGCTGGTGGGCTCTGTCCACCGATTGGCGCGGTGATGTGCGAGTGGGCGACGAGATCCTGCTGCGCGTCGCAGAGGCCTATCGCAAGGTGCGGAACACCTTCCGCTTCCTGCTCGGCAACTTGCACGATTTCCACCCCAACGATGCCTTGGCACGCGATCGACTGACGGCAGTGGACCGCGCATTCTCCGACCACATGGCCATGCGATTGGCGCTGATCCGCGGCGAATGGTCAGCCCTCGTGTTCCACAAAGCGCTCGATGGTCTGCTCGATGCGTGCACCGTCGATCTGTCCGCGGTCTTCCTCGACCTCTCCAAGGATCGCCTCTACACCCTGCGGACCGACGACCCGGCGCGCCGTTCAGCCCAGACCGTCTTATGGCAGGCCCTGCACGACCTGGTGCTTGCCGCCTCGCCAGCGCTGGTATTCACCGCGGACGAGGTCTGGCAGCACCACCCTGGATTACGGTCTGAATGCGACAGTGTGCACTTCGCGCAATGGCCGGAACGTTCGACCAAGGGTGCCAGCAGCAACGAGTGGATGTTCCTGCGCGAAGTGCGCGACACGGTCAACGCCGCGATCGAACCGTTGCGGGCGGCGAAGACGCTGGCCACGACCGCCGAGGCTGAAGTCACCATCACTGCACCGCCGACATGGATCGAACGGCTGTCGCCCTACCGCGACGAACTTTCGGGCCTGCTGATCGTCGCACGCGCAACCCTCGTACCGGGCCAACCGGGTCAGGGGGTCGTGGTCGAGGTCAGCCGGACGGGGTTCGACAAGTGCGAACGGTGTTGGATGTTCCGACCGGATGTGGCACCGGTGGGGGAGCACCAGTTATGCGCGAGATGCACCGAGGCATTGCAAACGGCTCGTTAATGAGGATGACGGTCAGCGGCCACCCTCGAGCCGCAACTCGGCCTGCCGCGGATAGCGACGCTTCAGATCCTCGACCAACTGGCGGAAGGCTGGGGTGTCCCCTTGCAGCGGAATGGTGTCGGTGTCGATCTCGAGCACCTCGGTGTAGCCGCGAGCCCGCACCATCCATGCGTCGTAGGCATCGTTCAGGCGGTGGATGTAATCGATTCCGACCCCCTTCTCGCTCTCGCGGCCACGCTTGGAGATCCGACTCATGAGGGTCTCGGGGCTTGCCTTCAGGAACAGGATGACGTCTGGCTTGCGTAGAAAGTCCACCATGACGCCGAACAGTGATGTGTAGTTTTCGTGGTCCACTTGGGTCATGGAACCTTGTGCATGCAGAGTGCGCGCGAAGATCTCGGCATCCTCGTAGATGGTGCGATCCTGGATGAATGGCAGCGAACTGCCCCCGATCGCGACCTGTGCCTTGAACCGTTCGCTCAAGAAGTAGATCTGGAGGTGGAAGCTCCAACGCGGCATGTCCTTGTAGAACGGATCGAGGTAGGGGTTCTGGATCACGGGCTCGTAGTAGGCCGCCCAGCCCAGTTCCTGGCTGAGGCGGCTGGTGAGCTCGGTCTTGCCCACGCCGATGTTCCCTGCGATCGCGAGGAAGAAGCCTTGGCTCATGCGCGATGCCCTTCGAGCCCAGCGCTTGTCATAGTCATGTCGGTTTCCCAATGCAGAAGTGACACTCCTTGAACACCCCGGAGTCGAGAAATTGATGGGCGTCGGGACCCCGCAGCACGGTGATGCGAAGTATCCTGAACCGCCAACGCCACTCCTGCGTCTATAGCACAGATGTTCGGGGGGTCAGTTCGAAGAAACTCGCGTGCGGCCCGCGACTCCGAGAACAAAACCCCCCATTTCTCGAGAAGGCCCCGCGGGAGCGATCCCAAGCGGGGCCTTCTGCTTGCGTCGGCGCGACGTCCAAGCTATCGGCGGCCCGGATCAGCGTCAAGACTCGCCGCCCTGCGCGTCATCGTCGTCGTGCGGCAACTCGGGACGTCGGAATCGGGCCGCCTCGATGCCATGCTTACGCATCAGGTCATGCAATCCCGGCCGGCTCACATCGATGTCACGTGCCGCGCGCGTGACGTTGCCGGCATTGCGAGTGAGCGCCTCCACCAGAACACTCCGTTCGGCCTCGTCGCGCGCAGCCTGGAGAGTGGGCATTGGCTCGTCCGCAGCGTTGTCACCTTCGAGTTCCAGATCCTCGGGGCGCAAATAGGCGTCTTGCGCCAGGATCACCGCGCGCTGCACACGGTTCTCCATCTCGCGGACGTTTCCCGGCCAGGCATGCGCCATGAGCGCGCGCAGGGCCGCCTGGGTGAAACCCTTGATCCGTCGCTTGTGGTGGCGCCCGTAGAACTCGAGGAAGTACTCGGCCAGCAATCTCAGATCATCGCCGCGCTCTCGCAGCGGCGGGGCGACGATCGTGACCACGCTGAGACGGTAGAAGAGGTCTTCTCGGAACCGCCCCGAGGCACGCATGGCCTTCAAATCCTGGTTCGTCGCCGCCACGACCCTTGCATCGATCCGCAATGCCTCACGCCCACCCACGCGTTCCACGACATGATCCTGCAGGAATCTCAAGAGCTTCACTTGCAGGTGCGTCGGTAGGTCAGCGATCTCATCCAGGAAGAGCGTGCCCTTGTCGGCGAGCTCGAACCTGCCCTCGCGGGTGCGGTGGGCGTCGGTGAACGCGCCTCGCTCGTGGCCGAATAACTCGGACTCCAGAAGCGCTTCGGGGATCGCGCCGCAATTGATGGGGACGAACGCCTCCTCACGCCGTTGGCTCGCCTGATGGATCGCGTGCGCGACCAGTTCCTTGCCCGTTCCGTTCTCGCCGACAATCAGGACCGTCGCGTCCGTGTTCGCGACCCGCTGGATGAGCGCGAATACGCGCTTCATCACCTCGGATTCGCCCACCAATCGATGGTAGCGCTTGCGGCCACTGGGGGCCCCTTCGGACTGGGCCTGCTCGATATGCCGGATGTGCAGCGCGCGACGCAGAATGCCCCGCAACTCCTCGAGTTGAATCGGTTTGGAATACCAATCCACCGCGCCGCGGCGAATCGCGGTGAGAGCGTTCTCGCGGCTGTCATTGCCGGTCACCATGATGACCTTGGTGAAGGGGTACTTCTCGACGATCTCGTCGAGCAGGTCGAGTCCCTCGGGCTGGGCGCCCGCAGGACCGAGCGTCACATCGAGCGTGACGACGCTCGGTTTCTCGTCCCTCAACAAGCGACGGGCCTCTTCGGCAGTGCCTGCCGACAGCACCTCATACTCCTCGGCCAGTCCCCATTTGAGCTGGTTCCGGATGGAATCCTCGTCGTCGACGATGAGAATCTTGTCCTGACTCATGGATTCAGCCCTTTCAGGGCATCCAGCGGTTCGTGCAAATGAACAACTCGCCCATCGGCTGGAACGTGCACGGTGAATGTGGTGCCGGCGCCAAGCCGACTGCGAACCTCGATCCGCCCCCCGTGCGCCTCGACGATGCTACGGGATTGGGCCAACCCGATGCCGAGCCCATTGGGCTTGGTCGTGGCGAATGGCCGGAACAGGCGGGTACGCAGGAATTCCTCATTCATGCCGCGGCCATCGTCATGCACCGACACCACGAGCATGCGGGGCTCCCCCTCGATCTCGGCGGCGAGCTCGATCCGCCCCGGACCCGGCAGGGCCTCGCGTGCGTTCGTGAGCAGGTTGACGAGGACTCGGGCAAGCAGCCGGCGGTCCACGACGACTTCGTGTTGTTCAGGGATCCGCAGTTCGAGTCGCAGCGGCCCATCGCCATCGATCTGCGCCATGCCCGCAGCAAGGATCGCATCTTCGATCAGTTCCCTCACCGAGCATGGCGCGGGCTCGATGTGCGGCACGCGGGCTACGCCGGAGACCTGATTCATGAGTTCGCGCAGTGACGCCACAGTGTTGCCCACGACTGCCATGGCATCGCGCTGGAAATCCGGATTGCCCAAGTGCCGCTTGGCATTCTCGACCACGAGCGAAAGCCCTGAGACCTGATTCTTGATGTCGTGGAGCACGAATGTGGTGAGCCGGTGCAACGACTCCATCTGGCGCATCTCGGTCGCCAACTCGGACTGGCGCGAGAACCACAGCGCGGCGGCCACCTGCCGAGACATCGCACCGAGGAACTCCAGGTCCTCGAGCGACCACTCCTCGCCATTGCGCTTGCGCGATACCCAAAGCAGCCCGATGAGCGCATCGCCGACCGCCAATGGAGCGCACACGGCGGCATCCGTGGCGACGAGCGTGGGGCGACTCTCGACGAGCAACGGAATCAGATCCAGGTCACCCTCGAGGTCGTGGAGCAGGACCGGTAAAAGGGTCCGTTCCAGATGCTTCACCAAGAGATCGCCCGGCGGCACCTCGAGCAGAACCCCTTCGGGGCCAAGCAGGCGGCGGAACACGCCCGCCTTATCGTCTCGCAGGTGGATGGTGGCGCGTTCGGCGTCGAAGATCGCGCACACCAGCGTCTCGATCTGTCGCGCGAGCTCCTCGGGCCGCGCTGTCGGCGTGAGATCGCGGCTCACGCGTTCCCATTCCCGGCGATAGTCGTAGCGGTTCGCGTAGAAGTTCCGATCGATGAAACGCTTGATGGCGCGGCTGGTGCGTGGACTCAGCATGAGCAGCAGCCCACCCCCGCCCACGAACGCGACGAACCCGAAGATCACCCCGATCCGCCACTCTTGCGACAGTGCGGGAATCAGCCGGCTCAGCACGAGCGTGCTCAGCATGAATGCTCCCGCCAGCGTGAGGGACACCGACGAGTAGTAGATGACCGGTCGCGCGACGGGGACATCCATGTCGGACAGCCGCCGGCGAGCGAGCGCCATCGCAGCAGCCGAACCCGCAACGAACAGCAGCGGTGCAGTGCTCACCAGCCAGCTTACGCGCAACCCCCCATACAGGAGCCCGGCCGAGACCACCAGCAGTTCGCCCAGCATGGAGACGAGAATGGCGATGAACAACGCCCGCAGGCGCCGTTGGCCCGAAGCTGGCGCAACGCGCTGCATGCTTTCGATGTTCATGAGCACGCCCACCATGGCGACCACGAGGTACATCAGATAGATCTTACCCAGCGCCCCGAACACCACGACTGCGCCCGGGCCATTGCCGACCACTTCTTGCACCACGAATCGGGTGTTCGCAGTGGAGGAGAGAATCGTGCAGCCGATGAGTGACAGCACCAGCGGGGCGCCCGCGTTGCGCAACTGGGCCCGAGGCTCGGGTCGGCCCAACACCACGCTCAAAGTGAGCCACAGCCATGAGACCAGTGCCGAAACCCGCGCAAGGTAGGTGGCCCACAGGCGGGCCGAAGCAGTGCCGTCGGCGTGCACGAGCCCGAGTGTGCCGGCCTGGAACGCAGCCAGCGACAGGAATGCGGACGCGAACAACAGGGTCGTGAGCCAATGTCCGCGACGCAATAGCACGATGAGCCCGATGGCGGCGAGTAGGAGCGCACTCGCGGAGACCACGGCCTCCTGGATGGGCGAAGCGTTCCAACTCCAGATCACGCCGGCCTCCGGGGATCAGTGCTGCGTGGCACCCCGACCCGTGAGTGCCGCGTCCGCTGCATGTCGCACGGTGGCGTTTCTGGCTGCGCGGCGCAACTCCAAGTAGAGCTGGCGGGCACGGTCCGCGCCGCCCGGAAGATGTTCGGCAATGCGCGCCGCCCGCAGGGCGCCAGCCTCGGTGGTCGAGTCGCCGGGAAAGCGACGCCAGAGGTCGACGAACGAGGACTCCGCCATGGCACCACGGCCCAGTGCCAAAAGGACCTCGGCGTGCACCACGCGCGCCTCGCGCTGAACCAGCGGGTCCCGGTTCGTGACAATCAAGTGTCTCAAGTTGGCGATTGTAGCGTCGCCCTCGACCTGCGCCAGATCGAACTGACCCAGATCGATGCTGTGTTGGACGATGCGGCGCAATCCCTGGAATGCTCGCGGGTCCGTGGGCAAGGCAGCCGCCAGGGTGCGGAACTCGCCGCGGGCCAGCTCCCAGCGTCCCAGATGTTCGAGCAGGATACCGCGACGGTAGCGCGCCTCGGCCTCGAGCGGCCCAAGGGATTCCCAACGCGCGAATAGCGCGTCATAGCTCGCCAGGGCCGAGTCACTTCGGCCCTGTTGCTCGAAAGCCGCGGCCATCGCCAGAAGTGCTGGGCCGGCCACGTTCCGGCTGCGGTCCAGGGTGGCGGCCCAGCGCGCATAGGCAAAAACCGAGTCCGACGCACCCAGGGCCAAGGCTTGTTCCGCCAGCGACAACACGCGCGTTGGCGCCTGTGAAGCAGGCGCCGCGCGTAACGCCAAGCGGAGCGCCGCTAACGAACCCGGCACATCGCCCAGTGCCCCGCGCACATCCGAGAGCGCGCTCGCGAGCGCGGATCGGTCAGGGGTGCCGGGCAGGCCGAGCGCGGCAGTGAACCGCTCCTCGGCGCTGTGCAACATGGTGGCTGCTTCTTGCGAGCGTCCGGATTCCTGCAACTCGCGCGCCAGCCAACGGGTCGTCGTGAGCATGCGGGTGCGCAGGCGATGGCTCTGCGCATCCACGAGCGGCGTGGAATCCACGACCGCACGTAGTGCGACCAACTTCTCCGCGTGCCGTCCAAGGCGTGCGAGCGCATCGGCCTCGGAGAGGCGCGCCTCGAGCACGACATCGGGAAGCGTGAAGTAATCCGCCGCCACCTGCCGCCAGCGCGTGACCGCTATGTCGTCGTGTCCCTGTCGTGCAGCGAGCTCTCCCAGCACGAGCGCGGCATCTCCAGAGGCCGCCGCGATATCACGCGCGGGCCCGCCGCCTGGGGCCAATGGCACCCAGCGACTTGCTGGGAATTCATCGAGCGCTTTGTGGAAGCGTCGCTCGAGCATCGCCCAATCCTGTGGTCGCGGACCATCGGGGCGCAGCAGGACACGGTCGGCCCGGCGATGCGCGTCCCAGAGCGTCCGTTCGGCGCGCCAGCGTGCCCATAGATCAGGGTCGCCGCACCCCGCGAGAAACGGCAGGAGCGAAACGACCAGCCATGCGATCCCGGGCCTCACCAACTGTCCTCCTCGCGAGTCGTGAGCGCGCTCAGGTACAGGAGTGTGGCCGACCCCGTGAGCAGGAATCCTGCGAGCACCCCGACCGCCGCTTGGACCAATGCCAGAGCGACCGCCAGCTCGGGGACCCCGCGGTCCACGATGAGGGCGCTCGAGAGCGCCAAACGATTGATCGGCATGCGGAGCAACGAAACCAGCAGCACGACGACGAGTGCGGGTACGAAGCCCCGCGCCCAGGTGCGCGGCACTTCTCGCAAAGCAGCGAATGCGCCGCAGCGCTCGATCATGACAAGCGCGGTCGTGTACAGTAGGGACGCGACGAGCACGAGTTCGGCCCCGCTCAACAGCTCGGGCAGGAGGCGACGCGAAATCGAGGACATGCGGACACCCGCGATCGCCCCGGGCAGCGCCCTCACGATCCAACCCACCAGTGCCACGGGCAATGCCACCAGCAAGAGGCTCGGCCAGCGGGACAGCGCCTCGCGCCACGCCACACCGGAACGCACGCCAGCTCCTGCGAAGCGGTCGGCGAACTGGCGGGTCGCTGCGCCGGCGGTGAGTGAACCGAGCACCCAGCCCAGCACGACCGCCACCTGCGCCGCAAGTCCCGGCAGGCGACGGAGGAGTTCGGGGAATCGGACCACATCCTCATGCGTCACTGCACGCAACAACGGCACCATCCACCATGACAGTGCGGGGTGGGCCGCGAATGCGAGGGCACCGATGACCACGGATTGGACCACGAGCATCGCCACCCACGGCCCCCACAACTCGGCGCGCGGCAACTCGTGCCGGGCGTGCCATAGGCACTGCCAACCCAATGCGACCTGCTCGAACACATTCATCGCTTCGGCCCTCCCTGTTTCACCGCAGCGGCGAACACGCCCGGCATCTCGCGCGCGATGCGCGCAGAGAACTCTGCGACGCGGGCCCTGGCTGCCGCGAGATCGCCGTCGTCCACCACGGTTTCGACGCGGACGAAGGCGCCCCACGAGCGATTGTCCATGGCCCCGGTCACTGCCATTCGGCTTCGGAAGGCCCGCACATCCGGGGTGCTCAGTCCCTCGGTGCTCCACCAATACCAGACCACACGTTTCTGCTTCTGGCGTTCCGCAGTGAAGGTATTCACCTCAAGGCCCTCGCGCGTGCCGTCGTCCACGCGGGCGTGCCCCTTGGAATCGACCACGAAACCCTGCGAGTCGTAACACAACTGGGGATCATGGGCGCCGTATCGCTTGTTCTGGTGGTAGACCACGCACAGCCAGATGGTGTGCCCATCGCGCTCATAGCGCCGGATGAGTATGTCGTCCGCCTTCAGCTCGTCGATGACGGCGTCCTCGAAACTGTAATCCGATCCACTCCAGGGGCCGAACGTCGCCGGCACCGCCTGGAGCACCCCTCGCCCCAGGGCGAGGTTCTCGGGCGGGTTGAGCCAAACCACGGTTGCCGTGGCTGCCAGCATGAGCACGGCCGCGAGGAAGCGCCTCATGGGTTCAACCCTCGAACCCGCTGGAGTGCAGAAGCCCTGCCTTCTCGGACCGGGCTCAGCATGCTGCGCAGCACCAAAAGTGCGGCCAGCGCCACCGCGTAAATCACGTAGCCCGTGACATCATGGAACGCGCCGGTTGCCCATTCGACGCTGCGGTAGTGAGCCGCCACGATCAGCAGCAGGAGCCTGGCCGCATTGCCCAGAATGGCGATGGGAATAGCGCCCAGCATCATGGCAGCGCGCCGACCCAATCCACCTGGCTGGAAGTAAGCGAACATCGTGGCGGTTGCGAGTAGCGCGAGCAAGGACCGCAGCCCACTGCATGGATTCTCGACGCGCAGTTCGCCACTCACCAGATACAGCGACATCCCGGCCCGGTGCAAAGTGACACCAAGCCATTCCGCGCCGCGCGTCGCGCCCGCCATTGCAATCTCTTTGAGCGCATAGCTCAACTGATTCATGATGAATGGTGGGAAGGTGAACATGAACGCCAGGTAGGCGATCGGGAATGTCAGCATGTGCGTGCGTGCTCGCCCCAAGAAGGTGAGACTCAACCCGAACAACAGGGGCAGGACTGACCAGCATTGCAGCGCGAACAAGTCGGCACGGATCCCCACGACCTGCATCAGGCACGAGAGCGCGATGAGTGCCAGACCGCGCGCGTCGGGCGAAAAAGGAATCGCCTCGAATTTACGCCAGCGCATGGCCACGAGAATGGCTGAAGTCATTGGCACGAGTGGGCCATGCGAGTAGTTATCGTTCGTGGTCCAGATGCCCCAGAGTTCGCTGAACGTGCGGTGATGGACGAGAGCGAACAGCAGCGAGAGCACCACGGCCTGCGCCCCGGCGGGGAGAGCCGGGCGAGCGGCGAGGCCGAGGTTCGAGTGCGCGCGCGCGTGCCCTCCCGAGCGATTCACCGGGCACCACGCATCGTGAACAAGGTGGTCGCAGTCCGCCATAGAATCCGGAGATCGAACAGGGGCGAGAACCGCTCCAGGTACTCGCGGTCGTAGGCCACCTTTTGCTCCATTGGGATCTCGTCACGACCGTTGACCTGAGCCCAGCCGGTCAGACCCGGCTTGAGTGCATCAACTCCCGCCTGTTGGCGCAGGGCGATGAGGTCGTACTGGTTATGCAGCGCCGGCCGCGGGCCGACAAGCGTCATGTCCCCTCGTAGGATATTCCAGAGCTGGGGCAACTCGTCCAGACTGGTGCGACGGATGAACGCTCCGACACGCGTGACCCGTATCTGACCCGGGTCCACGAGATGGGTCGCCAGATCCGGGGTTCCCTCGGCCATGCTGCGGAACTTGAACAGCACGAACTCCGAAGAACCTCTTCCGCTGCGGCGCTGGCGGAACAGTACGGGCCCGCGTGAGTCCCACAGGATCGCCACCCCCACTGCCAGCAACACCGGCGAGAAGGCGATGAGCGCCGTGAACGACACGAGCAGATCGAGTGCGCGCTGCCACAGCGCATGCCAGCCGCTCGGGATTGCGGCGATATCGCGGCCATGGCGTTCGATGCGGACCTCATCCAAGAGCTTCACCCAACGCATTCCCAGTGCCGCACGAGAATGCTCGCGGGCGACGAAGCCAGGCCCCGACGCCGCCAGTCGTTCGTTCAGGCCGGGCTCGTCGCGCAGGCGGCGGATGGCGCCAGCGATTGCGCCGCCGTCCTCGGGTTGCACGACGAGGCCGCCACCCGAGGCTTCCACGACCCGCGCGGCATCCCCTCGGACCGCTGCCACGACAGGGCAGCCCACAGCCAGGTAATCGAACAACTTGACCGGGATGGTCTCGCCTGCGAACGAACTTGCGCGCGTGGTCGCGATGCAGGCGTCCGCCGATTGCAATAGGGACACCAACTCCAGCGGCGGAACACTGGGACGGAATTCGCAGTTCGTGAGGCCCTGTTCCAGGGCACGCTGCTGCAAGGCGGGCTTCGCCACTCCATCGCCGACGAACAGGAATGTCACGGCCTCATTGCGCAATAACTCGGCGGCATCGATCAGGGCATCCATGCCGTGCACCAATCCATGTGTCCCCGCATAAATCACGGTGAAGGGCGCTTCGGGGGGGCGCACCGGACGCGGCACCGGCCGGAAGAGGTCGGTGTCCGCACCGTTGGGCAGGAACACCAAGCGGCGTTCGTCAATACCTCGAGAGACCAACTGAAGTCGCATTCCCGGCGTGACGACGAGTATGCGCGCGGCCCGGCGTTGAAAAGTCTGAGCGATCCGCTCGAGCACGCGCGCGATCCAACCGGGCTGCATTTCGCCCAACGCGATTGCAGCATGCGGCCAGTCATCGCGACAATCGTTCACGAACGGTGCCCCGAATCGCTTCGCCGCCAACAACGCGGTGAGCGCCAGGAAAAGCGGTGGGGTGCTGGCAACCACGACATCCGGGCGGGGGCCGAAGAGCGCGACGGGAAGTGCCGATCCCGCGAAGGACAAGTGGTTCCACAGCCGGGTCAACGCCGTCCTTCGGGGTGTGGCGTGCAGCCAGACACGCTCCACCGTGATGCCATCGAGGTTCTCGGTTCGGCGCGTGACCCCTCGGTAGTCCGGCTGAACCTCGCCGCCGGGGTGATTGGGCAGGCCCGTCAGGACGCGGACCTCATGACCGGCACGAACCAGGGCGCGCGCGAAGTGCAGAGCACGCGCGGGTGCCGCGCCGGTCTCGGGTGGGAAGTACTGGCTCACGAACAGCACACGCATCGATCCAGGATCCTCTGGCTATGCCGCTGTGGCCACGACCAACTGCCGTCGCGCCATGGAGTGGCCCCACCTCCACTGACGTTGCAGCGGCTGCATGAATGTCTGGTAGAGCGGCTCTGGCAACGCCCCGAGCCCGCCCCAGTACAATTCGTGATGCACCATCTTGAGTCCATTCGATTCGAAGATTTCGCGGATCTCACGGGGTGGGAATGGGCGTTCCACGGCGTAGAGATGGCGCTCGCCATCGGGCGCCACGTACTCGCTGTGCACCTCATCTCCCCGCAGTGCCTGCAACCGCCTCAGGTGCTCGGGGTGAGCGCCATTGATATCCCCGATCACCAGCACTCCGCCCGGGGTGAGGTGCTTGCGCGTTTGGGCGAGGAACGCCTCGAGCGGATCGATATGGGAGAGCGCGTTGTAGACCCAGACCAGGTCATAGTCGCCGTCCCACTCGCGCGTGAGGTCCGCTCGGCGGTACTCCACGGAAAGCTTCTCGCCAGTCCGCTCGTGGTGAAATGCCAAACGCTTCTGCGCGGCGTCGAGGCGATCGGGACGCAGGTCGGCACCCACGACATCGCCTCCGACCGAGGCGTAGAGCATGGAGTACGTACCGAAACCCGAACCTGCGTCGAGGATTCGCGGCCGCCTGCCGACGCTGGCGGCACGATCCACGATCCAGCGCGCGGTCCAGCCCGCATCGCTCCGCCAGAAGCCGCGCAGATAGCGCTCGATGGCAGCTTCCGCGCCCGGTTTGGGAAGGTTTTTGTAATAGTCCGCGAACGCTTCCCGCTCGCCGGCGGGAAGGCGCTCCTGCACTGGTGCGTATTCCTGCTCGATCGTCCATCTCACGAATCGCTCGAACGCCTTGCGAGCCTCCATCGACCTTTCACTCATCCCCGGTCCCCTTCTTCCTTGGTGTGCCCCAACCGCTCCCGTGCGGCAGGCCGCTTGCCTCGAGCACTCACCGCCGCCCACAACAGAGGCAGATGCCGGGGACGAACGCTGCCGAGGAGTTTGAACACGCGATCCCAACGTCCCTGACGCAGGTAGGTCCCCAGACTCTGCAACTCATACTGCAATAAGGTCGGGGCACTATTCGATGCAAAGCTGCGCGCCGCGTCTGCAAGCCCATGGCCCAACGCCTCGAGCCTCGCGAGCGGCGCTTGGCGATCGCGCTGCGCCAACAGCTGAGGGAAACCATCGTCGTCCAAGCGCGTCGGGGTGACTTCGAGTCCCATGGCCTCGCTCGCGACGAGCACAGTGAACACACCGCTTTCCAGACGCTTCTCGACCGCGATTTGCGCGTGGAAATCCCCCGCCCGACAGTTGAATACGGCGTCACCCAGGCTGTAGAGGACAAGCCCCGCCCCGCGCTGCTGCGCGCCCTGCAGCACGTGGGGGTGATGCCCGATGATGAGATCGGCGCCCGCGGCGAAGATCGCCTCGGCTGCCTCGGTCACCCGCGGCGGTGGGTAGTCCACATACATCGAGCCCCAGTGGACACTCACGACGAGCAGATCGGCCTCGGGGCGCCAGCGCGCACAATCCTCGGCCACCAGCGATGCCTCCAGTGGAGCGATCCCCACTCGATCCACGCCGGCCGCATCGTCAGAGGCAGTCCCATACCCCAGCCACACTACTCGCTGGCCTCGGACCACGGTGCGGGCAGGCGTCCTTGCTTCGGCCAGGTCGCGGCCGGCGCCAATCGGGGTGAGTCCCGACTGACGGCATGCTTCCAATGTCCGCAGCAGGCCCAACTCGCCGCAGTCCATCATGTGATTGTTGGCCAGTGAAACGATACGGACACCTGCCCGAGCGAGCGCCGCAGGCACCTCCGCGTCCTGGAAGAACTCCTCCGAGCGGCCCGGACGCACCCACGCCCGCTCGCCGATGGGGAACTCGAGATTGGCGAAGGCCTGATCGGCTGCCGAGAGGGTTTCACGCAGTGGCGCGAACGGGGCATCCCAGCCTTCGCGTTCCGCGCGGGCCCGGGCCGAACCCACTAGACCGATGTCGCCGATTGCCGCGATGGTCAGCCCAAGCGTCCCGCGGGGTTCAAGCACTCTCACGCGCTGCCTCCGCCCTGGGGTGACCATGGCGCGCCAAGGCTTCGCCGTAGAGCGCCTCGGTCTGGCGCACCATGCGGTGGGCGGTGAATCGCTCCCGCCAGCGCGCATGCCCGGCTTGGCCGAATGCAGTCAGTCGCGTGGAATCGCCCAGAAGTTCAGCGAACGCCGCAGCCATGCGTTCCACATCACCCACGGGCACGATGCGGCCGGTGGTATCGTCGGCCACGGCTTCGGCATTGCCGCCCACCTGCGTGGCCAGACACGCCCGCGATGCGCGCATGGCCTCAAGGAGTGTGATCGATAACCCCTCGCGTGAGGAGGCCAGCGCGAACAAGTCGCACGCTTCCATCAGGTCGGGAACATCGGTCCTCGGCCCCAGGAATCGTGCCCGCTCGCCCAGCCCCAACTCGGCGTGCAAGGCACGCAGTCGGGGCTCCAGGACGCCTTCACCCACGATGCATAGCACGGCCTGCGGCACGCGCGGCGCCATTCTAGCGAAGGCGCGTAGTAGCGTGTCCTGTGACTTCTGCCGGGTGAGACTCCCCACGTTCAGCACCAGCCGTGCGTCCGGCGCCAGGCCAAGCGCGGCGCGGGTCGACTCGCGCTCACGGGGCGCCACGGCGGGTTCCGCAATGCCATTGAGGATGGTCACGAATCGGTCTTGTGCGAATCGCAGCCGGGAGGTGTGACTGAGACGCGAAGCTTCGCACACACAGATCACCCGGTCCGAGAGCGTTGTGATCAGCGCTTCGACCGGCCCGTAAAACCGAAACCCCCGACCGGGATAGTGGATGCTGTGCTCGGTGCGCACCACCACGGGAACGCCAGCCATCCGTGCTGCCAGCGTGGCGTACATGGCGCCCGTCGGATTGTGGCCGTTCACCACCTGGATTCGTCGCTGCTTCATCAGTTCCCCGAGCTTGTGCAGTGCCGCCAGTCGCGCCTCACCCTTGCACATGAGCACTGCCTCGGCTCCTGCGGCCCGCGCCGCCTCGAGTGAGGGGCCTCCCCGGTTGAGGGCGACGACCGTGCTCTCGACTTCGGGGCCCGCCAAGCGGACATGTTCAACCACGAGCGTTTCGGCGCCGCCCTGATGCATCGCCTCGACCACATGCATCACCCGCATCAGGGCGTCTCGTTCGGGGGCGAATGGGCCTCGAACAGTGCCCACAGCCGCTCGAAGTTGACGTCCGCATCGAAGGTCTCACGCACCGAACGCCGCGCGAGTTCGCCAAGCCGATCCACCTCGGCGGGATCGGTGAGCAGCGGCGCGATCGCATCCGCGAGCCCGTGCGGGTCATTGGGCTCGCTGAGCGTCCCCGTTTGTCCGGGGACGACCGCCTCCTCGATGCCTGCGGCACGCGTCCCGGCAACCGGAACGCCCACCGCCATGGCCTCGATCACCACATTGGGAATGCCGTCGCGGCGGCCATTGGCGAGCACTTTGCTCGGAGCCAACAGCAGCCAGGCAGCGGCATAGAGCGGCGCGATCTCATCGTGATTCAAGGAGCCCCGGAACTCCACCTGACCGCTCACGCCATGGGTCAGCGTCAACGCTTCGAGTCGCGCTCGCTCGGGCCCCTCGCCCACCACCACCAGAGTCGGGCGGAGCCCGCGCGCCCGCAATACTCCCAATGCGACGATGGCGTCATCGAAACCCTTTGCTTCCGCCAGCCGTCCCACCACGAGCAACATGGGCTCACGCGAGCGCGCTCGCTCGATGGCCCCGAAGCGCGCCAGGTCGGTGCCATGGTAGAGCCACTCCACGCGACCCGAACCCGCCAGGCGTCGGAGCATGTCGGCATTGCCACGCACGCATGCGGTGACGAAGTCGGCGTCGCGGACCTTTTCGGCGAGGAAAGCCTGGGTTCGGTAAAGGTCCGCCCCTGCGTGCGCGGACATGCTGAAGCGCTTGCCCGTCAGGCGCGCCGCCAGCCACGCCACGGTGGCCGGGAAATGCGCCCAGACGCCATGGATCCGCTCGCACCCGGAGGTCTCTGCCAAAGAGGCGACGCGTGCCGCCGCGGGCAGGTACGCCAAGTGTCCGACCATGGCATAGCCACTCGCCCGCGATGCCCACAGCACACGAGCGGCCAGCGGTACGAGCACGCGCGGCTTGCGCACCAGCCATGTCGCGAGCGCCTTCAGGTTGACCAGCGCCCAGGGTGCACCCAACGCCTGCGTGAGCGTCACCAGATTGGCATGCTCGGGCTGGTACTGGGTGCCCACGGCACGCAGCGTCAGGACGCGGACATCCACGCCGCGCGCATGCAGTCGCTTGACTTCATTCTCGATGAACGCGGCCAGGGTCGGGAATGTCGTGGTCACATACAAGACGGATTTCATCGGGCCTCCGCGCTTGCCGGCTCGGATCCCGAGAGCCCCAACGCGCGCGTGTAGAACTCCTCGTGCCGCCGAACCATCGCGTCGATACTGCGCTCCGCAAGCATGGCCTCCCGCGCTGCCAAGGCGCGACGCTCGGCCTCCACAGGGTGCGTCATGACCTCTTCGAGCGCGCGGGCGAGCGCCCCGGGATCCTGAGGTGGGACCAACCATCCCGTACGACCGTCCTCGAGCACTTCGGCGTTCCCGCCGACGCGCGTCACGACACAGGCCCGGGCCGCCGCCATCGCCTCGAGCAACGCGTTCGGAATCCCCTCTTCACGTGAGGATAGCGTGAACACATCGAAGGCCGGTAACAACTGGTCCACATCGGGGCGTTCACCCAGGAATGCGACCCACCCCTGGATTCCGAGTTCACTGGCAAGCCCTTCGAGCATGGTCCGATCAGGCCCATCGCCCACGATCGCCATGCGGAAGTCGCGACCTTGGTCACGCAGGATGGCCAGCGCGCGAAGCAGTGTCCCGAAATCCTTCCGCGGGGCCAGACATCCGACCGCACCCAGGAGCGGCACACCGGCTGGGCGCGTCGGCAGGCCCAGCCCCACCCCCTCGACGGAATGACCATCGAATCGCGCGATATCGACGCCGTTCTCGATCACGGTGACCCGGCCGGGCGGTACTCCCAGCGCCACCGAACTGAGCGCCACCTCGGAACTGACCGCGGTGACATGGGTGGCGAGCCGATGGGCCAGGCGCTGCACCCTGATCTGCCGCGAGGTCTCGAATGCATCGACATTGCGTTTGGCCACCGCAACGACCCTGACCCCGCAGAGTCGGCCCGCGAGCGCGGCGAACAGGTTCGCCCCGAACAGGTATCCGTGAATGACATCGGGACGGAACTTGCGTACGACCGACACCAGGCGCAGAAACCCGAGCGCGCCCGTGGCGTCGTAGAGCCGTCGTCCCACATGGAGATCATGAAGCATCAAGCCGAGGGCTTCGACCTGCGGCGTGAATGCCCCTTCTTTCTTGAGCACAGCGATGCGCACATCAAAGCGGGCGCGGTCGAGGCGTCGCCACATCTCGAGCAAGTGGCGCTCTGCACCTCCGGTGACGAAGTTCCCGGCGACGAACAAGAGGCGGATGCGGCGTCCCGCGAGATTCGTGGAAGTCATGTCCCTGACTCCTGCCTGCGTCCCCTGAGGCGATCGAAAGACCCCGCCAGTTCGGCGCGCGTCATCGCCCCGGAATACTTCCCGCCCGGTCCGATGCAGGCGCCCTCGGTCAGTGCCCGGCGCGCAAGCCGGTGGCGCGACGAATCCGGGCGGCAGTCGCCAGCCTCGGTCGTGACCGCATAGGCGAGGCCGCTGGCGCGCGTTGCCTCGAGAGTATGCTCGTCGTGATCGCCAACGGGATAGGCCAGCCCCGTGACGGGCGCAGCCAGTCGCTCGCGGATCAAGTCGGCGCAACCCACGATCTCGCGCAACTGTTCGCCTGGTGGCAGCGTGGTGAGAAAGGGGTGCGTCAGGGTGTGAGATCCCACTTCCATGCTGGCGTCAACCCAACGACGCGCCACGGGCCACTCCGCCAGTTCGCACGGGGCAGGCTCGGTCACGCCGAGCACCTGTCGCAATCGATCGAGCCGAGCACGCATCTCTGCCGGAGCCACACGCAGTTGCGGCAGTAGCGCGGTGAGTGCCGCGCGGCGACCGGCGTCCGACATCGCCTGAAGGGACGTGCTTCGCCCGCCGAAAGTGACCCGGGCGTCGGGGATGACGGCGTGTTCGAGGATGAACGCGAGTTCATCCCACCACGGTGCGGTCCGGGATTCCATGAGCCCAGCGGTCAAGAAACAAGTGGCACGAGCGCCATATCGCTCCAGGATCGGCAGGGCCCGGGTCATATTGTCGGCGTAACCGTCATCGAACGAGAACGCCACGACCTGCCCGGCATCACCGCGGTCGAGGTGTGCGAGCCCTTCGGCCACCGTCCGTGGGGTGAGGCCCGCGCGCACGCAGGTCTCCACCTGCCCGGCCAGGATCGATTCCGACACCCCCAGGTGGTAAAGCGCGCGCTCACCATCGGCGTAAACGCGATGATGCCGCACGATCGTCAATCGGCAGTCCCCACCGCGCGACGCGGATACGCTGGCCCCCAGAGCGAGCAGCCATCGCACCACCCGCCCGCTCACGAGGCGGCCCGTCGACTCTCGGATACAGCGTCCTCTGCGAGTGCACAGAGAATCCAGAAACTGCTCGCGATCACCACATTGAAAAATCGATCCCCGAATGCGCACGACACCGCGAGGCTCACGGTTGCGCCGCATAGCCCCACCCCCAGGGCGCGGTCGAAACCGTTGCGGGCCCGGCGAATGGTGGCGTCCGCGAGCAGCCAACATTTGATCAGCAACCACACGAATAGGATAATGCCAAGGACTCCCATTTCTGCGAGCACGCGAAGATAAGTGTTGTGGGCGGAGTCCCTCACTTCCTCAAGGCCGAGCAGCGTGCCCATGTCCGGGAGGACATATCCGAGGCCCGTGAATCCCACACCCTCGATCGGGTGCTCGCTCACCACCTGCAGGATGCTCTGCCAAGTCTGCAACCGGGCTTCCGCCGACATATCGAGGGTCATGTCGTCCGTCCCCTCCACTTCGATCTGCGAACTCACCACGCGTTCTTTGACGTAATCCGGCGCCCACAGCGGCGAGAGCAGCATGGCGACCACGAGCACGCCAAACCATACGCGCGATGATCTCCAACCCACGATGGCGGCGCCCGCCAGGAATGCGAGCATGCCGCCTCGGGAGAGCGAAAGCATGATGCCGATGCTGGCCACGACGAATGTGGTCGCCAGGACGAGCCGGCCGAACCAGTGTTTGACCCCCGGCAGGAGCGCCAGTGCAACGACTGCGAACAATGCCAGGAACGAGCCCAACTCATTCGACTGGCCGATCGATCCGAGCGCGCGGCTGCCACTTCCATTGCGCCCCAGGACGATCGTCATGACCGATTCGGCCAACAAGCCGAGCATCACCGCCCAAGTGACGCGCTTTCGGTCGGAGAGCCCATTCGCCATGGCGAGGACGATGAAGTAGGTGGCAAAGCTGGTTGCCGAACGGAACAACTGCAGGCTGGCGTCCAGCCCATTGAAGCCATAGCCGGTCGGGAACGCCGCGCCGCGCACGACCGAGACCGCGCAAATGAGCAGCAGCAGACCGATTGCACCTCCCAGATGGTTCTGGCGGAATAACGGGCGCCGCTGCAGCACGCGGGTGAGCGCGAAGGTACCGAATATCGAGAACAGCAGAACATTGAGCGGATTGAGTCCGGGAATCGGCGTGGGCGGCACCCACGAGAGGAATGGCGTCGCAATGGGCAGGAGCATCAACCCGAACATCGGTATCGAGACAATCGCACCGAGTCCCACGATGCCGGCAGCAACCTTCACCACCCGGTGTGGATCCTGATCGAACGTGTAATCGAGGATGATGAAGCAAGCCATCACGACCGCCGCGACGACCATCCCCGGCACCAGCACCAGCACTCCGCTCAAGTCGCGACCCTGACGGCGGGCAGCGGCGCGTACATCGCCAGCCACATCGCGAGTGCTCAACCGGCGGTCGAAACTCAAGTTCGCCCGCCTTCCGCTGCGGAGCCCGAAACCGGGGAGTGACTGGCCGACTCCTGGAGGTTGACCCGTCGCAATGCCGCGAGCGGCTTGGCGACTGCGCGCGCAGCGCTGTGACGACGCAACCCTGCGAACCATGCCGCAGGGATGCACGCGGCCGCGTAACCGAACAAGACGGGCTTGACCCGGTCGGGGAACAACCACGACCTGCGGAACCGATCCCGCGCCTGCGCTTGTTTCCCCTGGCGCAGGGCATGGAGTGCCAGTTTGAAGTGGTACATCGAGGCGCGGCGCAACGCCAATCGGCGCAAGGCGGGCGTGAGCGCCGCATCCACTGAGAGCCGGTCGAAGAGCTTCGCGCCCCCGCTCAGGCGATTCTCGGTCTGGCGCGAGAGACCGCCTTCGCGGTGCTGATAGCGAAGGAGCGGGCGTCCCGAGGCGGTGGCCGAGCCGCGGCGCGACAGCTTCACCCACAGGTCCAGATCCTCGGCATGCGTCAGAGTCTCATCGAATCCGTGATTGGCCTCGAGGGCGGATCGTCGCACCACTGTGGAAGAGGTGAGCACGAAGTTCACCTCGAACAGTTGGGCTAAGGGTGAGCCGCAATAGGGTTCCGTGATATCGGCGTACAGCCCGAACCACGAATCGTGCAATTGCCCGTCGAGCGTGAGGAACTCGCCATCACTGAAGAACCAGTCCGCGTGCGGGGCCGCTCGCAATAGCTCGCTGGCCACCCTGAGCTTCTCGGGAAACCACACGTCATCGGCGTCGAGGAAAGCAATCCATTCCCCATTTGCCGCGCGCCAGCCAGCATTGCGCGCCGCACTGGCACTTCCAAAATGACCGGTCAATACCTGGACCGCGTCGCCGAAGCGCTGCACCACCGCTTCCCCACCACCGTCAACGGAAGCGTCGTCAACGACAATCAACTCGTGCGGTTGCTCGGTCTGGTTCAGCACGGATTGCACCGCCTGGAGCAGATCCGGCAGACCATTGTGCGCGGGGATGACCACGGAGATGCGCTCGCCCGGCTTCACGCGTCTGACCCCGGAGGGTCAAGGCGACCCGCTCGATTGCGCACTCGGGCGACCGCATGCTTCAACCAGCCCATGCGTTTCACGAGCGGCACCAAGCCGTCGGGCAGCACCGACCCGAGGGCGGCGACTGCCCGACGGACAGCAGGGCCGTCGCCCTGCGCCTGGCGCATGAAGGAACGACCTTCTGCAGTCCGCCCGCTGCGC
>JBDSKE010000198.1:0-6284 GCA_039917105.1 Candidatus Eiseniibacteriota bacterium | reverse complement strand
GGCTGGAGAGTCCCAGATAGTTGTTGGCACAGAACACCAGGACCTTGCGGCCGTCCTCGAGCACGACCTCGGGGCCTTGCGCAGAAGTGATGATGCGTTCGCTCTTGTACAGCCCGGCCTCGCGGATACTTGCCAGCTCTTTCGCGAGCTGCGTTCTGAGCGTGTCGTCCATGCGACTACCTCTCCTATGCGCTTTCGCCCCAGGGGACGAGCACGACCTTGCCTGCCTTGCCCTCCCGCAGGAGGGCGATGGCATCGTCAAACTGATCCATGGGCATCGTATGCGTGATGGCAGGCGTCAGATCGAGGCGTCCCGAGCGCAGCAGTTGGTCGAGTTGATCCCAGGTTTCGTACATGCGTCTCCCCACGATTCCGTGCAGTGTGATGCCCTTGAAGATCACCAACCGATTCCAATCCAGGTCGAACGGCTCCGTGGGAAGGCCGAGCAACGACAATCGCCCGCCCATGCGCAGAGCTGCCAACCCATCCCGCACCGCCTTGGGATTGCCCGACATCTCCAGCACTCCATCCAACCCGCGCCCGTGCGTGACCTCGTGAACGCGTTGAACGAAATCCTCACGCGAGACGTCGACCACGGCATCCGCCTTCATCTGGCGCGCCAAGTCGAGCCGGTACGGCGAGACGTCAGAGGCGATCACGCATGTCGCCCCGGCCGCACGCGCGACCCCGATCGCGAACAAACCTATGGGCCCGCAGCCCGTGACCGCGATCGTGCAACCGGAGAGATCGCCAGCGAAGGCCGTGTGCACCGCATTGCCGCAGGGTTCCATGATGGCGGCAACCTCGAGCGGGATTCCGGCGGGGACAGGCCAGGCATTGACCGCGGGCACCGCCACGTACTCCGCGAACCCCCCGTTGATGTCGATTCCCAAAGTGCGCGTGTTCTCACAGACGTGAGCGAGATTCGTCCGGCAGGCGACGCAGGTATGGCAGACCACATGACTCTCGCACGACACCAACGCCCCGACCTGGACGCTGTTGACACCCGCCCCGAGCTCCACGACCTCTCCAACGAACTCGTGCCCCAGAGTGACCGGCGGTTTCACCCGGCCCTGGGACCAGCGATCCCACAAGTAGATATGCAGGTCCGTGCCACACACGCCGGCGCGCTTGATTTTAAGGAGAACCTCACCCGGAGCCGCGGTAGGGACTGGTACATCACGGATTTCGACGCCCACTGCCGCCTGGGCCTTGACGATGGCCTTCATGGTGGAGGCGCGCGTCGATGTTCGTGGGTTCGCAGCGGAAGCAGTGGCAGGAGTCATCGGGAAAGTACCCGGCGCAAGGCGGTTCCAGTGTGCGACCCCTTCGCGCGCGCCACGGCTTCAGGGGTGCCGACGGCCACGACGGTTCCGCCGAGGTCGCCTCCTTCGGGTCCGAGATCGATGATATGGTCGGCACATTTGATGACGTCCAGATTATGCTCAATGACCACCACGGTGTTTCCTCGCTCCACGAGCGCCTGCAGGACATCGAGCAGGACCCGGACGTCCTCGAAATGGAGGCCCGTCGTGGGCTCGTCCAACACATAAAGCGTGCGCCCCGTGGCCACGCGCGAGAGCTCGGTGGCGAGCTTGACCCGCTGCGCCTCGCCACCCGACAAAGTGGTGGCCGCCTGACCCAGGTGAATATAGCCGAGCCCCACGCCCTTCAAGGTCTCGAGTTTGCGTTTGAGCGCAGGCACCGCGCTGAGGAAGTCGAGGGCCTCTTCCACGGTCATCTCGAGCACATCCGCAATGGAGCGGCCCCGATACAGAACTTCGAGCGTGTCACGATTGTAGCGTCGCCCATGGCAAGTGTCGCACTTCACGTAGACGTCGGGTAGGAAGTGCATTTCGATGCGTCGTGCGCCGTCGCCCTCACACGCTTCGCAACGACCGCCCTTGACGTTGAACGAGAAGCGCCCCGGACCATAACCCCGGACCTTGGATTCGGGCAGATGAGCGAACAGGTCGCGGATGAATGAGAACGCGCCGGTGTAGGTCGCAGGATTGGAGCGCGGCGTCCGTCCGATGGGGCTCTGATCGATGGCAATCACCTTGTCGAGGTGCTCCACCCCCTTGAGGCCCTTATGCACGCCGGGAGCGGTACTCCCACTCCCCAAGTGCCGCTCAAGCGCCGTCAACAGGATGTCATTCACCAGCGTGCTCTTGCCCGAGCCGCTCACCCCCGTGACGCAAGTGAATGTCCCGAGTGGGAACTCCACGCTCACCTGCTTCAGGTTGTGCTCGGACGCCCCAAGCACGGACAGCCGCGTGCCATGGCCCCTGCGCCGCTCTCGGGGCGCTTCGATGCGGCGCTTCCCGCAGAGGTATTGTCCGGTGAGGGATCTGGGGTCGCGCATCACTTGTTCGGGGGTGCCGGCCGCCACCAGTTGGCCGCCATGACGGCCTGCGCCGGGGCCCAGGTCCACCAGCCAGTCGGCGGCTACCATGGTGTCCTCGTCATGCTCCACCACCACCACGGTGTTCCCCAAGTCTCGCAGCTTCTGCAGCGTCGCCAGTAACTTCTGGTTGTCACGATGGTGCAGTCCGATGCTTGGCTCATCCAAGATGTACAGGACGCCTGTGAGTTGGGAGCCGATCTGCGTAGCGAGCCGGATGCGCTGCGCCTCGCCTCCCGCCAGCGTACCCGAGTTACGATCCAGCGTGAGGTACCCCAATCCGACATCCTCCAGGAAGCCGAGCCGGCTGATGATCTCCTTGAGGATCGGCGCCGTGATCATGGCCTGCCCGCCCTTGTAGCGGAGCTTGGCGGACGCCGCGCGAGCAGCCGCGACCGAGAGGTGGGTCCACTGAGCGATGTTGATTCCATCCACACGCACGGCGAGGCTGGCCTTCTGCAATCGTTGGCCGCCGCATTCAAGGCAAGGAGTGGGGTTCATCATCAGGGCGATCGAACGACGGACATTCTCGCTCTCGGTCTGCCGGTACCGTCGCTCGAGATCGGGGATGATGCCCGCCCACTTGGAGGAATGTGCGAACACCGAGCCTTTCGAGGTTTTGTATTCGAAGCGAACCTTCTCGTCTCCAGCTCCGCGCAGCAGGAGGTGGCGCAACTTCGCCGGGAGCTTCTTCCATGCCGTATCCAGCGAGAATCCGAAGGCTTTGGCCAGCCCTTTGAGCGTGCCGCCCGTCCAGGTGCCCTCAGCGTCCCCCATCGATGCGATCGCGCCTTGATTGAGGCTCTTGGAGTCATCCGGGATGACACGCGACTCATCGACCCGCAGCAGAGTCCCCAACCCGTCGCACTCCTTGCACGCACCGTAGGGAGAGTTGAACGAAAAATGTCGCGGCTCCAGGTCGTCCACCGCTGTGCCGCATTTCGGGCAAGTGGATCCCACGCTCAACGGGATGTCCTCCTGTCCCTCGCGGGCTACTGAGACGAGTCCATCGCCCAGCTTGAGCGCAGCCTCGAGCGATTCGGTCAGGCGTGAACGGTCGTCCCGCTTGATGGTGAGTCGGTCCACCACGACATCGATGTCGTGACGCTTGTAGCGTGCGAGCTTGGGCGGCTCCTCGAGCTCCATCCAAGTCCCATCGATGCGCGCGCGCAGATAGCCCTGCCGGTGGAACTGTTCAAGTTCCTTGCGGTATTCGCCCTTTCGGCCCCGTACGACCGGCGCGAGAAGCGACACACGCTGGCCGGACAACTGCTCAAGCAACTGGTCCACCATCTCCTGCACGCTCCGCCGCGCCATCGGCGTGTCGCACTGGGGGCAGTGCCGCGCGCCGACCCGGGAGAACAACAGGCGCAGGTAGTCATAGACTTCCGTGATGGTGGCCACGGTCGAGCGGGGATTCGATCCAGCGCCTTTTTGTTCGATGGCGATCGCGGGGGACAACCCTTCGATCGCGTCAACCTCGGGTTTCTCCATCTGACCGAGGAACTGGCGGGCGTACGCCGAGAGCGACTCCACATACCGGCGCTGGCCTTCCGCATAGAGCGTGTCGAACGCGAGCGAGCTCTTGCCCGAACCCGACACGCCCGTGATCACGATGAGGCTCTGTCGCGGAAGGCGGAGTGTGAGGTTCTGCAGATTATGTTCACGCGCGCCGCGGATCAGGATATCCGAGAGTGCGGCGGTGCGGCTCTTGCTTTCGAGGTCGAGGGGGGCGGTCATGGCGCGCCAACTCTAACAGTCCCGCGGGGCGCTGCGAAGCGGTCCCCCGCCTCACTCGTAGCGCAGGGAATCCACCGGGTCGAGTCGTGAAGCACGCATCGCCGGATACAGACCGAAGAACACGCCGACGAGCGCAGAGAACAGCATTCCAGTCACGACTGACCAAGGGCTCACGAACGTCGGCAGCGGGCTGAGCGCGCGGATGATCCATGAGACCGAGGCGCCAAGGAAAATCCCGATGACGCCCCCCACCGCTGTCAGGATGACCGCTTCGATCAGGAACTGCAGCAAGATGGCCCGCCGTGGTGCGCCCAGCGCCTTGCGCACGCCGATCTCGCGCGTGCGCTCGGTGACCGCGACCAACATGATGTTCATGACACCGATACCGCCGACCAGCAGGGAGATCGAGGAGATCAGAGTCATGAGCGCGACGATGCCGCCCGTGACCGTATTGTACAGGGAAAGGAAGGCGTCGTCGCTGAACACGGTGAAGTCGTTGAGCTTGTTGCTCGGGAGATGGCGTCGCACCCGTAATACCTCGCTGATCTCCTTCATCGCCTGCTCCGAGAGTTCCGGCGAGACCGCGATCGCGTCGAGGAACAACTCGCCCTTTTTGGGAAACCACGGGGGTGCGCTCGGAGGTGCCGACCAGTACTTGTCGATGATGGCGTATGGGAGGCAGGCGACCTCGTCGAAGTTGTTTCCGAAGAACTTGCCCTTTTTCTCGAACTCGCCGATCACCGTGAATGGAATGCCATTGAGGTGCACGGTCTGTCCGAGCCCCGAGGCGTCCCCGAATAGCGCCTCACGGGTATCCTTACCCAGCACCACCACGTTGGACTTCGTGCGGACTTCCTCCTGCGTGAAGAAGCGGCCGCGGGCGAGATCATAACTGTGCGTGACCAGGTACTGTTCGTTGGTCCCATAGCAGAATGTGCTCTTGGTGACCTTGTTGCGCCGGCTCAGGCGGATGTCCGTGAAGGGGAACTTGAATGGGGAGATCGCCTTGACCGACGGTGACCCGGCCAGGATCGCGTTCGCATCTTCCATCGTGAAGGCTTTTCGCTGTTTGAGACTGTCCGGGACACCATCAGTGAAGTTGATGCCCGGACGGATCCGGCGGATGTAGAGCGTATTGTTCCCGAGCGACTGGATGCTCTGCTGGAAGGATCGTTGGAAGCCATTGATGAGCGAGACCATGCCGATGACCGTGCCCACGCCGATGACGATGCCGAGAAGTGCCAGCATCGAGCGCAGGCGATTGGCGACCAGCGCCGAGCGTGCCATGCCGAAGGTCTCCACCAACAGGAAGAGCGTGTTCATCGCCTACTCATACCGCAACGCTTCGATGGGATCGAGCTTGGCGGCCTGGAATGCCGGGTACGATCCGAAGAAGACGCCGACCAGCGTGCTCATCAGGATTCCAAGGAGGATGGCGGGGAAACTCACCGCGGCAGGCAAGGGACTGATGGCCGCAACCAGTAATGGCAGTCCGGTGCCCACCAAGATGCCGATGACTCCCCCCGCCAAGGAAAGCGTCGTGGATTCGACCAGGAACTGCATGAGGATGTCACGCCGTGTAGCACCCAGCGCCTTGCGGACGCCAATCTCCCTCGTGCGTTCGGTGACGGACACCAACATGATATTCATGATCACGATTCCGCCAACGACCAATGAGATGGCCGCGACCCCAATCGAAACGATGAAGATGCCGCCGGTGAGATTGCGATAGAGCTCGAGCCATGTATCGGATGTGGTCAGGCCGAATGCGTCCGGCTGGCCCGGACGCTGGTGCCGACGCGCGCGCAGGATATTTCGCGTCTCCTGCTCGACCAGGGGGAGTGAAGATTGATCGACGCTCTTGAGCGCGACGCTGAATGATCCGCGTTCCTGCCAGTATTTGGAGAATGTGCGGATCGGCAGGGTGATGAAGCGGTCCTGACTCTGGCCCAGTAGTTTGCCTTTGGCCAAGGTGACGCCAATCACTTCGAACTCCCAACGGTCGACCCGGATCCGACGGCCGAGCGGATCGAGTTGGCCGAACAGCTCTTCGGCCACTTCGGGGCCGATGACGCAAACCAGGCGTCGGCCCGTATCGTCCAGTTCGGAGAGATGCCGCCCCTGCTCGATGGCAATGTCG
>JBDSKE010000197.1:0-4986 GCA_039917105.1 Candidatus Eiseniibacteriota bacterium | reverse complement strand
GGCGCGGCCCAGCATGACGCCGTCGCAACCCGTCGTCTCCAACATCCGCACGGCATCCTCGGCGCTGCGCACATCACCATTGCCGATGACCGGGATGCCGACCGCGCGTTTGGCCTCGCCGATCATGTCCCAGTGCGCGACCCCCTCGAACTTCTCGGCGCGCGTGCGGGCGTGGATGGCCACCGCCTGTGCGCCGGCCCCTTCGAGCGCCCGGGCGACTTCGACCACGTTGCGATTGTCGCCGTCCCAGCCCAAGCGGATCTTGGAGGTCACCGGAATATCCGTGACATCGGCCATGCGACGGACGATCCGCTCGATCAACGGCACATCGTTGAGCAGAGCGGCGCCCGCGTTGCGCGTGACCACCTTGCGGACCGGGCAGCCCATGTTGATGTCGATCAGGTCCGGGCGCTGCGCCGGCGGCAGGTCATGCAGCACGCGGGTGGCCTCGGCCATGATGGCCGGGTCCGAGCCGAACAACTGGATCCCTATGGGCCGTTCCATCGACTCGAATGCGATGTAATCCATGGTCACTTGGTTGCCACGGATGAGTCCGTCGGAGGACACCATTTCGGTGTACACCGCTGAAGCGCCCTGTTCGCGCGCCAACTGGCGGAATGGCGAATCGCTCACGCCCGCCAAAGGCGCGAGCACGAACGGGGAATCCATCTGAACGTTGCCGATCTTCATGGTCTCTCGAATCGGTTCAGCGCCCGACGCGCCGTGCCGGGCGCGTGGGTGCGATCATCGGGTCCAACCGACGGGCGAACTCCGCCACATCGCGGAAATCCTCGAACGGCTTGTATGCGATGCCTTCGCGCTCACACCACTGCAACAGGGAATCCTTCGCCAGCACGCTGTCGGCTGCCAAGGCGCCATGGCGGTCGCTGGCGCCATCGCCCACCATCACCGTGTGGAACCCGCGCCCACGGTAACGACGCACATGCTGTGCCTTACAGTTGCCGCATGACTCGCAGGCCGGGTCGGAGTAGGGGAACTCGGCAGCCACCCGCCCTTCGTGGAACACGGCGAGATTCGCCGCCCATGGCAACTCGCCGAGCCCGGCGCGTTCCAGATGGTCCTGCACATAGAAGCCCAGTCCCTCGCTCACAACCATCACGGCATCGCCTCGCCCGAGGGCTTCGCGCGCGAACGGCGCGAAGTGCGGATCGAGCGAGAACGTGCGCGTGAACGCGCGCGCGTCCTCCTCGGTGACCGAAAGAAGTCCGCATTGCGCCTGCGTCAGGTCGCGGTGCCCGACGCGTCCTGCCAGCCACTCGTCCAGCATGGGCAGCTTGCTGGCGGCACCACTGGGCGAGAACCGTTCTGCGAACGCCGCGCCGATATCGCATGGCGAGATCGTGCCATCGAAATCACACAGGTAGGCGATGGGCATGTCAGCGCGGCACTTTGAGGACCGAGCGGGCGCGGGCCGGAGCCGGTACGCCGGCAAGCCGGTACAACTCGTCGGACTGCTTCGCCCCACTCAATAACCGGACTGCCTGCTTGAACATGGGGTCCATGGCGAGCGATGCCTGCGCGGCCGCGGCCGCGCCCTTGCCCCGACGCAGGAACTCCCGTTCGAGCGCACGCGAGAGGCGCGGGCGCTGCGATTCGAACTCGGCGTCGGCACCGTTCAGGCCCTGTGCCCGCACGAACGCAACGAATGCGGACCAGGCCTGTGGCGTCACGCGCAACTCCGCGCCGGGAACAGTGGCCCAGTGCTTGGCGAACTTGAGGCCGATCCGCCGGTCCTCGATGGTGCGCGAAAGCAGCGGCAGCGAGTCCGGGCGCACCACCAGGTCGGGCGTGACACCACCGCCGCTGTAGACCGTTCGGCCGCCCGCAGTTTTGAATGCCTTACGCTGCTGCTCCACGGTGAGCGTGTCGCTCACTGGATCTTCCTCGTCCTCATCAAGCGACGCCGAGTGATCGACGCGCAGACGATGCAGCGTTCGCCCGCTGGCGGTGTGGTAGAGCGCGGTGGTGAGCTTGAGCGCACCCGCACGCGCGCGCAGGGGATAGACGTTCTGCACGGAGCCCTTGCCGAACGACTCGGTCCCCAGCACGAAGGCGCGGTCCTGATCCTGCAGCGCGCCGGCCACGATCTCGGATGCCGAGGCGCTCCCGCCGTCGACGAGCACGACCATGGGCCACAGCAACTCGGGACGCAGCGCGGCAGCAACATGCTTCTGGTCGATCCCTGAGGCGCGGCCCTTGACATACACGACCAAAGCTTCCTTGGGCAGGAACTGTTCCGCCACCTGGACTGCCTGGTCCACCAGGCCACCGGGATCACCGCGCAGGTCGAGCACCAACGACTTGGCGCCTTGGGAGCGCAGGGTATCGATTGCCGCGCGCACTTCGCTGCCCGCATGCGCCGAGAAGTTCGCCAAGCGCACATAGCCCACGCGTGGCGCGGCCACGAACGCATAGGGCACGGCTTGTGTCGAGATCCGGCCGCGCTTGAGCGTGACGTCGCGCGGCTCGGCATCGCCCTGGCGCGCCACACCCAGGACCACCTCGGTTCCCGCCGCGCCACGCAGGCGTGCGGTGGCCTCGCTCACGGTGAACCCAAAGGTGTTGTGACCATCGATCTTGTAGAGCACGTCTCCCGGCAGCAAGCCCGCTTCCCACGCCGGCGAACCCTCGATGGGCGCGATCACGGTGGGATAGCCGTCGCGGATGTCGACGTATGCGCCGATGCCGTCGAACTCGCCTTCGAGCGAGCTCTTGAGATTCTGGTACTCGCGCGCATCCAGGTACTGTGAGTAGGGGTCGAGCCCGTGCAGCAAGCCGCGCACGCTGCCCTCGATCAATGAGCTGGGCTCCACCGGGTCGACGTAGTTGCCCTGAACCGCGTGCAGCACCTCTATGAACAGGTCGAGGTTGGCATACCGGTCGCCCGAGGCACGGCCTCGCCCTGCCCACCAGCCCACGGTGAACAGCACGGCGAAGAGCGCACCCAATAGGACGCGACGACGGATCACTGGACCTCCGGTGGGCCGACGGCAGGGCAGCGCGGCGACCGCCCCCGTGCGGGATTCGGAAACTGGCGTTTGCGGGCCACAAGCGTAGCAGGATGCCCTAGAGCCTAGCTGACTTTGGCTGATTCGGCATCCATGCAGGCAGTCGCTCAGGCTCGGGGCTGTGGCCCTTTGCCGAGCTTGGTCAGTCTTCGGCCATACCTGGCGAGCACGGCTTCCTCGATCAGGACCGAGATCTCGGCCGTCGGCAGATCGGCATCGAACCTGCGAAACCGGATCGAGTCTGCACGCGCAAGCCTTCGGAAACAGGCTGCCACTCGCTTGTGGAACTCGAGGGCCTCGTACTCCAGCCGATGCACACCCTCTGCTGATGCGAACTTCCTCGAAAGTCCCTTGAGCGGATCCAGATCCAGAAGAATGGTCATGTCAGGCACCAAGCGACTCGTGGCAACCCGATTGAGCACCCGCAGGTCGGATGAGTTGAAGCCACGTCCCGCGCCCTGGTATGCCAGGGTGGAGTCGGTATATCGGTCACAGAGCACGACCGCCCCGGCCTCGAGCGCTGGGATGATCTCCTTGTTGACCAGGTCCGACCTGGCGGCCTCCAGCAGCAGCGCTTCCGTCAGCGGCGAAGGGGACAAAGCCGGGTCGAGGAAGATCGCCCGAATGCCTTCCGCGATCGGCGTCCCGCCGGGCTCTCGGAATGTCTTCAGATGAAGTCCAAGACGTCGAAGGGTTTTGGCAAGCTTCGTCAACTGGGTCGTCTTGCCCGCCCCCTCGACGCCCTCGAACGTGATGAACAGCCCTCTCACAAAGCCTACTTCCCGCGCGCAGTCTTCTTTGCCGGCCGCCGCGCGACCGCTGTGTCCGCCGCCACGGCCACCGGCTTGGCCTTGGCTGACTTCCGGCGGGCTGACTTGGGCGCGGCCTCCGATGGCTTGCCGTTCATCGAGACGTTGCCGGTCTTGGCGACCGGCTTCGATTCACGCTTGAGGATGGGTGGGTTCAGGCGGATCCGCTTCTCGGTGCCCTTGGGATCCTTGATGTAGGCCTCGGTCAGCTCACGCGAGACGTCATCGGGGATCTGCACGGGCGGCGACTTCTTGAAGTACGAGGAAGGGGCCACCAAGGCACCGCTCAGCCCGTGGTCGAGTCCCAGCTTGGCGCAACGCACCGCGTCGATGACGACGCCGGCGGAGTTGGGCGAATCCCACACTTCAAGCTTCATCTCGAGGTTCAACGGCACGTCGCCGAAAGTTGTGCCTTCCATGCGGATATGGCACCACTTGCGGTCCTTGAGCCACGGCACGTAGTCCGACGGGCCAACATGCACGTTCTCGGGATCCAGGTCGTAAGGGATGTTGCTGGTCACGGCCGCGGTCTTGCTGATCTTCTTGGACTCCAGACGCTCGCGCTCGAGCATGTTCATGAAGTCGGTGTTTCCGCCGAAGTTCAACTGGTAGGTGCGGTCGATGCGCACGCCACGGTCAACGAACAGGTTCGCCAGCACGCGATGCGTGATCGTTGCACCGACCTGCGACTTGATGTCGTCGCCAATCACGGGCAGACCACGCTTCTCGAACCGCTGCTGCCAGTACTTCTCGCGCGCGATGAACACGGGAATGCAGTTGACGAACGCGCAGCCGGCTTCGAGTACTTGCTCGACGTACCACTTGGTGGCCTCTTCCGAGCCCACCGGCAGGTAGTTCACGACCACATCGGTCTTGGTGTCCTTGAGCAGTTTGACGATATCGACGGTGGAACCCGGCGCCTTCTGGATGATCTGCGACAGGTACTTGCCCAGACCATCGTGGGTCATGCCCCGCTGCACCTTGATGCCCAATTTGGGCACCTTCTGGAACGCCACCGTGTTGTTCGGCCACTGGTAGATGGCTTCGGAGACGTCCTTGCCGACCTTGTTCTTGTCCACGTCGATCGCCGCGGAGATCTCGACATCCTTGATGTGGTAGCCGCCGAGGTTCACGTGCATCAGGCCGGG
>JBDSKE010000196.1:0-16874 GCA_039917105.1 Candidatus Eiseniibacteriota bacterium | reverse complement strand
GCTCTATGGTGAGCACAGCGAGATCATGGGGAACCTGTTCCAGATTTCGAATCAAACCACGCTGGGACGCAGCGAGCGGGATTCCATCGAGAGCTTGGAGCGGGTGACGCGCCAGATCATCGAAACCGAAGAACGCGCGCGCGAGCGCATGCTCCGGGACGCGCGCGTGCAGCTGGAGGACAAGGTGTGGCGCGCCTATGGGACATTGCGCTATTGCCGGTCGATCCACGCCAAGGAAGTCATCAATCTCTGCTCGGCAGTTCGTCTTGGAGTGGCCATGAACCTCACCGGGTTGTGTCCGCTGCGGACGCTGAACGAGTTGCTCGTTTTGACGCAAACCGCGAATCTTCAGATGGCCGCTGGTCGTGAGTTGTCGCCGGCGGAAAGGAATGTCTACCGCGCTGAACTCGTGCGTGAGCGGCTCGCTGCCGCTGATCACGACTCGTCGCAGGAGTCCCAAGAATAGGAAAGGAGGCTGTCACGACCCCGACCGGGTTGCGACAGACTGACGATATGCACGACAAATTCACCGAGCGTGTCCGCAAAGTGATCTACCTCGCACGTGAGGAGGCAGCCCGCCTCCAACACGATTACATTGGTACGGAACATCTGCTGCTGGGCGTCATCCGTGAGGGCGAGGGCATCGCTGCAACCGTGCTCAACAACCTCGGCCTCGACCTGGACCGCATTCGTCAGGAAGTCGAGAACATGGTCAGCGCCTCGGGCGGAACCATGACCATCGGTGAGATCCCATTCACCCCACGCGCCAAGCGAGTACTGGAACTGGCGGTCGAGGAAGCTCGTTCGCTCGGGCACAACTACGTGGGCACGGAACACTTACTGCTCGGGCTCATCCGCGAGGGCGAGGGCGTGGCTGCGAAGGTGCTGCTCGAACTGGGCGTGGACCGCAAGCGTGTCCGTGAAGAGACGCTCAAGCTGCTTGGCGGCACTCCAAGTTCAACGCAGTCCGCCGAGCGGGGGGAGGAGCGGGCCGAAACGCCGGCCCTCAACCAGTTCGGCCGCGATCTGACGACGCTCGCCCGCGAAGGGAAGCTGGATCCGGTCATTGGTCGCGAGAAGGAGATCGAGCGCGTCATCCAGGTATTGTCGCGCCGCAAGAAGAATAACCCCGTCCTGATCGGCGAACCCGGCGTTGGCAAGACAGCAATCGCCGAGGGTCTGGCCCAGCGCATCATCTCGGGCCAGGTGCCGGAGAGTCTCAAGAACAAGCGGATCGTCACGCTCGACCTGGCGGCCGTTGTCGCGGGCACCAAGTACCGCGGCCAATTCGAGGAGCGGCTCAAGACCGTCATGAACGAGATCCGGGAGTCGAAGGACACGGTGATCTTCATTGATGAGCTGCACACGATCGTCGGGGCTGGAGGCGCCGAGGGCGCCATTGATGCGTCGAACATGCTCAAACCGGCCCTCGCGCGCGGCGAGTTGCAGTGCATCGGCGCGACCACCCTGGATGAGTATCGGAAGTACATCGAGAAGGACGGGGCGCTTGAACGACGATTCCAGCCCGTCATGGTGGATCAACCAAGCGTCGAAGACACGATCCAGATCCTCATGGGCCTGCGCGACAAGTACGAGGCGCACCATGGAGTGAAAATCACCGACGAGGCGATCGTGCAGGCCGTGAAGCTGGCGGATCGGTACATGAACGACCGTTTCTTCCCCGACAAGGCCATCGATGTGATCGATGAGTCCTGCGCCCGCTCGCGGTTGTCAGTCACTACCGTCCCGTCCGAGATCCAGGACCTTGAGAAGAAGCTCGAGGATGTGGTCAAGGAGAAGGAGGCGGCGATTCGCGGTCAGGAGTACGAGAAGGCCGCCCGGTTGCGAGATAAGGAAAAAGAACTTCGTGCGCGTCGCAATGAGCTCAAGAAGTCCTGGAGCGAGTCCAAGCGCGACCAGAGTGTTCAGGTCGATGAGGACCAGATCGCGGCGGTGATCAGCATCATGACAGGCATCCCGGTCGTGAAGCTGGCTGCCGAGGAGAGCCAGAAGCTGCTGCGCATGGAGGACGAGATCAAGAAGCGGGTCGTGGGCCAGGACGAGGCGGTCAGTGCCGTCTCGCGGGCCGTGCGCCGCAATCGCGTCGGACTCCGGGATCCCAAGCGTCCCATTGGGTCGTTCATCTTCCTTGGGCCAACGGGTGTCGGCAAGACCGAGTTGGCTCGCGCCCTGGCTGCGTATCTGTTCGACGACCCCGACGCGTTGATTCGCATCGACATGTCGGAGTACATGGAGAAGTTCTCGGTCTCCCGCCTGGTCGGGGCCCCTCCGGGATATGTGGGGTACGAGGAGGGCGGGCAGCTCACCGAAAAAGTACGCCGCAAACCCTACTCAGTGGTACTTCTCGACGAAGTGGAGAAGGCGCATCCGGATGTGTTCAACGTCCTTCTCCAGGTGCTGGACGACGGTATCCTCACCGACAGCTCCCGCCGCAAGGTCGACTTCAAGAACACGGTCATCATCATGACCAGCAACCTGGGCGGGCGGCAGATCCTGACCGGGGGCACCAAACTTGGCTTCAAGCAAGGGGACAAGGACCAACAGTTCAGCGCCATCAAGACGACGGTGCAGGACGAGCTCAAGCGTGCCTTCAACCCCGAATTCCTGAACCGTATCGATGACGTGATCGTGTTCCACGCACTGACGCGGGACAACATGAAGAGCATCGTCGATATCCTGATCACGCAGTTCAGCGCCCGGCTCAAGGCCCAGGACATCGGGCTCGAGATTTCCGCCGAAGCTGCGGATCTGCTCATCGACAAGGGTTTCGACCAGGCCCTGGGCGCGCGCCCATTGAAGCGGGCCATCCAACGGCTGCTCGAGGACCCGTTCGCGGAATTCATCCTGCGCGGACAACTGCCCACCGGTTCGGTGGTGCGGGTGACTCGCAAGGACGATCAACTCGACTTCCTACCGGGTCCAGCGGTGGCCCCGACCACGCCATCACCGAGCAACGCCTAGCGCCTCGCGGACGTCCTTTCGCACATCGAAGCGCCGGTGGCGACCCGCCATCGGCGCTTCTGCATGTGCGTCCATGACTTGGAACGGATTGGCGAGTCGGGGGTAGAACAGGGTGCTCTCCCGCGACCGGGCATCCCGTCCACTGGACATCCCCGTCCCGGTCGCTATCATCGCCCGCTGTCTCCCCGACCTGATGGCCGACCCGTCTGGCTCGCGCGCGCATGGACGCGCCTGACGCGGGGTACGCCGACGCGGTCTGACCGCGGCCATATGAGGAGCCCCTGAGTGCCAGACTTCGTTTCAAGGATCTCGAAACACCTGCTTCGCTGCTCTTACGGTCTGGCCCTGGGCGCCAGCCTTGCCCTGGTGGCCCCCGCCTCTCCGGGGTGGGCGCAGGCGAACGAGACTCCGCCTCCCGCGCCGGCCGAGGCCCCACTGGTCGTTGGCCGCGTCAGCGTGACGGGCAACACTTTCACAGACAGTGTGCGCATCCTGCGCACCTTCGAGGTCCCAACCGGAGCCCGTTTCTCCACCGATATGGTTCGGCGGGGCACCCGCAAGTTGATCGCGCTGGGCCTATTCAGTGACATCAAGGTCGATCGCAGCATCCATGATGGCACCATCGATCTCGTCATCATGGTGACGGAACGGCCGCGCCTGAAAAGCATCCATTTCATCGGGAACAAGAAGCGCGAGGAAGTGGATCTCGAGAAGAAGCTTTTCATCAAGGCTGGGGAGACCTTTTCCAATACCCAGACCCAGACGCAGGTCGATACACTCCTCAAGTACTACCGTGAAGAGGGTTTTGCCCGCGCCAAGGTGATTCCGCGGGCCGATACGCTCGCTGCGAGCAACGAAGTGGACCTCACGTTCGTGGTTGAAGAGGGCGAGAAGGTCCGCATCACCGATATCGAGTTCACCGGACGCAGTGCGGTCTCGGAGAAGATCCTGCGGAAGGCCATGAAAACCAAGGCGAAGGGTTTCTTCGGCGGTGGCGACCTCAAGGACGAGACTTTTCCTGAGGACCGCGAGAAACTCGAGGCGTGGTACCACGATCATGGCTACCGCGACGCGAGGGTGCTCGGGTTCGAACTGCGCCCCGGGGTCACGCCACAGCAACTGACACTCATCATCGGGCTCGAGGAAGGCCGCCGATACCGGTTGGGGGAGATGCGTTGGGACGGCAATCAGGTGGTCCCATCCACCGTGCTCGACCGACTCTCGAAGCGAAAGCCCGGGGCGCTCTACGATAAGGGTGGGATCGAAAAGACCGAGGGGTCGGCTTACGGCGAATACGCCGAGCACGGCTACCTGTATGTCCGCGTCGACGCCGCCGAGACTGTTCGCCAGGATTCCCTCGTCGATGTGGTTTACCACGTCACCGAAGGCTCGCCTTCGCATGTCCGCCTGATCAGCATCGTGGGCAACAAGGGCACTCGCGAGAAGGTGATCCGTCGCGAGATCGACATCCACGAGGGGGATCGGTTCCGCCGTTCCGCTCTGGTGCGCAGCCAGGGTGACATCATGCGGCTTGGAATCTTCGAGGAGGCTATTCCGGACTTCGCCCCGGCGGAGAGCACCGATGTGGACCTGGTCTTCCGGGTCAAGGAGAAGCAGGTCGGAACGGCCTCGGCCGGCGCGGGGTTCACCAATGAGAGCGGCCTGACAGGAATCCTCGAAGTCGGTCATTCAAACGTGCTGGGCAATGGCCAGAACCTGGCGCTGCACCTGGAGCGCGGCGGCAAGCGCGAGGACTATTCCCTCAGTTTCACGGAGCCTTGGTTCCACGACTCGCCGACCCTCTTGGGATTTTCGGCGTACAACTCCTTTCGCCAGCTCACCGAGTATGACCAGCGCCGCCGAGGCGGGTCCGCCCGCATTGGCCGCCCATTGCCCTGGCCGGATTACTCGCGGGGCTCCCTCTCGTACACGCTCGAAAGTCTGCGGATCGACAATGTGCGCTCGGATGTGACCATCGGCGGGATCAAGGTCGGGCAACCCCAACTGACGAGTACGGTCGAGACCAACTTCCTGCGCAATAGCACGGACAATCCGTTCTATCCCACCAAAGGCACTCGGCTCACTGCGAATGATGAGTTCACGGGGGGCATCCTGGGCGGTGACTTGAGTTATCTGAGGCACCGATACGAGGGCCGTATCTATCTGCCCTCGGTCCTCAAGGGGATCACCACGATGACCCGCCTGCGGGTCGGCAGTGTGGGCCAGTACCCGTGGAAGAACGGCACATTCCCTGACTACACCCGTTTCCGCCTGGGCGGTGGCAACACGCAGGATCCGCTGCGGGGCTATCTGGACTACCAAGTGGTTCCCAGCAAGTTCGTTCAGGATGTGGTCATCGGCAAGACCATCGCGAATATCGACTCGCTCACCACTCCGGGGGTGCGCGACACGAGTTACAACAACATCACTTCGCGTCGGCGCTACCCGGGCGGGCGTTACATGGCCCTGTTCACCTTTGAACAGCAGTTCGCTATCGTGCACCCGCTGCACGGACTGTTCTTCATGGATGCCGGTAATACCTGGGACCTGCGCTCCGATATCTTCCCGCTGAACCTCAAAGTCGGCGCCGGCTTCGGATTGCGCATGGAGATCCCACTACTCGGTAATGTCGGGTTTGATTACGGCTATGGATTCCAACGGGACGACGGGCCGAAGTGGGCGGGACACTTCCTGCTCGGCAACGTCAACTTCTAGCGAGGCCGCATGCGACATTCCGCTCGTCTGTTCGGTCTGACCCTCGTGTTGGCGCTGCTGTCCGTGGCGCCGCTCGGTGCGGCGGACCTGCGCATCGGTTACATCGATTCTTCCCGGATCTTCCTGGAATACAAGGATGCCCAGGAGGCTCAGAGTCGGTTTGACCGCCAGGTGCAGGGCTGGCGCGATGAAGCGGTCGAAAAGGAGAAGACGGTCCAACAGCTTCGCCAGGAAGTGCGCGATCAGGCGCCCATCCTCTCGGCGCTCAAGCGTCAGGAGAAGGAGGCGGCGCTGCAGCGCGCGATCAGTGAGTACGAGACCTTCATCCAAGAGATCTGGGGGCCGCAGGGGCGCGCTTCGCAGGAGAACACCCGCGCAACCGAAGAGGTCGTGACCCAGGTGCGGCAGGTGGTCGAGAAGATCGCCAGCCAGAAGGGGCTTGAGTTGGTCTTCGACAGCGCGAGCGGCTTCCTGATCTACGCCGATCGCACGCTCGACCTCACCGCCGAGGTCATCACCGAGCTGAACACCCGCACAGCGGGCAGCTCGCGCTGAGGAGGACTGCGTCGTGAGCACACGCACGCTCGCCGAACTCGCCACCGAACTGGGTGGCCACGTGGTGGGGGACGGATCTGTTGTCATCCGCGGGGTCGCCGGGATCAGGGAAGCCCAGTCCGGCGACATCACGTTCATCGCCAACAGTCGATACGACGGTTACCTCGAGGAAACTCGGGCTTCTGCCGTCATCTGCTCGCATGAGGACCGCGACCCCATCGTTCCATTGCTCCAGGTCGACAACCCCTACCTTGCATTCCAGAAAGTCGTGCGACTCTTCCGCCCCGAGCTTTACAAGCCACTCCCCGGGGTGCATCCCACGGCAGTGGTGTCAACCGCCGCCAGCATCGGTGAGGGGGCCAGTATCGGTCCCCACTGTGTCATCGAATCCGGCGCGCGCGTGGGTGCCAACACGGTGCTCATGCCCGGTTGCTATGTCGGAGTGCAGGCCGTGATCGGGGCCGACTGCCAGTTGTACCCGAATGTCACGGTGCGCGAAGAATGCCAGATGGGCGACCGCTGCATCCTGCACCCGGGCGTCGTGGTCGGAGCCGATGGGTTCGGTTTCGCACTCGACGCCGGGCGCTATCACAAGGTCCCCCAGGTTGGCATCGTGGTCATCGGGGATGATGTCGAGATCGGCGCCAATACCACGATCGATCGAGCGACGACCGATGCGACCCGTATCGGCAATGGCACGAAGATCGACAACCTGGTGCAGATCGGCCACAACGTTGTGATCGGCGAGCATTGCATCATCGTGGCCCAAGTCGGCATCTCCGGCAGTTCGCACTTGGAGGACTACGTCGTGGTGGGCGGGCAAGCCGGGATCATCGGGCACATCCGGATCGGGAAGGGTGCCCAGGTGGGTGGGCAGGCGGGCGTCAGCAAATCATTGCCGGCAGGCGCCACCGTCTGGGGAACTCCCGCCAATCCATTGAATCTCGTGAAGCGGATCAATGCCTACCTGCAGCGGCTACCGCAGCTTTTCGAGCGCGCCAAGCGGCTGGAGGCTCGGGTCGAGAAGCTCGAACAGGAGAAGAAGGAGACCGTGGGTTGAGAAGGCGCATGCAGCGGACCATCAGTGGACCGGCAACGATCGAAGGAGTGGGGCTTCACACCGGCGAGAAGGGCACCATGCGGTTCATGCCGGCCCCTGTGGGCCATGGCGTGCGGTTCGTGCGGACGGACCTGCCCGGCAGCCCCGAGGTGCAGGTGCGCCCTGAGAACGCCCACTTCGATCCAGTCGCAGGGCGCCGCACGATCCTCCAACAAGATGGTGTGCAGATCCACACCATGGAGCATGTGCTGGCCGCGGTTGCAGGTTTGGGGATCGACAATCTGAGGATCGAGACGAGCAGCATGGAGGTACCCGAGGGGCATGACGGTAGTTCTGCGCCGATCGCCCGGGCTCTCATGGCCGCGGGGATCATCGACCAGGACAAGCCCACTCGGCACATCAAAGTGACCAAGCCCGTGCGGTACGAGGACAAGGGCGTCGAGCTGTCGGCCGTTCCCTCGGACGGACTGAGAATCACCTTCACGATCGAGTACGACCATCCGCTGATCGGGAGCCAGACCTTGGCGCTCGATATCACCCCGGAGATCTTCCTCGAACAGGTGGCGCCCGCGCGCACGTTCGTATTGGAGAGCGACCTTGTCGTGCTGCGGGAAGCCGGTTGGATCAAGGGCGGCCGGTTGGAAAGTGCCATCGTGGTTGGCAAAGATGGCGTGCTCAACGACGAACCCCTGCGTTTTCCGGACGAGTTCGTGCGGCACAAGATCCTCGACCTGATCGGTGATCTGTTCATCCTGGGCGGGCCGGTCCTGGGACACTTCACCGCAAAGCGTTCGGGGCATCAGGCTCATGTTGCTTTCGTGAAACAACTCAAGGAATCGTTGCCGCTACCGGGCCGACGGCCCGGCGGGCCCGCGGGCGAATGGGACACGACGGCGATCATGGACCTGCTGCCGCACCGCTATCCTTTTCTGCTCGTCGACCGCATCACGGCGATCGAGGAGGGGCACAGCATCGAAGGTTTCAAGAATGTCACCATCAACGAACCCTTCTTCCAGGGACACTTCCCGGGCCATCCGACCATGCCGGGCGTGCTCATCCTGGAGGCAATGGCCCAGGTGGGCGGCATGCTCATGTTGAACTCGGTGGACGATCCCGGGAACAAGCTCATGTACTTCATGGGCATTGACGGGGCGAAGTTCCGTCGACCGGTGGTGCCGGGAGACCAATTGCGCTTCAAGCTCACGCTGCTCCATGCCAAACGGCGTACGATGAAAATGCGGGGCGAAGCCTTCGTCGATGGCCATCTCGTCGCCGAGGCCGAGCTGCTCGCGACCATCGTGGACAAGCGTCCATGAGCACGCAGATCCACCCGGCGGCCTTCGTCGATCCGGGTGCGCGCCTGGGTACGGACGTCGTGGTCGGTCCCGGTGCGATCATCGGTCCCGAGGTCACCTTGGGTGACCGCACGCGCGTGGATGCGAACGCACTGGTGACAGGCTGGACCACGGTGGGCGTGGATTGCCACGTGCACCATGGCGCTGTCCTGGGTAGCCCGCCGCAGGATCTCAAGTACTCGGGCGAGCGATCGTACCTCGAGATCGGGGATCATTCGGTGTTCCGGGAATACATGACCGCTAACCTGGCGACCGAGCCAGGCTTCACCACGCGAATCGGCTCGCATTGCCTGCTCATGGCCTACGCGCATGTGGCGCACAACTGCCAGATCGGCGACCACGTCATCATCGCCAACGCCGTCCAGTTGGCAGGCTACGTCGTGGTGGACGACTGGGCCATCGTCGGTGGGAGCACGGTGGTGCACCAGTTCACCCGCATCGGACGGCACTCCATGATCGGTGGTGGTTCACGCATCCCACAGGATGTGGCGCCCTTCATCAAATGCGCCGGCAGCCCGCCTCGCAACGCCGGTCTCAACAGCATCGGGTTACAGCGCCGCGGAATCCCTCCCGACTCGGTCCAGGCGCTCGAGAAGGCGTATCGCATCTTCTTCCGCGGAGGGCATACCGCTGCAAAAGCAGTGGAAGCTATCCGTCACACCCTGCCGGGCATCCCCGAGGTGGAGCACTTCGCGCGCTTCTGCGAGACCTCGGTGCGCGGCGTCTCGCGCTAGGGAGGCGACGATGGTACCGGTCCGTTGCGGCGTATGGGGAGTGGGCGTGTGGGGGGAGAAGCACGCCCGGGTCTACCACTCCATCCCGGAAGCCACGCTGGTCGGGGTGTATGACCGCTCACCGGAGCGCGCCAGCGCCATCGCACAACAGCATGGATGTCGAGCCTTCGAGACCCCCGAGGCGTTGTTGTCCGAGTGCGAGGCCGTCTCGGTGGCGACCCCGACGGTGTCGCACCTCGACTCAACCGAGCTGGCATTGGCCGCAGGCTGCCATGTGCTGGTCGAGAAACCCATGGCAGTGACACTCGCCGAAGCGGACGCCATGATTGCGGCCGCGACCAAACATCGCCGCACGCTCCAAGTGGGCCAGGTGGAGCGGTTCAACCCCGTGATCCTCGCGGCCCGACCGTTCCTGCGCCGCCCACGCTTCATCGAAGGGCACCGGCTCGCACCGTTCCAACCGCGTTCACTTGATATCGATGTGGTATTCGACCTGATGATCCACGATATCGATGCGGTCCTGCATCTCACCGGGCAGACGCCATCCACGATCACTGCGGTCGGAGTTGCCGTGCTTTCGAGCAATGAGGACATTGCGAACGCGCGACTCGAGTTCCCCGATGGCAGCGTGGCGAATCTCACCGCCAGCCGGGTATCGGTCGAGCGGCTGCGCCGGCTACGATTCTTCCAGAGCGACGCCTACGTTTCGATCGACTTGTTCGAGAAGACCGGCGAGGCCTTTGTCATCAAAGACCCGGGCTCATTCAAACCGGGGCAGGTGGATCCATTCGCATTGCTCGCGGGCATCCAGCGCACGAAGATCGCGGGGGTCCCCGGGGAGCCGCTCACGCTCGAGCTGCAGGCGTTCGTGCGATCGCTGCGCGGGGATGGCGAAGGGGCAGCTTCGGCGCGGTCCGGACGCGACGCGATGTTTGTGGCCGAAGAGGTCCGCGCGGCCATGCGAGGGCGCGCCAAGCAGTGGGCCGGGCGCTGACCACGCCCCCCCCAGGGCGCGAGCGACGGCTGTTGGTCGTGGCGGGGGAGGCCTCGGGGGATCACCACGCCGCGAATTTACTACGGGCATTCGCAACCCTTGGTCCGTGGAGCGCTAGCGGTGTAGCCGGCCCGCGTATGCGAGCAGCCGGCGTTTCGGCACTGGTCCCGCAGGAGGAGCTGGCGGTCATCGGCTTCAGCGGCGTCATCGCCAAGTTGCCGTTGCTGGTTTCGACCCGTTCCCGGCTGCTTGCCGAGTACGACCGGCGCCGACCGGACGCGGTCGTGTTGGTGGATTATCCGGGGTTCAACCTGCGTCTTGGTCCCGAACTCAAACGTCGCGGCGCGCGGGTCTACTATTACATTGCGCCGCAGGTGTGGGCGTGGCACCCCGAGCGCGCCGGGGAGATGGCCCGTTGGGTGGATCGCCTCGCGGTCGTGTTCCCGTTCGAAGAGGCCATCTTCCACGCATCGGGAGTACCGACCACCTTCGTGGGTCATCCACTGCTCGATGATCTTTCGCCCGAAGTGCCGGACTCGGCGTTTCGTCACGAGTTAGGCGTCGAGGCCTCGGCCCGGCTCGTGGGGCTATTGCCCGGCAGTCGCGCAGGCGAACTGCGTGCACTGGTGACCCCGTTGCTCGAGGCGGCGCAACAGCTCAGGTGCGCGTGCTCGGATGTCGTTCCAGTCTTGGCCCTGGCCCACGCGGTCACTCTGGAAGGAACCCCGGCGCGGCTCCTTGAAGGGGTGAGAGTGGTGCAGGAAAGAACCCGGGCTGTGCAGGCATACGCAACATGCTGTGTGGTGGCATCGGGCACCGCGACGCTCGAGACTGCCCTGTTCGGCACGCCGCTCGTCATCGTCTACAAAGTTGGTTGGCTCAACCATGCGATTGCCAAGCGAGTGATCCGCCTTCCTTACATTGGGCTCCCCAATATCGTCGCAGGACGGATGGTGGCGCCCGAGTTGCTCCAGGACGCGCTGACACCAAGTGCGATCACGCGCACCGTGCGAGAGTGGCTCGATCACCCCTCTGCCCTTGCGGGTCGGCGCGCGGACCTCGCCGTGGTGCGCGAGCGCCTGGGCGGCCCGGGCGCCTCCATGCGAGCCGCTGCCGCGCTTGCGGAAATGATCGCGTGAGCCGCCATCGATATCCTTGGTGGCTTGGCCCCGCGGGGATCGCCGGAGCGGCGATCGTGCAGGTGTTGGGGCGCACATGGCGAATCGACCAGCAGGATGATCCCGAATACCTTGCTGCCGAGCGGGGCGGCGAAAAGTTCCTTTACTACTTCTGGCACGCGCGTCTGTTGCCATTGGTTTACAGCTATCGCGCACAAGGGATCGCGGTGCTGGTGAGTCAGCATCGAGATGGCGAGCTGATCGCGCGAATCAGCGAGGGCATGGGTTTCATCACCGGCCGCGGTTCGAGCACCCGGGGCGGCGAGAGTGGCGTTCGCGAGATGCTCAAGCATGCACGCGATGGGCGGCATCTCGCGATCACGCCCGATGGACCGCGTGGGCCCGCCGAGGAGCTCAAGGATGGGCTCGCCTTCCTGGCCTCCCGACTCCAGCGCCAGGTCGTTCCGATCGCCACCGCGTCGAATCACGCGTGGGTTGCTCGATCGTGGGATCGATTCCGTGTGCCACACCCATTCGCACGCGTATGCATTTTACACGGGGCCCCCGTGCGCGTCCCACCAAACCTGGACGCTCACAACGTCATAGCTGTGCAACGCTCGCTGCAGCAGGCGTTGCACGACCTCACCGCCCGAGCCAGGATCAGGGCCGGGGAAGCAGCGTGAGTCTGGCCTGGTCCACCTATCGACTGCTCGCGCCGGCCTTGGGGGCGCTGGTTCCCCATGCGAGGATGTTCGCGTCCCCGCACGAAAGGCCACTCTGGGGCGAACGCATGGGCGAAGTCGCATTGCCCGGAGGATGCCATGCCTGGGTTCATGCGGCTTCTCTTGGCGAAGCCATGGCGGTGCCGCCGCTGGTTGCGGCGCTGGACGCTGTGCAACCCGGCGCCAGAATCTATCTGACCTCGACGACGCGGACGGGGCGAGAACGCCTCGCGGCGCTCGGACGTCCACGCTCACTCGCCCCGATCGACTCGCCTCAGTCGGCCAGGCGATTCTTCCTTGGGATCCAACCGGAACGCGTGTTCCTGCTCGAAACGGAACTGTGGCCGCACTGGCTGTTGCGCGCGCGTGCCGAAAACGTGCCCGTTGCAATCGTGAGCGCCCGCTTGAGCGAGCGCTCGGTGCGACGCTACCGGGCACTGGGCTCCGAGTTGCGTGGCCTCGTCGGTGGGCTCGACGCCGTTCTGTGCCAAGGGGAGGGCGATCAGCAGCGCTGGCTCGCCCTTGGCGCGCGGCCCGAGCGCACGCGCGTCGTGGGAAACCTGAAGAGCGATGGCCTGCCCGAACCTTCACCCGACCGGGCCGCGGCGCGCGGGATGCTCGGGATCGACCCGCACCGCCCGCTGCTGGTGCTGGGGTGTGTGCGCCCCGGAGAGGCGCGACTCCTGGCGCGGGCATGGTTGCAACTGCCCCAGGGGCTGCGCTCCGCATGGCAGGTGGTGGCGGTCCCCCGTCATCCGCGTGCCGCCGCGGAATTGCGAAGTGAAGCAGCCCAGGCGGGTGTCGCCTCGACCGACCCACTCGGGCAGCAAGAGGGCTGGCGTTGGGATGACCGGATCGGCGTGCTGATTGATTGGTACCGCGCGGCGGATGTGGCGTTCGTCGGCGGGAGCCTTGCATCCTATGGCGGCCATAATCCGCTTGAGCCCGCCGCATGCGGCGCGGCGGTCGTGATGGGCCATCATCACAGCAGCCAACGGGACGCGGTCGAGGCCATGGATCGTCGACAGGCGATCTGGATCGTCAAGGATGTCGGGGCGCTTGCCGGAGCGTGGAACGCTTTGCTGGGTTCGAACGCGGTGCGTGCGACTCGTGCGGAAGCGGCGCTCGCTGTGGCGCGAGGACAACGTGGTTCGGCGGCGCGCGCGGTCTCGCGACTGGCGGAGTGGGGCCTATGGCCGGCCTGATCGCAGGACCCGTCGCGAACATCGCGGCCTCCATTTACGGGGCAGGCTGGGACCTGCGGCGCAGGGCGTACGCCACGGGTTGGTTCCGGCAAACGCGGGTCGCCGCCCGCGTCGTGAGCATCGGGAACTTGAGCGTGGGTGGAACCGGCAAGACCACACTGACCCTGCACCTTGCAGCCGCCGCGCACGCACGTGGACTCGAAGCCGCGGTCGTTTGCCGTTCCTATCGACCCGGCCCGGATGGCATGGGCGACGAGGAAATACTGTACCGAGCATTCATCCGTGACAACCGGCCGGGGTCCCAATCGAAGCTGGTGCGCGCGCAGGCAGCCGTTCAAGCGGGGGCTCGCTTCATCCTGGTCGATGACGGCTTCTCACATTGGCCCCTGGTTCGCGACCTCGACGTTGTCCTGCTCGATCGCACCGACTTGTGGGGCGGTGGCCAGTTGCTTCCCGCAGGCTGGTTGCGGGAACCCCGACGCGCATTGCAACGCGCCCAACTCATTGTCATCACCCGTCTCGGACTCGATGAGGTTCCCGATCGGATCTATGACGAGGTGCGTCCATTCGCGCCCGCTGCGCTGCTTGCGGCGGGCCGGCACGCTCTGGCAGGGCTGCGCGGCCTGGGCGGGGAGGTTCGCCAGGCGGGCGGAAGCGCATTGCTCGTGACGGCGACGGGGAATCCCCAGGCGGTCGTCAGCAGTGCACGAGAAGCGGGGTTCTCTGAAGTGACGCTGAAATCATTTCGCGATCACCACTGGTTCACCGAGCGCCACGCCCAGCAACTCCTGCGCGAAGCGGGTTCGCGCACATTGCTTCTGACGGCGAAGGATGCGGTACGGTGGCCGCTCGGGGCGCGCGATCCGCGTGTCTCCGTACTCGAAGTGGTGTGGGCATGGCATGAAGGTGGGGCCGCGGCCGAGGCCCTTGTGTTCGGTGAGGGAGCGTGATGGTGGAACGTCCGGATGTGCTCATCCTCGGCAGTGGCATCGGCGGACTCATGCTTGCTCTCCAGGCCGCTCGGCACGGAGATGTGTTGGTGCTCACGAAGAAGCGCGCCGATGACTCCAACACCAACTGGGCCCAAGGTGGTATCGCCGCGGTTTTCGATCCCCGGGACAGCTTCGCAAAGCATGCGGCCGACACCCTGCGGTGCGGCGCCGGATTGTGCGACCCCGCCGTGGTCCGGGCGGTTGTGGAGGCCGCCCCGCAGCGCGTGCGCGAGTTGGCAGAACTGGGTGTTGGCTTCAATCGTGGGGCGCGTGGGTTCTCGTTGGGCCGGGAAGGCGGCCACTCGGCACGCCGAATCGTGCACGCCTCGGACTTCACCGGGCATGCGATCGAGCAGGCCCTCCTCGATCGCGTCAAAGCCCATCCGCGCATCCGCCTGCTCGAGAACCAGATCGCGGTCGACCTCATCCTCGATTCGCGACTGCGGGGCAGACGCGAGCGGACCAGTCGCGAGACGGTCTGGGGCGCCTATGTGATGGACCGCGATACCCAGCGCATTCGTCCCGTCACCGCGCGGGTCACGGTCCTTGCAACGGGCGGTTGCGGCAAGGTCTACCTGTACACGACCAATCCGGATGTGGCGACCGGCGATGGGTTGGCCATGGCCTATCGCGCTGGGGCCTCGGTCGAGAGCCTCGAGTTCGTTCAATTCCATCCCACCTGCCTGTACCATCCGGCGGCGCGGACGTTCTTGATCAGCGAAGCAGTCCGCGGTGAGGGCGCCGTGCTGAGAACGCTCGATGGCGACCGCTTCATGCCCCGCTATCACCCCCTTGCCGAGCTGGCGCCGCGCGATGTGGTGGCACGGGCGATCGACCGGGAACTCAAGCGGCGTGGCGAACCGCATGTCTGGCTCGATATCAGCCACCACAAAGCAGTTCGCATTCGTCAACGATTCCCCAACATCCATGCGCGGCTGCAGGGACTGGGGATCGACATGACCCGCGGCCCCATCCCGGTGGTGCCGGCCGCGCACTACATGTGCGGCGGGGTGCGCGCGACTCTGGCTGGACGCACCGCCTTGGCGGGATTGTTGGCAATCGGCGAAGTCGCCTGCACGGGGTTGCATGGGGCAAATCGGCTGGCGAGCAATTCGTTGCTGGAAGCGCTCGTCTCGGCCCACGAGGCGGCCGACGTCGTGCGCGTGCGATTGTCGAAGGTGCCCCGTGCGCCCCGACCGGATGCCTGGAGCGCAGGTGGAACGCGTCCGCCGCACGAGGCGGTGGTGTTCGACCACAACTGGGATTCGGTGCGGCGCGTGATGTGGGATCTCGTCGGGATTGTCCGCTCGGATGACCGGCTCGCGTTCGCCGCCCGCCGATTGGCGATGTTCCGCGACGAAATCGAGAGGGATTACGACCGGCTCAAGCTCTCACCCGACTTGATTGAACTGCGGAACGTTGCCTTGGTCGGCAGCTTGATTGTCGGGTGTGCGCAACGGCGGCGGGAGAGTCGTGGGCTCCACTACAACCTTGATCACCCCCGTCGGAGCGCATCGCAGGGACGCCAGACCGTGCGCCTGCATCGCCGCCCCAGCGTGCTTGTGCCGCCCTTTGCCAGCGGCCTATAGTTCCCCAGCAAGAGGAGGAACACTGTGGGAGAGGCGACATTCTGGGACGTTGTGGATGGGCTTCGTGAACGCGAGGGTGCCTACGCCCGCGAAGCCTATGGCTTCGTGGTCGGAGCCTTGGGCGCGACGGTCCAACAACTGCCTGCCGAGCGGCTCGATGACCCTCAGCGGCGCCATTTATCAGGTCTCGAACTGCTCGCGGGCGTGGTCCGGTTGGCGAGGACAGAGTTCGGTCCGCTCGCCGTGACGGTATTCCAAGAGTGGGGCGTGCACCGTTCCGAGGATGTCGGGCACATCGTGTTCCAATTGGTGGCGTGCGGTCAGCTCTCCGCTCGCCCGGAGGACACCATGACTGATTTCTCCGGTGGGTTCGACCTGCACTCTGCGCTCGCGGACGATGCTGAGCCCGGATCCGCCCTGCGGTCCGCTCCTCCGCCCCATACCCACTAGGCCAGGCGCGGTGCGCGACTTCCTGCGTCTGCTGACATTCCTTCGACCGTATCGGGCGCGTCTCGCCATGGGCATCGCGTGCATGGTGCTCTACGCCCTCACGAACACCGTCGCGATCAGCTTGGTGCAGCCCTTGATGGGCGTCATGTTCTCCAGCGTCGGAGCGCCGCAAGTCGCCCCCGCGACCTCGGGACCCAGCAAGAGCGGCGCCTCCCCGGTGGCACCCTCGGGCGCGGCGGGTGCAATCCTCGGTCAGGTGCGAATGATGCAGCATGATTTCGAGCAGGCGCTGCTGCGAGTGCCACCCCTGAAGCGCTTCGAGCGGGTGAGTCTGGCCATCCTGGTGCTGTTCCTCTTCAAGAACCTGGCGGATTACGCCGCCTCGTTCCTGAGTGTCTCGGTC
>JBDSKE010000195.1:0-4947 GCA_039917105.1 Candidatus Eiseniibacteriota bacterium | reverse complement strand
TGAACGAACCCCTCGGACTCAGAGAATGCCGAAGCGCTCCAGCTTGCGTGCCAGCCCTCGGAAAGCTGACAAGCGATGTCGCACGCACCTTGCGTGGGCTCCCACGCTTGGGACGAAGTCTGTCCCGGTGCTGCACGCTTCCTCGTATTCCCTTACCTCCAGGATTAGTCCATTCACGGACCCACCGTGCGCGCTCATGCACGTCCACGTGACGGCCCGGCCATGGAAGGTTCAACAGCGCAGTTGTCGCTCCGTCCCCCCGCGGCGTGCTCGTCCCCCTCGGCGACGCGCTGCAAACGGAGCGGCTGCGTGGAGAAGTCCGTCCTCTCACGGTGTATGCGTCCCCTCGGCGCCGCACTGTGGAGGCGGGCGGATCCACCTCCGTCGCGATGCGTGCGGCGTCCTTGCCCCCCTCGGCGAGGCGCCGCGCCACGCGGCGTCCCGCGCCCGCTCCCATCCGCCGCTTGCGCCTGGCGCGTGGCCCTCCTAGTGTCAGTGTCCTCCCCTGCTCCTACATCCATGGAGGGATGTCCTGTGCGCCCCAGATTCCTCGCTTCGATTGCCACACTCATGTTCGTCTCCGCCCTCGTCGCAGTTGCGGCCAACGCGGCGGAAGGCATCACCGGCCTCGAGGGAATGACCTCGACCGTGTTCCAGAAGCACCAGAGCTCGTTCTCTGGCATCGGCATCCGTCTGCGCATCCAGAGCGCGCAGCTTCTGCCCAACGTGGAGCTCCGGCCAAGCATCGAATACTGGCGCAATGCCATCTCGGTCGACGACTTCCAGTTGTCGGCCTCGCGACGCGACGCCACACTGGGTGGTGACGCCGTGTGGTTGTTCCCGCTCAAGTCGCGCGCCTTCGAGCCTTACCTCGGCGCCGGTTTCGCGCTGCACTTTCTCTCGAGCGAAGCGGCCTCGCCCCAGATCCCCAACAGTCCCGCCGAGAACTCGGTGCAAAAGGGCGCGTTCTCCCTGGCGGGAGGATTGCGCTTTGGCCGGGAGCAACGCTTCGGGAATTTCATCGAGGTCGAGTACCACATGGTGCCCCAGGCCCAACAGCTCAAGTTGCACTTCGGTCTCAACTGGAACATCGGGGTGACGCCACCAGCGAAGTGAAGGCGGCGCGCACGCGGCAAGCAATTCAGGCCGTGCGTCGCCCTGTGGGAAACCCTTAGCATCCAAGGGTCCGCACCCATCCCACACCCCGACCCAGGACCGCTTTGCATCCCGAACGACACCTTCGTGCCGGCCTGTTGGCGTTGAGCGCGCTCGCGTTCGCGGCACGCTTCGCCTTGGCCGCCCCTATCGTCATCGGGCAGGGGCCAACCCTGGGCCTGGATCGTGCGGGCGATGCCTGGTATCAGGAGTTCCAGGACTGGACGCATGCCGACCTGCGCGCGCTGGATCCGGTGGGTACAGCTGACGCGGTGTATCACTGGAACGACGGCTATGACGACTCACGCGACCTGGCAGGATTCTATTCGCGCTTCGAGAACACCGGCGCTGGCGACAATCTGTATTTCCGAGTCGATCTGTACGACCTGCGACTCGGAGCCGAGAACGGCCATCTCGATGTGTACGTGGCGATCGATTGCGCCAGCGGCGGGCAGTTGTGGTTGCCCGACTTCCTCGACGTGCAGACCGATCGTCCTTGGGAAGTATGCCTGGGCGTGTATCGAAGCGGCACCACCGCGGGCAGCGACTTTCGTCTATACGATCAGGCCTTTGCCCAGCCATGGAACAATCGCTACCTGGGGGCCTACTTCAACTCCGAGCTGGACGTGGTCGAGTTCGGCATCCGCCGCCAGACCTTGCTCGACGCGGGCTGGGATGGCGTGAGCGCCGTGACATTCCAAGTGTTCACCAGCAATGATGGCGCCGAGACCGCCTGTACCGGCGGCGGGCGCTCCAGTGACATCGCCGACGCCATCGTCGATGTGGACCGCGGCTGCAACGATGGCACATTGAACGGTGGAATCTCAGCGACTGCCACGGCAGGGCTCGTCTATTACGCGACGATCGCGCACGGCAATCAGTCGGTGAACCAGGCCGACGACATCGGCGCGCATATTTACGATCCCGAGGCCACCACCGGCATCCGAGGCGGCACGGGATTCCTGCGCACGCTCGACACTCACCGACTGTTCGGGGTGCCCATCAACCTGCACCCCAGCGGCACGCTGACGACGGCCTGCCTGTGGGCGAGCAAACCGGGCGGCGCCAGCGATCCGCAGGATGGGCCCAGCTTCGTGCAACAGATCCGCGAGTTCGTCGATCCGGATCAGGGCGTGAAACCTGGTGCGTTGATAGGTGGAGTGTTCGCCGAACACATCATGCCGTACTTCGAGGGGCCGGTGAATGCGCGCTCGCTCGCGGTGACCGACAGCCTGCAGCAGGTGGTCTACGGCGTGAGCGCGGCCCAGGCCAAGGTCATGCATACGCCCGAGCGCGTGATCCGCTCCCAGAGCACTGGGAGTTCCCCGCTCGATGGCAATACCTTCGAGGACATCGCGGCCAGCCCTTACCAGGCCACGGTGATCGACGAGGTCACGCACCTGCACCATTGGTTCTACAGCGGCGAGGGCTGCACACCGGACGCGGGCTATCGTCACAAAGTGCACAAGGTGAACGGGGTGTATTGCTTCGTGATCAATGACCGCGAGGACCAGGGCAAGTTCGGCAACTTCGACGGCGGCGCGGTGCTCGATACGCGCTTCAGTCTGCTGCAGAAGGCACTGTTCGGGAACTCGAGTGAGTCGGTGGTGGTGTTCGATGATTGGGAGGCGCTGGCCGGCAAGTCGTTCGATGCCGTGAGCGGCAACAGCGTGCCCAACAACAACCCGAACCAGTACCACCGCACCATCCGTTGGCTCGCGAATCACCCGTGGGTGAGCATCGTGAACCTGAAGGACCTTTTGGGAATCGCACAGGCGAACCCCGCCGCCTTCGTGATCGACCACGGCAACCGGCTGGATCTGGGAGTGCAGACCTACGAGTGGCTCAAGCACGCCAACGAGAACAGCTACCACTATTGGTATTACAACAGCGATGCGGGCTTCACAGGCAATGAGCAGAGCTTCTACGATCTGGTGCCGGTGATCACCGGGCCGCAGGGTGACTACCGCGCCCGAGGTGCCACCCCCGCAAACGACGGCGCCCCGCTGCCGAGCGGCAAGAAGCATGGCGACATGAACACGCCCGGCACGCTCATGTACGACACCTGGGCACGCCTGCAGCAAGCACCGCAGAACCGGCTGCGCGTGCTCGGGGAGTGGAGCTTCCTCGCCATGATCTACGAGACCGCGTGGCACGAGGAGAACGAGCTCGACTACTCCGACACCGACTGCTACGGCAATTGGAACTTCCCCGATGGCTCATGGGATGGCGTCAACACCTGGGCGCTGCGGTTGCAGAACCATGTTCGCCAAGGCTCGATCTATGCCGCGGCCGCGCTGTGGGCCGACTCAGTCAAACGCGGGCTGTGGCCGGTGCAGGTCGTCACGCGGGCGACCGATGTGGATCTGGACGGCGAAGCCGAGTATGTGATCGCCAATCGCCGCGCGTACACCGTATTCGAGCGCTACGGCGGTCGCTGCGTGCTCGCGTGTGTGTACGACGCCGCGCGCGGTGATGCCGAGGTGATCGTCGGCGCGCCGGTCACGAATCCCTCTGCACCGGGTGAAGAGGAGTACACCGGTGTTGGCGCGAATCGCTGTTCGGCGTTCAAGGACGTGAACGGCGGCGGATACACCGATGCCCCATACGCCGCGACCGTGTTCGTGAATGGCGTTCCGGGGAGCACTGCTCGCGGCTGGCAGTTCGTGAGCCCGGACGGCAAGGTGAACAAGTTCGTCTCGTTGGAGATCGATTCGAGCGATGTACACGCGCACTACAGCGAGACGGTGACTGGCCCTTTGTACGTGCGGTTCGGGCTGTCCCCCAATCCGCTCGACCTGATCCATCAGGGGCAGGCGCATCTGGCGAGCACATTGCTCGGGGATCGCTATCGGCTGGCGAACTCCGCGGGCGGCGCGGCACAGCTCGAATGGCCCGCGGGCGCGAGCTTCAATCCTGCGCCGAGCTTCGCAGGCACGGACCGGCGCAATCTCGCGCTCACCGAGGAAGTCGAACTGTTCGGCGATGGCGATTTCGACTTCACGCTCCGCCTGCGTCCGGACACGTCGTTCTCGCGCCCGCCGGTGGCAGCGATCGCGGAGGGTGGCGCATTGGCCGGTGTGGCGCTGGCGATCTCGCCGACACCCACGCGCGCGGGCACGACGGGTACACTCTGGTTCACGCTACGCGAGGCTGCCGAAGTGCACGTGGAACTGCTCGACGCGAGCGGTCGTCGCGTGGTGGCCCACTCCTTTGGCCACCACGAGCCTGGCATCCTGCGTGCCTCACTCGCGGCGCGTGACGCTTCGGGCGATCCGCTCGCACCGGGCCTCTACTTCGTGCGCGTCAGCACCGAGAACGAGCGCGCACAGCGGCGTTGGGTAGTGCTGCGATAGCCAGCGGGAATCACGAACACGGGATCGGCCGGGGCGTCCTCGTATGGCGCGGCGCGAGACTTCTGAGTGCAACCCGCACGCGATCCTCGAGTGACGCGCCGGCCAAATGCTCGGCGAGTGCGGCGGCGCGCTGCGCTTCATGCCTCTTGAAGCCGAGCGCGCAGAGCCATGGCGTGACCTCATCCGCCGCGCTCTGCGCGGCGACAGCCTGTGCCCTGCGCGCCGCGGCGCGGGCCTGCTCGCGCTTCATGGCTGCGGCGGCCTCTGCCCGCTCTCGGGCCCGGCGCTCCTGCGCACGCGCGCGCTGGCTCCTCATGAATTCGGTGCCCAGCTCGCGTTCGGCGGCGTACTGGTTATGCGCGCGGCAGAGCAGCCGAACGTTTGCAATCGTCGATTGGCCGCCCCGCGCAACGGGAATGATGTGGTCGTACTCGAG
>JBDSKE010000194.1:0-8157 GCA_039917105.1 Candidatus Eiseniibacteriota bacterium | reverse complement strand
CGCGCGGGACGATGTGCGGTACCTGCAACAGGCCTCTGCGCGATTCGGCGCCCGTTTCGCCCGGCCCGGTGCTGGACCCGCTGCGATGCTGCATCGCAGGCGGTTCGCTGTGCCCGGACGCGTGTTGGCGTCTGCTTCGCCTGGCGCGGGGGGCTGCGGGGCGTTCGGCATGGTGCACCTCGCCGCGAGCGCGCTCGAGTCCGCGGGAGCGCTCGCCGGCGAGCCGCTGCTGCGCGCGCGGCCGCACGTGCTCGGGGTTCGTCTGGTCGGGGAACTGGCCTCAGGTGCGACCGGACTCGATGTGTTGGCCGTGTTGGCGCGGCGCGCCGAGGGCAGGGCACAGGATGGCTGGATCGAATACCACGGGCAGGGCGTGGCGGCGCTCGCGATGTGCGATCGCATCGCGATGGCCGCGCATGGGCACGCGCGGCTGGGCGCGGACGCATCGGTGTTCCCGGTCGATGACGTGGTACGCGCCTATCTGCGTATGCGCGGGCGCGATTCGCAATGGCGACGACTCGAGGGGGGAGACGAAGGCTTCGATATCGAACTCGAACTCGATCTGGCGGATGTCACCGTCGCCTCGGGGGTCCCGCCCGGACTCGGGCTCGGCCGAGTGCGCGTTGGACCTCTCGCCGAGGATGCCGAGTTGCGCCGGCTCGCGCGCGCGCTGGCGGGACAGCAGGTGCACGAGCGCATCGTGGTCGAGGTCATCGTGGGGGGGCGATCGCAACGCGCCGCGCTGGAACACGACGCCATCTGGCGGAAACTCACCACGAGTGGAGTGCGCGTGCTCGACATGATCGATCCGGGCGCTGCGGCGGATGCGGGTGAGGCGCTGGTATGCGGCGCGGATCCCGAGCATCCGGGTGCCAGTGCCCGCGTGGCATCGGTGTGGGCGGGCGCATCGCTGGCATTGAATGGCGAAGTACGGGATCTCCAGTCAGTGGCCTCGCCCGACCCAAGTGAGAGATTCGACGTTGCAGGGCTCGATGACTCCGAGTTGCTCGACGGGGTCGGTGGCGGTGGACCGCTTGAGCATGGGCCCGCGCAACGGGTTCCGCGCCCCCGGCGCCCCCCCGCGGGGGCCGTACGAGGCGTGCTGCTGGGCGTGGTGGGGGACGATGTCACGGCGGCTCGCATTCTGCCCTGGGGGCCGCGCGCTCACGCTGTGCGAGGGGACGCGCTCCAGCTCTCGCAGTTGTTGTTCCGCGACCTCGACGCTGCTCTGGCCACCCGTGGGACTGCCCTTGGCGGCGGATTCCTCTCCGGCGGCGACCGGTTCGGGGCGGGTGAACCCGGGGAGGCGGCCGCGCGCGCAATGGCTGCACTTGGTGTGCATGCCGTCTTCGCGCTGTCCTATGCTCCTTCCATGCGGCATCATTTGGTCCTGCATGGGGTGTTGCCACTACTATGGCGCGACTACGACACCCGCGAAGCCGTTCGGGTGGGCGACGAACTCGAACTCACAGGCCTGTCCGAGGCACTCGTGCCTGGCGGCCGACTCACCGCACGGGATCTCACGCGCGGGCTTTCCCTCGGCCTCCATCACGACCTGGATCCGCACACGCTGAGCCTCGCGCGTGCGGGGGGGCTGTTGGGCATTCGCGCGCGGGGCGCGCTCGATCCCGAAGAACCAGGAGTGCTCCAGTGAAGCACCGCATCACGCTCATCCCAGGGGACGGTATCGGCCCGGAGCTGACCCGTGCCACGTGTCGTGCTCTCGAGGCGACGGGCGTCGAGATCGAGTGGGACGTCCAGACAGCAGGCGCCGAGATCATGGCGTTCGAGGGCACTCCGCTGCCCGCGCGCGTGCTCGATTCATTGCGAACGAACCGGGTCGGCCTCAAGGGTCCGTTGACCACCCCAGTCGGGACCGGTTTCCGCTCCGTGAATGTGGCGATCCGAACCGAGCTCGATGTCTACGCGAGCGTGCGGCCGGCCCGCACTTTCCCGGGAATCCCCAACTCGTTCCCGGCAGTGGACCTGGTCATCATCCGCGAGAATACCGAGAGCGAATATGTCGGCATCGAATTCGAGAATGGATCCCAGACGGCGGCCGAATTGCGCGCATTCGCGCAAAAGCACACGCAGAAAGTCATTCGTGAAGATTCCGGCATCGCACTGCGTCCGATTTCGGTCACGGGTTCACGTCGGATCGTCGAGTATGCGTTCGAGTATGCGCGCCGCAATGGACGCAGACGGGTGACTGCAATCCACAAGGCCAACATCCTCAAGTATACCGACGGTTTGTTCCTCGAGGTCGCGCGCGAGGTCGCAAGCCAATATCAGGGCATCGAGTTCTCCGACATGATCGTGGATGCGACCTGCATGAATCTCGTGCAACGGCCGCAGCAGTTCGATGTGCTGGTCATGCCCAACTTATATGGGGATATCCTCTCGGACCTGTGCGCCGGGCTGGTCGGCGGACTGGGAGTGGCACCGGGGGCCAACATGGGAGCTCGCGCCGCCGTGTTCGAACCGGTGCACGGTTCCGCACCTCAGTTCAAGGGCTCGGGGCTGATGAATCCCACGGCGATGATGCTCAGCGCGGCGCTCATGTTGCGCCATCTGGACGAGCGCCAGGCAGCTGAACGGCTCGAGGGCGCGATCGAGCGCGTGCTGGCCGAAGGCAGATCGGTGACTCGCGACCTGTTGCCGCCCGATCAGGCCCTGCGCGCGACGACCACCGAACAGATGACCGACGCGATCATCGCGGCAATGTCGCCGGCGACGGTCTGACATGCTCATCGACCTGGCGAAGATCCACTGTATTGCGGGCAAGGGCGGAGCGGGCTGCATCAGTTTCCGACGCGAGAAATACGTTCCCAAAGGCGGCCCTGACGGCGGAGACGGCGGCAAGGGCGGCAGTGTGGTGCTTGAAGTGGACGCACATGTGCGAACGCTCCTGGATTGCCGCGAAAAGCCCCGGTACCGCGCCGATCCCGGGCGGCCGGGCTCGGGGAGCAATCGGACTGGGCGCGATGGCCAGGATCTGATCGTGCGGGTTCCTGCCGGAACGGTCATCAAGGATGCCGAAAGCGGGGAAGTCATCGCGGATCTGATCGGGGCGGGGGACAAGTACTTCGTCGCCAAGGGCGGGCGCGGCGGGCGAGGGAACTCACGCTTCGCGACTGCCACGAATCAAGCCCCGCGCCGGGCCGATCCGGGCGAGCCGGGCGAGGAGCGGACGATCGCAATGGAGCTCAAGCTGATTGCGGACGTTGGCTTGGTGGGACTTCCCAACGCGGGCAAGTCCACCTTGTTGTCACGCATCACGCGCGCGCGCCCCAAGATCGCGGACTATCCTTTCACCACGCTCGAGCCGAATCTGGGCATCGCGGCGCTCGATGAGCGACGCACCATCGTCGTGGCGGATATCCCGGGCCTGATCAAGGGGGCGAGCGAGGGGAAGGGGCTGGGACTGCAGTTCCTGCGCCATGTTGAGCGTACCCGGGTGTTGGCATTCCTGCTCGATTGCAGCGACGAGCACCCCGCCGAGACACTCGCACTTCTCACCCATGAGATCACGCGATACAGCCCCGCGCTGGCGGAGAAGCCTCGCTTGGTGGTATTGAGCAAGGCGGACCTGTTGCCACCGGAGGAACGGGCGGGCGCTCCGGCCCGTGCGGGACTTCCGGATGCGCTACTACTGAGTGCGCATTCTGGTGAGGGGCTCAAGGATCTGCTCGAGGCGCTGTGGGAGCACATCGCAGCCGACACAGAAGTCCTGGAGGAACGCAATGACGGATGACCAGCACATTGGACGCACTCTGGATGCGATGAACGCGCGCGGTCTGGCCGGCAAGCGCGATTACGTTCGTTCGCTTGAACACCGTCGCGATGAGGAAGCCATGTCGCTATTGGTGGAGTGCCTATGCGATGAGTCATGGTATCTGCGGGAGCTGGCCGAGAGCGCGCTACTTCGCTTGGGCGATCGTGCAGGCGAGACACTGTTGCCATTGCTCGAACAGGGGCTGTGGTTCTCGCGCGTCAGCGCCTCCCGGGTGCTCGGGCGATTGGGATATCGCCCCGCTGCTGCAGGCCTGCTGCGCTTGCTCGATGACAGTGTGGAAACGGTTGCGCACGCGGCCCAGGCCTCACTCGCGGATCTTGCCCACCGCGGCGGTTCTGTGCGTATCGCTTGGGAGCTGCACCGACGCGAACCCGAGGTGCGACCGGTGCTCGTGACCCGGCTTGCCGCACTCGACCGTCCGTTCGGGGAGCGCCTGGATCGCATGATGCGCAACGACGAACTCATGAGCCGGGAGGATCCCGATGACCTGCGCGACGATAGTGAGTTGGTATTGGCGAGCGAGGAAGGCGTTGAGTGGGAGGTGCTGACCGGTCCTCCGGTATCGCGCACCAGTTCGATCACCCTCCCGGCCAGCGACCCCGTGCGGACGGATACTCCCTGAACGCAGCGGCGCCCCCGTACGCCGCCGTGCTCGCGCAGGGTTTCGCGAGTGTCCGCGAGGGCCCGCGCCAACCCGCCGGGGTGCATCGCTTATCAGTCGAAGCGGCGGACTATCCCGGGGCACTGCGCGAGCTTGCATCACCTCCTGCGTGCATTCATATCCTCGGCGCGCTCACCCATCCGCCCGCCCGTTCAGTGGCGCTTGTGGGCTCGCGCGCAGCGTCACCGTATGGCAGGGCCATGGCGGACCGACTCGCACGCGACCTTGTTGCGTTGGGTTATGCGGTGGTGAGTGGCCTGGCCCGCGGCATCGACGCGGCCGCTCACGAAGGTGCGCTGGCGGGAGCTGGCGTCACCGTGGCGGTGTTGCCCTCGTCCCTGTCCCAGATCACGCCACCCCAGCATGCCTCGCTCGCTGCACGAGTGGCCGAGCGCGGGGCGCTGGTGAGCGAGGTGGAGTGCGGCGGCCCCTTCGGTCGCGGCGCGTTCGTGAAACGCAACCGGATCATCGCCGCACTCGCCGGAGTAACCGTGGTGGTCGAGGCCGCCGCGATGAGCGGGGCATTGCGCACGGCGGAGGCCGCTCGCGCGCTCGGGCGGCCAATAATGGCGGTGCCGGGCGATGTCGACCGTCCCACCGCTCGGGGTACGCTCCAGATGTTGCGCGATGGCGCCCGCCCCTGCGGCGATGCGGGCGATATCGTGGCTGCCCTCTCGGCAGCGTTTCCACTTCCTCCGCAGACCGATCCCCTCGCTCGGTTCACCAGCGCGCTCGATCAAGTGCCGCGCACGCTCGATCAACTCGCGGCCCTCGCGGCGGTGCCAGTAGCGGAGGCGAGTGCATTGCTCCTTCGCCTCCAGTGGAGCGGCGTGGTGACGCGCGAGCCGGGGGGGCGCTGGCGCCGTAGGGCAACGGGGTTACGATGAAGCCTGCGCATGTCGCCGAGACGATCTTGCTTCGGGGCGTGACAGCGGGGCTGGGGGCGATGCCCTGGCGACGCGCGATCGGTGCCGGGGCCCTGCTTGGCAGCGCAATCGGTGCGCTCGGGCTGCGGGGGAAGGTCGCGCGCGAGAATCTGGCTCGGGCGTTCCCCGAGCGCCCCGTCGCGGAACGCGAGGCCTTGCTCGCGGAAAATTACCGTGAGTTGGGGCGGGTGGCTGCCGAGTACCCACACATGCCGGGAATCGTTCGCTCCGCGGAAGGTGAAGTCGTGCTCCCGGTGCAGGGTCTCGCGCATCTCGAAGCGGCCGCCGCGCTTGGGCGAGGAGTGATCCTCATGACCGGGCACTTCGGTAATTTCGAGTTGCTGGGCGCATGGCTCACGCGCTGGAACCCCGTGGATTTCGTGGTCAAGCCGCTATCCAATCCCGGTGCCGAAACTTGGCTCGCCGACATCCGCGCACGATCCGGCGTAGGCAACATCTCCACCGGCGGCGGGGTCAAGCGAGTGTTCCAGGCGTTGCGACAGAAGCGCTGGGTGGCCATGCTCGCCGATCAGGATGCGCGCCGCCACGGGGTGTTCGTGCCCTATTTCGGCATTCCTTCCAGCACGCCCGAAGGCCCGGCACGGATCGCGCTGGCCAGCGGGGCACCGATTGTCTTCGGCTGGGTGGTGCGCCAAGGGGATGGACGGCACCAACTCACGATCGAGCCACCGCTCCTGTCGCGAGGGGATCCACGCGATGAGGCCGCGGTGATCGCGCTCACCGCGCAACACACGGCGCTGCTCGAAGCAGCGGTGCGCCATGCACCGCAGGCATGGTTCTGGTTACATCGCCGTTGGAAGACCGCGCCGCCATCGGCGGTCGCCAAGGAGGAATGATGCACCGCTTCGATGTCCGGGTTCGATACGGTGACACCGACCAGATGGGGTGGGTCTACTACGGTAACTACCTTCGTTGGTTCGAGATCGGCCGCGCCGAGATGCTCCGTTCCATCGGACGAACCTACCGAAGCATCGAGGAGGACGATGGCATCCTCCTCCCGGTGTTGGAGGCTCGCTGTCGTTATCTGCAGGGCGCGCGCTATGACGAGTTGGTCACCATAGAGACCGGCGTGCTGTCGATGTCGCGCGCCACGGTCCGATTCGGCTATCGCCTGATCAGTGAGAACGGCAATCCCCTCGCGATGGGATTCACGGAGCACTGTTGCACGGATCGCAACGCCCGTCCCGTCCGACCTTCGCTTGTGCTTCGCGGACTGCTCGAGCGCTCGCCGCAAGTGCCGCCGGATTTGGCGCTCGCGCTGGAAGGCCGTCGCACCGGCAGTTGATCAGGTCGTGAACCCCAGCTCCTTGCCCTTGTTGTCGCCTGCGACCTTGATCGCACCGAAGTGCTTTTCGTAGTTCCCCAGGTTCTGCTCGAGCGCCTGCAGCAGGCCCTTGGCTCCCTGCGGTGTCATCACGATTCGCGAGAATACCCGCGCCTTGGGCAGACCGGGCAAGGCACGCGCGAAATCGAGGATGAGCTCCGCCTGAGAGTGGGTGATGAACACGACGTTCGAGTAGATGCCCTCGGCTTCACGCTCGCCCAGGTCGATCTCGATGGTCTGCGGCTGTTGCGATGCGTCCACGGGGGTCTCCGGTGGGTGGGGGTGGGTGACGGGTGGTCCGCCCGATGGGCCCGCACCATAGGAATGGCACTGGGCAGGGTCAAGACACCGGGCGGGCATGCCGACAACCCAACAGCGATCCGGCCAGCGGGACCCCCCGCGTGGCCTGTGTCACCCGGAGACCGAATGGACCTGTCCTCGCACCGCCAGACTCCCGTCGACTCCTCTCTTGTCACGGCCGCCACGCTGACGGCCATGCTCGCCTGCGAGGCCGACGTCGATGCACTCGAGCGAGTGCTCCTGGCGGCTGTCGTGCATGCCCAGGGGGGGAATGCAATCGGGGCGTGGTCATTGCGATGGGATTCGCGCCGGGGGTTGCTCGAGGGTTCGCGTGCAGCTGCTCCCACGCCGGATTCCGGCGACTTCGCCGCATCGCTCGCGGCCGCGCGGCGCGCGGTGCCGAAACCGACGGCGCTGGACCAACGCGCGCTTGCATGGGCCGAACCGGCCGACCGCTTGGAAGGGGCTTTGGGTGCGGCATGGCGTGGCGGCGCCAGTGTCGAAGGTGATGCTGCGGAGCAACCGGGCGCACCATGGAATGCGGCGCAGCATATTGGATGCATTCCACTGCGGCGCGGACCTGCGCCTTTCGGTGTACTGGTAGTGGCATGGGACGATGCTGCAACGGCCGAGGCCGGAATGGCCCGCTTGGCGGGGTTGCGCGAAGCCATCGTGGCGGCGCTCGCCTGCCTGGATCGAGCGGCCGAAGTCCGGCGACGCACTCGCCAAGTCGCGGCGATCGCAGAGTTCACGCATGCCTCGAACTCCGCGATCAATGTGGCCGAGGCGACGCATCTGCTGGCGCGTCTCTCGGCGCAGGGCGTCTCGGCGCGGGGCTCGGCCGTTTATCGGGCGAGCGGCGAAGAGCTGGTGCTCTTGGTCTCGCACGGGCCGGCCACCTTGCGTGATGGCTTCGGGCGCGCCTTCCTCCAGACGGCCTGCGAGTGTGCGCGACAACAGCGCATGTTGTCGGGTGATTCGCCGACTGAAGCGATCGGGCTGCCCGAGCATGTGGCGGATGAGACCACCGTGTGGGTCGCGGCACCCCTCATGGCCTACGGCCGCGTACTCGGGATTCTCGTCGTGCACGACGGACTCGAGCGGGTGGGCAACTGGGAGCGTGGAGACC
>JBDSKE010000193.1:0-5337 GCA_039917105.1 Candidatus Eiseniibacteriota bacterium | reverse complement strand
AACGAAATCGCCGGCGCGCCCCACGCATGAGCGCTCGCCTCAGTACGAGAAGTGCAGCTGCACGTAGGCTTGCTTCTCGTTCTTGATCTCGGTATCGGACAGGTCCTTCTCCGCCACCGGATCGATCAGGCGCAGCGTCCAACGTACTTCGGCGAAGGGCACCGGCATGTACTCGCCCTCGAGCGCGTAACGACGGTACTGGTTCAGCTCGGCAACGGCATCGCTTGAACCGTTGGCCGTGTCGAGATAGTCGTAGCGCACGCGCACATTGCACTCGCGACTCGCGGTGTAGTTGGCCTCGGCGAAATAGGCCAGCCGATTGACCTCGGTGATCTCGCCGAGCCCCGTGAGCAGGTTGAGCGTCTGCAGGCGGTCGGTGCCCGCCGCCGCCTCGGCGATGAACGCGAACTTGCCAACGTGCGCGAGTCCGTAATAGCCCCAACGCGTGCGGCGTTCGCCCACCGTGCCCGGGCCACCCAGGATATCGGCCTCGCGATGGAAGTCGTCATAAATCGAGTAACCGCCCTGATAGTGCGGCGAGTTCACCCCCAACTTGGCGGTGGTGGCGTGCGCGATGCTGTTGGTGGTCTGGAACGGATCGTTCATTCCATTGGTGTACGCGACCCGCCCGAAGAGCGAGCCGCGGGTGCCGCCCAACTCCAGCCCGCGGTCCGTTCTGCGCGGGTCATAAGGCAGGAAGCGCGCGCCACTCTGGAAGTCCAGGAACGAGTTGCGGGTGGCGACGGTGTGGTCATCCATGCGCAGGCCGAACGGCACCCGGAACTGCCCCGCCTTGAGGTACATGTCGGCCGGCAGCCCGATCATGCCAAAAGCCTCCTTGTTGGAGCTGCCCTCGTTGAAGCCGTCGCGGGAGTACACCAGCGTCAGGCGGGCGTGCGGCTGGAACGTGAAGTGGAGCGCGTTCTCCATGTTGAAGAACCCGAGCCGATCCACGCCGGAGTCCTTCACCTGGTTGTTCGCCAATAGCATCAAACGCTGGTTCACACCCACATACAGCGGAAAGGTATCGCTCACCCGATTGGTCAGCGTCATGTCCTTGAAGTCGCCTTCGGTTTCGGGCTCGAGCGAGTGCCGGTTCTTGGCGAATGCGAATCCGAACTCGTTGCGCGGCCCGCCCCCGTTAGGATCGAAGTGACAGCTCTGGCACATCAGCCCCGTGCGCGCCGCATACAACGGCACCGTGACGCCCATCTGGGGCGTCAACACGAGCGCCGCGAGACTGGCGAGCAGCAGGAACACCGGGAATGCGAGGAAGTAGCGGCGCATGTCACCTCCGTGTGAGTGGCGATCCATCAGGATCGTTTCCGACGGGATCGAGAAGCTCTGGGGAGCGCAGCGCCATGGGCGCCACCTCCAGGACTGGCCACGGTTAGCACCGCGCCCTTCGGCAGGTCAAATGTGAACTTGGCTGGAAGCGTCTGCTCGCGCCTGTCCGTTTGGTGCCATCGGACCCGGGTCACTCCCGGTTGTCCGTCCGCTCCGCCGGCAAGTCCCCACGGCCCGCGCCTGCGCCGCTCGGCGATCACGGTGACGCGCGCGTCAGCGCGCATCTCGATGACCCGCTCGATTCCCTCGCCGCCGCGCCTGCGTCCGGCACCGCCACTGCCCCGGCGGATGCGTGTGCGCACCACATGCAATGGGTAGGCGTGCTCCAATGATTCGATGGGAGTGTTGCGCGTATTGGTCATGTGCGTCTGCATCGCGCTCTCGCCGGGCGCATCCGGGCCCGCGCCATGCCCCCCGCCCAGTGTCTCGTAATAGGCGAACGGCCTGCCCGTCCGCGGATCGACGCCCCCGATGAGCAGGTTGTTCATGGTGCCGCTGCTGGCGGCGGGCATGCGAGCGGGCAGCGCCTTGGCCAGCGCGCCGAACGCCACATCGACCAGTCGTTGCGAAGTCTCGACATTGCCCGCGCCCACGGCAGCGGGTGGCAAGGGGTCGAGCACGCTGCCTGGCCGCGTCAACACCTCGACGCATCGCAGCAGTCCATCATTGACCGCGATGTCGTCGCCCAGGACACATCGCAACGCATACATCGAGGCCGCCGTGACCACCGCCCGCACGGCATTGACGGGACCGCGCGTCTGCTGCGCCGAATCGGTCCAATCAAAGAGTGCGCGGCCCCGGCCCAGCGTGAGCGTGAGCGCGATGCGTACCGGCTCGTCCACCAACCCGTCGCCATCGAGCACGTCGTGGAACGACCAGAGGCCAGAAGGCAACTTGCGTATCGCAGCCCGCGTGCGGCGCTCGGTCGCATCGAGGAGCGCTTGGGCAGCCCCGACCAAGCGGGGCGAGCGGTCGCGCCGCGCCAGTTCGTGCAAGCGTCTTTCGCCGGTGCGCTGCGCCCCCAACTGCGCCTGCAGGTCGGCACGGCGTTCCTCGGGCGTCCGCACGTTGGCCAGCAACAGCGCCATCACTTCCGGTACCGGACGACCCGCGCGCATGAGGCGAACCGGTGGGATGCGGAAACCCTCTTCATACACCTCGCGCGCCAAAGGCAGCGAGCCTGGCGCAGCCCCGCCCACGTCGGCGTGATGCGCGCGACTGGCGACGAAGAAATCGGGCATGCGCCGCCCGGCAAGGAACACTGGCGAGACGCAAGTGAGATCGGGCAGGTGCGTGCCGCCCGCGAACGGATCGTTGAGCAACACCACATCTCCAGGCGCGAAGGGCGCCAGTGCGAGAGCAGCTTCGACCGCGCGCGGCATGCTCCCCAAGTGGACAGGAATGTGCGCCGCCTGCGCCACCAGTCGTGCGTTGGCGTCGAACACCGCGCACGAATGATCGAGCCGCTCGGTGATGTTGGGCGAGTGCGCCGAGCGCATGAGCGTGGCCCCCATCTCTTCGGCCACGGCGGTGAACCAACCTTGGAAGAGCGCCAGCGACACGCCGTCCAGGCGCGTCACATGATCGAACCGGGTGCTCATCGCGGGCCCGACCTCGTGACGATCAACGCCCCGCCGCGATGCAAGCGCGCGACCCAGCCGCGCGGCACCCACAGCGTCGCGCCGGAGTCGAGCACCACCGCGGGGCCGGCCAGCCTGGCGCCCCGGCCAAGCGCATCGCGCCGCCACACCATCGCTTCACGCCAGACGCCATCCTCGAACACGCGCGTTCGGGTGGCGGGATGCCGGCCCCGGGTCGTCAGCGTGGGGGCCGCGGCGGCGAGCGCGGCTGGGAGCGCGCCACGCATCTCGAGCGTGACCACGTGCACCTCGCGCGCGGAGTCGGAGAACCCATAGCGGCGCTCGTGCGCGCGGTGGAACCGTTCGGCAAGCCCCCGCAAGGGCAACGCCGGAAGCGATAGCTCGTGCGCTTGGCCGAGGTAGCGGACTTCCGCCCATGGCTCCAACTGCACTCGCCGCCGATCATTTCGCTCGAAGCGCGCCAACACCTCGCGCTCAAGCCTCGCCAGCGTGCGCGCGAGCGCAACCGTGTCGCGCGCATCGCGCAGGACCGTGCGACTGCGCTCACGACGCGAGCCGCCTTCGAGGGCGCCGAGAGCGCACAACACGCCCGCGTGCCGCGGCCACACCACCGCGCGCGCGCCGAGTGCTGCTGCCAGCTCACACGCATGCAGCCCACCCGCGCCACCAAAAGCCACCAGCGCAGCGCCGCGCGGATCCTCGCCGCGCTCCACCGACACCTTGCGAAGCGCCGCTTCCATGCGAGCATCGGCCACACGCTGCACCCCTTGGGCAGCGCTCGCAGCATCCTTCAGCCCCAACTGACGCGCCAAGAGGGTGAGTGCACGTTCGGAACACTCACGATGCAGCGTGAGCGCGCCTTCGGCGAGTGATTCCCCGGGCAGCCGTCCCAGAAGCACCATCGCGTCGGTCACCGTGGCGGGACCTCCGCGTCCGTAACACGCGGGGCCGGGATCAGCTCCCGCGCTCTGGGGCCCCACGCACAACAACCCGCCCGCGTCGCACGATGCGATCGAGCCGCCGCCCGCGCCCACCGTGTGCACATCCAACGTGGGCAACAACACTGGCACGCCCGCAACCTCGCGCCCACGCCGGCGCGGCAGGCCATCCTCGCCCGAATCACCCGCGCCCAAGAACGCGCAGTCGGTGCTGGTGCCACCCACATCCAGCGTGAGCGAGGTGGCGAACCCGCACTCGCGGGCCGCGGCGAGCGCCGCGCGCAGCCCTGCAGCCGGCCCGGACAACAGTTGCCGCACGGGCTCCCGCGCCGCCTGCGCGGCAGGTGCGGTGCCGCCGTGCGAGAGCACCACCTCGATCCGCCCTCGCCTGCCCGCCGCAATCGCGTTCAGGTAACCCGCCACTCGCGGCTGCAGCGCCGCGTTGGCGACGGTGGTGGCGAAGCGCTCGTACTCGCGGATCTCGGGCACCAAATCGCTCGATACACTGACCGGAACGCCCAGTACCGCGAGCGCGAGCGCCAAGCGGCGCTCGTGCCGCGGATACGCCCAGGCGTGCAACAGCCCCACCGCGATTGCTTGGGGCCGGGTGGCGCGAACACGCTTCACCACGCGCGCCACCTCGGAGTCGGAGAGTGCGACCCGCACCTCACCGCCCGCTGCGATCCGTTCTCGCACCCCGATCCGCCGCTTTGGTGGCACCAACGGCGGCACCCGGCGCGGCACCAGGGCGTACAAGTCGGGTCGGTCCTGTCGGCCGATCTCGAGCAGGTCCTCGAACCCTTCGGTGGTGACGAACGTGACGCGCGCCAGCTTGCCCTCGAGCAATGCGTTCGTGGCCACGGTGGAACCATGACGCACTGCGGTGCCTGTGCCGGCCCCGGCACTGGCGAGCCCCTGGAGCACGGCCCGCTCTGGCGCAGCAGGCGTGCTCGGCAACTTGAATGCGCGGCGCGTACGCCCGACCTGCACCACGACATCCGTGAATGTACCGCCCGTGTCGAGCCCGACGGCATCGGCGCTTGGCGCCGCGTCGCGCTTTGTACGCTCAGTCTGTGGCGCCACGCTTCCTCCACAGGTCGATGCTGAGCGCCAACAGCACCGCGCCGGCGGCCACCCCGAGTAACCAGCCCGGGATCCTGAACGAGTGACCGATCAGCGCCAGCACATAGTAGTAGGGCAGAGAACCGAGCAGAACCGCCAACAGGTAGCGCGGGATGGGATAGCCGGCCGCGGCAGCGACCAACTTGAGGGGCGCATCCGGCAATGGCGTGGCGCGTGCGACCACCAGGGCCAGGAAGGACGCGCTGGGGTACTTGACCAGCGTCGCCTCGACCCTTGCACGAGAAGGCAGGAAGCGACGCATCCAAGGCCGTTCATGGCGCAGCATCCAGCGAAGGGCCAACAACTGCACGGCGCTGCCGGCGGCGCTC
>JBDSKE010000192.1:0-10277 GCA_039917105.1 Candidatus Eiseniibacteriota bacterium | reverse complement strand
GGAAGATGGCGCGCCCGCCGGTCGGGCGCACGGCCCACTCGATCCCGGCGGCCTCGAGCCGTGGAAGGTCGAGTTCGCGGGCGGGATCCTGGCTGCGACCGAGCGTGATGCCGGGCGGCGCGAACGTGAAGAGGCGCAACACAGGCTCCTTGCGTTCCAGCGAAACCGCGGCTTCGAGCAGGTCTGCATCCCGCCGCATGTTCTCACGCGCGCCGTGTCCGCCATCCAGCCACAGGATCATCGAGGACCGTGCGAAGCCCCCGGCTGCCTGGCTCCGGGGGGCGCGGGCGATGCGAGGGTCGGCCTCAACCGATCACCTCATGCCGAGCCAGTCCTCGAGCAGGAACTGGAAACGACCGATGAGCAACGAGACGCGCGACATGACGGTGTATCCATAGCCTGCGCCGAAGCTGACCATGAGGAAGTAGACGCCGATCCGCGATGCGACGCCGAGCGCGCCTTTATGCTCACGGCTGTAGAAGAAGAACAACAGCGACGTCACGAGACCGATGGTGAAGATGATGGCACTGATCGAGCCCGCAAGGTCCCCCGCAATCCACAGGGGTTGCAGGCTCGCCTGCACCTGGGCGACGAGGTCGCCCTGGGCGAATCCCGTGGTCTTGAGCCCGGCGTACACCCCGATGATGATGGCCAATGACCAGCGCGAGATCCAATCGATACGGCTGAACAGTCGTGTGAACAGGAGCACGCCGAGCACGCCGGGGATGATCAGCCAGGCCCGGTAATCCCCTTGCTTGGCGGCGAAGGCCCCACCCTGCATGAGCACTTTTTCGCCATTGGCAGGGTCCACTCCCGTGAATGCCTTCATGAGGGGGTCGTACAGGTTCGGGATGATGACCGTCCAGTAGTTCAATACGATGTAATAGCCTGCCGAAACCCCGACGAACAGATGCTCCGCGAACTTGTAGAGCGGGTTGTCCTTGTACAGGAACGAGAAGATGAACAGGGTGACGAGCGCCGCCACCCACACGCTGAGATCATGGGTCATATTCATGCGCGTCGCCCCCCCTGTTTGGTCCACTGGACCACATTCCCCATCAGGATGCAGAGCGCGACGAAGACATGCGCGAGCGATTGGGCATCCATGCCCTTGGTGGCCGAACCCTTCTCGCTGCGCAGCGTCTCGTATTCGGCGGCGCCCGCCATCCCACCCAGCAGGCCTCGGAGCTGGCCGGATTGCAGATAGGGGTAATATTCCGGCGCGCTCACGGCGGTGCAGCCGCTGATCATCGGCAGATGGAAGCGCGAGTTGACCTGTTGCACCCACTCTTTGGTTCCCGGATAGCCCGCAGAGATGTTCACAAGCAGTGGGAAGCTGGAGTAGTCGCGCACCTGGCGCATGATGGGCATGGTGGCGGTGTCATGCCCACGGTTGTCGCGCGGGAACGCATTGGTGATGCCTTGTCCCATCAAGACCATGACGGCCTCGTTGCCGGCCTTGTAGCCCAGGAACACATAATCGGTCCCGTCCACAAGCGGGACGCCCTTGGCGGTGTACTCGGCGACGACCTCGGAGATCGTCTGGCTCACCAGGCCCGAACCGCCCGGCCATAGGCAGGTGATGAGCACTTTGCATTTCTTGTCGAACAGGTGGCGAAGCGCAGTTTTAGTCATGGGCACGAGCTCGGGCTTGCCGCCGGGATCGAAGTCGCACGCCATCAGGATCGTGGACCCGTCAGGGACTGCCTCGATCGCCGCGTGGAATTTGCGGGACGGTTCGGTGGCTTTCAGCGGGAGGCCGATGGGACGCACCAGTGGACCCAGCACCAGCAGGCCCATGATGGCGAACAACCAACGGCGGTCCAGTTTCTCGATCGCGGAAAGATTCATGTCACTCTCCCCCGCCGAGATACGATCGCTCGATACCGAGGATGACTCGCAAGCCGGTGGCCATCACGCCCATGGCGGCGCCGATCAGGATCGCGCGTTTCGCCGCATTCTGCGGGAAGTTCATGATCCAATCCTGGACCGCGCCAAGCCGTAATGGCTCGGGCAGCCATTGGGTGAAAACATCCCCGAGCGGCACCCGGCCCAGCATCACGATGAGCGCCGCTGCGGCGAGCAACCCCGCCTCGACTGTGCGGATGCGGAACGCACGGAACGCGGCCGAGGCGATGAAGAACGCCAGCAGCGCGAACATGGTGGCCGACATCGGCGAATACAGCTGATTGTAGATCCACATCGAGACCGAGCTGGTCTCCTGCCACGCACGCCCTTCCTTGAGGCCGAAGAACAGGGTCACCAGCAGTGAGCCTGCGAGCACGATCTTGTAGGGCCAGTCCGCTTGGCGTTTGTAGATGCCGTCGAAGTTCACGCGCAGCACATTCGCCCCTCCCAGCACATAGCCGAATGCCACGACGATGACGGCACACTGCTGCAGGAAGTCAGCCGGCACGCTGACCGCCTGATGGGGGACGAAGAACGACAGAATCATGAACAGCCCGATCACGGCCGTCAGGAAGAGCGGAAACTCGCGCTTCACCGATACGCTCCTACTGGGTCTGCATCCACGTCGTCAGCCCGTGGATACCCATGGTCTCGAGGACGCAGCCCACGACCACCACCACGATGATGGTGATCTTGAGAAGGTCGGCGCCCTTGAGGCTTCCAACCAGCTTGGGCTCGCCCGAAAGATAGGCGCTCGCGGCGTAGAGCTCCTCGCCGATGAGCGTGTAATCGCAGGCGACGACGAAGAACGGGAGCTGATGTACGTTCGCGGTTCCGGCGATCTGGATGGCCCCGGTCGAGAATCCCGTTTCGGCGAGCATGAGGGATTCGCCATAGAACGAACCCATGAAAATGTGCGCGGCTGGGCGATCGCGCAGCATGATCCCCGTGACGGCGGCAACGTAGGCGAACTGTTCAGGCGATACGAAACGCACACAATCCGGGTCGTACTGTTCGGGCCGACCGGCGTTGAGGTAGCCGCTCTTGACCATCTCCTGCGCGATCGTGAACGGGATCGGGTACGCCACCGGGACCCGGATGGGCGTCTCATACTTCGCGGTCAGCTTGGCGACGCTCTCGAGGATCACGAGCGAGGCGACGGTCTGGATCTCATCAATGTCCTGCACGCCCGGGACATACAACACAGGCCGGCCCATCTCGGTCGCGCGTCCGATGGCTTCCTCGATCGCATCGATTCCGGCAAGGCGGCGCACGAAGGGCTTACGACCCGCCTGTGCCATCGAGATGTAGTAGAGCACGAACAGGAAGAACAGCACGAGGAAGGAAAGGACGCTCCAGCGGGTATTATTGAACCAGGCCGAGCGTGCGATCGCAGGGCCAGCCGCGGCGCCCGCCAAGGTGAAACCACCTGGACCGGAAGCACCGACCCGGTAGAAGTAGGATCGGTCCCGTTTCACCGTCTGATCAGTCTTCGCATGGGCCCCAGCAGCGACCGAGTCCACCAACGCCCACGGTCCGGCCAGGTTCTCGGTGCGCTCAAGACGGTAGCCCGTCACCCGCAGTAAACCCGAAGTGTCGTCGGGCGAGAGCTTCCATGACAGCTCGATGGCGCGGCCCGCGTCGTTAGCGACATCCCGGAACTCCAGGCCAGTGGGCGGAGCCGGTGCCCGTAGCGAATCGGCCGATTGGGCTTGGGCGACCGGGGCCAGAAACGCAGACAGGGCGAGTCCGATGGTCCAGACGGCAATGCGCCTTGACGCACGGCGCGCGATGTTCGAACGCAACGAACCTCCGTGATCGCGGGAAGCGAGACTGCGAGGTATCCCGAAGACATCGGAACCTAACCATCTACGGCAACCCAAGTCAACGGAACCTGTGTGGTCGATGGGCTTCGGGTTCCGAACGCGGCTCCCTGCGAGGGGGCGGGTCGGCGCTCAGTCGGCGATGCGCTCCACGTTCGCTCGCGGCACGATCACCCTCTCCCCGCTGTCAACGAACTCCACCTCGAGCACGCGAACATGCGCTTCGGTATCGAGCATGCGCAACTCAGCTGGCAGCGATGTGACTTTGCCGATCCGTCCAAAGTAGGGCTCGCGAATGACGCGAAGGACCGAGCCCAGGTCGAGACCGCCTTCCAGGGATTCACCGATTCCACCCGTATTCGCAGCCGCGTGCGGGATGAGGATCTCGGGGCGCATGACGCCAGCGCGGATCTGGGTCGCGCCACTCACCGATGCGATCTCACCTTGATGCGAGGTCAACAGGCTCCACGTCCTCTCGGCCATCTGGATGCGTCCGAATCCTTCGGTCAGGATGAGCGTGAAACCGATGTCCTCCCCGCCCGTGATGGCGACGCCGAGGTCCTTGCCGAGCAAGCGCTTGAGGTCCTGATCGTTGAACCCACCCACCACCACGGCGGCAACCCCGATTCCCCGCGCCTTTTGAAGCGTGTCGTAGGTCACGAATGATCCTCCGACCACGACCTTCCCCCGGTGCGCAGCGGTCAGGTATTCCGCGAGCAACTCCTGTTCAGGCCCACGCACGGCGACAGCGATGGGCCCGAAGGTCTCACCCCCGACACCGAAGATGCCCTGAAGGAATGCGCCGAACGCCTCGATGATGACGCCTTCGCCGGTGAGGACCTCGACGACGCGACCGCGCACATAGGCGGTGACCTCGACCGGGATCGGCGGCTCGCGCAGAATCAGCTGACCAGTGACGCCGGAGACGCTTTCGAGCGTACCGTCGGCCGGGGCCTCGGCGTGACTTTTCATGAAGCCGAACATGCTCTTCGCCGTCGCGATGATGTCACCTTTGCGAACAGACGAGCCCAACGGTTTCACCAGCGTTTCAACAACCTTCGCAGGATCGGTCGCGAGTTTCTGCGCAAGATTCACGGTCTGCACGTTACCCGGCAGCTCGGTCCGCGCAACAATGCTGTCGGGTGCCACCTCTGCTCCGATGGGTGCCAGGACTTCACCTTTGAGAGGAAGGCGGCGTTCGCGCAGCACGCGCGCATGGTCGGTGACGCGAAGCCCGGGTGTGTATGCGTGCGCCATCTCAGACCTCCCTGGGATACATGTTCATGGCGCGATTCCAGACGCGCAGTTTGTCGATGCGGGCACGCGCTTCGGTGGGGATCGTGAACGGTTGCCGGCCGCGCGTGTCAATCATCAACCCGACGACGCCGCCTCGCACGGTGCGCGAGACGGGCTTGCCCTTGCCCCCTCCCATGTCGAACCCGCGCTCCGGCGTGACCGTGAGTTGCAGATTTCCCTCGGCGGGGACCGCGACCAATGCGAGTTCGCCGTACGGCACCTTGCGGCTCTGCGTGGCGTCACCTTCTGGCTTCCATTCCACCGTGATGCACGCCTGCCCCACTTTCCCTGGTCCGATTGGCGCGACGACCGGTCCCAGGAAGATCAGGCAATCTCGTTCGAACACCTGGGTGGCCGCCTCTTCGTGGACCGTGCTGAGCACGCCGAGTTGCGGCGTCATGAAAATGCTGTCCACCGCCAACTCGGTGATGCCCTCGGGCAGGAACGCATCCAGCATCATCAGGGCCGCCTGCGCGCGGCGCGGAGCGTGCGAGAGCACGCCCCCGGACCCAACCAGCAGGCCGAGTTCGAGCAAGTTCACCAGCGAAGCGCCCGACGCCACCTGGTCGAGCGCATCGGAGATGTCGCGCGATTGTTGTTTGCCTTTCAGGCCCACCGCAAGCGACTTGTGTTGTTCGAACGAGAGTCGAAGTGCCTCGCGACAGATGGCCTGTTCGATCACGAGGTCGTCCAGCGTCTGCGGGATCGTCGTGGGACGGATCATCTTGTTCTTGATGCGATTTCGCAGATCGGTTTCATCGACATCGAACGGCACCCAGCGCAGGATGTTCTCGATTCCGGCTTCGGCCATCACATTGGAGACCGAATAACTCATTCCAAGGTTCGCGGACACCGTGCGATTGAAAACGGTCTCCTCCGTGCCCGGCGCCTTGAAGACCGAGAACACGTCGGTCGTTGCCCCGCCGATATCCACGCCCACCACGGCGATCCCATCGCGTTTTGCCACCTTCTCAATGATCAAGCCCACCGCTCCGGGAGTGGGCATGATCGGCACTGCGGTCCATGTCATGAGCTTCTTGTAACCCGGCGCGTGTGCCATCACGTGCTCCATGAATAATTCGTGAATGGCATCGCGAGCCGGCTTGAGATTCTCCTGTTCCAGTCGAGGGCGCAGATTGGGCACCACCGACAGCGCCGTCCGCGATTCAAGACAGGCTGTGACAATCGCCGCCGCGTCGGTATTGCCGGCATAAATCACTGGGAGCTCATAGCCCGCGCCAAGGCGCGCCTTGGGATCTGCGGCGGCGATCAACTCGGCCATCTCGGCCACGCGTTTCACATCGCCACCGTCGGTGCCACCCGACATGAGGATCATATCGGGACGCAGTTGTCGCAGCCGTTTGATCTTCTCGTACGGACGCCGCCCGTCGTTCAGCGCGATCACATCCATCACGATCGCCCCTGCACCAAGCGCGGCTCTCTGCGCACTCTCGCCCGTCATCTGGAGCACCAGCCCGCTGACCATCATCTGCAGACCGCCGCCGGCGCTCGAGGTGCTCAAGTAGATGTCGACACCGTCTTCACCCTGCTGCGGCGTGAGGATACGGTCGCCGTCCAACAGTTTGCGGCCGCGAAGTTCCTCGATCTCCCGAACCGAGTTCAGGACGCCTCGCGTGACGTCCTCGAACGGCGCTTCGACCGTGGTGGGTGCCTCGCCGCGGGTGACCAGGCGATAACCGTCAGGGCCCCTCTCGATGAGGACAGCCTTGGTGGTGGTGGAACCGCAATCCGTGGCGAGGATCGAACGGATGAGCTTGGGGTCAAAGTCCATGGGGAGGGTCACGTGCCGCGCTTGTTGGCGGATTCCCGGGCGCGCTCGCGCGCGCCCGCTCGGGTCTCGATCGACTGGCTGAGCGCTTCCAGAGCGTCGCGACGCTCCACCAAGGCCGCGAAGCGACGATAATCCGGCAGCCGGAAGAGCATCAGGATGATGGGTTCGAAGAAAAGCATCGCCGTGCCGGTCAGGACCGACATGGGTCGAAGCCCTTCCAGAGTGAGAATCGCGGGCGTCTCGAGTCGGAGCTCGACGACCCGTTCCGCGACGCGTTCCAGCACGGCGCGGTCCTCTTCGGTCAGGACGGGCTCAGGCGGCATCGCGCCCTATGCGGCGCCGGATCTCGGCTGCGAGTCGGTCGCGTTCAGAGGCCGGCATTGGCAGCGACAGCCCGCGTTGAGCATCGAGCCAATGTCGGCGCGGATAAGGCGACACGAACACTCCCGAGGGCAGGTCCACCACGCGCTGGATACGATTCCACGCCCGATGTTCCCAACTCCACAGCGCCCGGCGGGCAACACCTTGGTCGTCCAGTCGGCAATCGACTGGCGTGATCGCCGGGGAGAATGCGGCGACGCAGAACAGGCACAGTCCGAACGAGAGCAGAGGGTGCTCCCGCATCGCCAGAACCATCAGACACAGGCCGATGGCGACGATGGAGGCCAGCAGCGCCAAGCGCGGCCGCTCTTTCCATGGATCGTAACGCCACGCCTGGGCCGTACACATCCCGGAGGCGTTCGCTGTCATGGCCTCCCCCATGGCGGTGGTCATGCCGATACCAAAACGGCATTGATCATGCGCGGTGCTCTTCGATCAGCTTCTCGTAGTCCACATGGGACAGGAGCTTGGCGAAGGCGGAGGGATCCGACGGCCTGAGCTTGATCATCCAGCCTTCGCCATAGGGGTCTTGGTTCACTGCCGCCGGATTGTCGGTCAGCTGCGAGTTGACCTCGAAGACCTCACCCGCGAGCGGGGCGTACAGATCGCTCACGGTCTTGACGGCCTCGACCACGCCGAAGGTCTTGCCCACCTCGATCTTGCGGCCGGGTTCGGGCAGTTCCACGAATACAATGTCGCCCAATTGGTCAGTGGCATAACTGGTGATGCCGACAGTGATGACGCCGGCTTCCTCACGAGCCCACTCGTGCTCTCGGGTATATCGGAGCTCTTCGGGGTATTCCACGTTGCCTCCTCGCGATCAGGATCGATGTGTCCCGCGCGTGTAGAACGGCCGCGCGGTGACCCGCGCCGGCAAAGAATTAGAACCCGCCTGAACTTCGAGCGCCGTGCCGATCGCGGCTGCACCGGACTCGACATAACCCATGCCGATAGGCCGTTCCAGGCTCGGACTGAAGGTACCGCTCGTCACCACACCGACATCGCGATCGGAGCAGGTCAGGGTCATCCCATGTCGCAGGACACGACGACCGTCAAGTTGGATGCCCACGAGCCGACGCTTGAGACCGTCGGTTTTCTGCTTCTCAAGCACCGCTTTGCCGTGGAACTCATGCTTCTTCAGTTTCACGGTCCACCCCAGGCCGGCTTCAAGCGGCGTGGTCCCGTCGTCGATGTCGTTGCCGTAAAGCATGTATCCCATTTCCAAGCGCAGCGTATCGCGGGCACCCAATCCAATGAGTTCCAGTTCGTGCGGCCGGCCCGCTTCGATCAGCCCCTCCCAGACACGATCGCCGTGTTCGGGTGCGAAGTAGAGCTCGAAACCGTCCTCTCCCGTGTAGCCCGTGCGCGAGATAGTCGCGGGGATGCCGAAAAGCAGTCCCGTCGTGAAGCGGTAGTAGCCCAATTCGAGCACGGCCTCGGGAACATGCTCGCGAAGGATATCCGCAGCCTTGGGGCCCTGCACCGCGAGCAATGCCGTGCGGTCGCTGTGATCCTCGAACGAAACGCTGGCCGGTTTATGCTGGGCCATCCACTCGAAATCCTTCGCGATGTTCGAAGCGTTCACGACCACCATGAAATGGTCGTCATAGCGATAAACCAACAAGTCATCGACGATGCCAGCATCGGGTCGACACATAGGCGAGTACAGGGCCTGCCCCACTTCGAGTGCTGCCACATCATTCGTGAGCAGTTGGTCGAGGAACTCGGCCCCTCCTGGACCGCGGACGTCGAATTCACCCATATGGCTGATATCGAAAAGTCCGGCGCTGGTTCGGACGGCCTGATGCTCTCGGACATCGCCCGTGTATCGCACCGGCATCTCGAAGCCTGCGAAGTCCACCAACTTTGCTCCGGCAGCGCGGTGGAACTCGTAGAAAGGGGTGTGCTTCAGTGTCGTGGGCTGCACGGAGGACTCCTCTGGGTAGGCAAACAACCGGACAGTAGTCGCGTCGCTCCCGCATGGTCAAGCGGACCGAGCCCAGGAGTGCCTCACCGTGCGATTCAGGCGGACTTGAGGAAGCCCAAAGCCTGCCCCACCTGAGTGAACTCGGCGATGGCCCGGTCGATCTGCTCGAATGTGTGCGCTGCAGAAAGTTGTACGCGTATGCGCGCCTTCCCTTTTGCAACCACGGGGTACGAGAAACCGACGACATAGATGCCCCGCTCGAGCAGCCGCGCGGCCATGGCATGGGCCAACTTCTCCTCATACAACATGATTGGGACGATCGGGTGGATGCCGGGACGGATATCGAAGCCCGCGGCCGTCATCCCCGCTCGGAAACGCTGTGTGTTTGACTCGAGCCGATCGCGCAGCTCGGTGCTGCTCGAGAGCAGGTCGAACACGGCGAGACTCGCGCCGACGACCGCGGGCGGCAACGCGTTCGAGAAAAGGTAGGGCCGCGAACGCTGGCGTAGAATCTCGACGATCTCCTTGCGCGCAGCGGTGAAACCACCCAGCGCACCTCCGAGTGCCTTGCCGAGCGTGCCGGTGATGATGTCCACCCGCCCCATGACTCCATGAAGTTCCGATGTGCCGCGGCCGGTCGGTCCGATGAAGCCGGTGCTGTGGCACTCATCGACCATCACGAGCGCCCGGTATCGTTCTGCCAAGGGGACAATCGCGCTCAAGTCCGCGATCGTCCCCTCCATGCTGAAAGCCCCGTCGGTCACGACAAGTTTTTGCGGACAGCCCTTCTCCTGGGCCTCTGTAAGGCAGCGTTCGAGGTCCGCCATGTCATTGTTGCGATAGCGCCAGCGTTGCGCCTTGCACAGGCGGATTCCGTCGATGATCGATGCGTGGTTGAGTTCGTCGCTGATGATGGCGTCGGCCTCGCCAAGGAGCGGCTCGAACACCCCTCCATTGGCATCGAAACAGGCGGCGTAGAGAATACTGTCCTCGGTACCCAGAAACTCGGCGATGCGCCGTTCGAGTTGCTTGTGCAGGTCCTGGGTGCCGCAGATGAAACGCACCGACGACATGCCATAGCCATGGCTGTCGAGCGCGCGATGCGCGGCCTCGGTCACGTGTGGCGGCGTCGGGAAGTCCGGCTCGCCGG
>JBDSKE010000191.1:0-9934 GCA_039917105.1 Candidatus Eiseniibacteriota bacterium | reverse complement strand
GGCTCTTACGGACTCAGTCGCGACGTGGGATTCAATCCCACAATCCTCGCGTGGCTCGAGCGTGGTGGCGTTTATGCGGTTTCGCATGTTCGTGGCGGTGGCGAGTACGGAGAGGCGTGGCACCTGGCGGGGCAGAAGCTCAACAAGCCGAATACCTGGAAGGACTTCATCGCCTGCGGCGAATACCTGATCGGTAAGGGGTATACCTCCAAGGAGCGACTCGCCGGTCAGGGCGGAAGCGCGGGCGGAATCCTGATCGGGCGCGCCATCACCGATCGTCCCGACCTGTTCGCCGCCGCGCTGCTCGATGTGGGCTCGCTCGATGCGGTGCGTGCCGAGTTCACCACCAACGGTGTGCCGAACATTCAGGAATTCGGCACCGTGACGCGCGAGGATGAGTTCCGCGGTTTGCTCGAGATGAGCGCATACCATCACGTGAAGGACGGCGCCAAGTACCCCGCGGTGATGCTGTCACATGGCATCAACGATCCGCGCGTTGAACCGTGGATGTCGGCCAAAATGGCGGCGCGGCTGCAAGCGGCGACCGCGAGCGACAAGCCGGTGCTGTTGCGAGTGGACTACCACGCCGGCCACGGCATCGGCTCGACCAAGGTCCAGATGCTCAAGAGCCTCGCCGACAAATACGCGTTCCTGCTATGGCAGATGGGGATGGTCAAGCCGCTGCCCTGAGCAACGGTCAATGCAAGAAATTGGCGCGGAACCACTGTAGGCCCCACGCGCCCACCACCATGCCCCACAACGTGAGCCCCGCAACCATGGCGAGCGGCGCACGCTTGGCGCCGCGGGCTGCCACGAACAGCCCAAGCGCAAGCCAATCCAATGCGAACCGCTGCCCGAACTGCACCCAGCCATCGTTGTAGTAGAGCAACGACGGCAGCGCGATGATCACGATGGAACCCATTGCCACCCGTTCGTCGCTCTCCACCCGCCGTGGCCAGAGCGCGAATAGCAGGAATGGTGTGGTCAGCAACAGGCTCATGCCGTGTGCGTCCGGGGTGATCCGGCCCTGCGAGAAGAGTGGCAGGCCCACCAGCCAGCCCCTGAGGTTCGTCACGAGGAAGTGCGGGTGGAATCGTCCAAAGTTGGACACGAGCGTCTCGAATGGCTCGCCCATCAAGATGTAGTGGTAACCGGCATCGGCGGGGTTGCCGAAGCGCACGAAGTTGTAGACGCCGTGCACGGCTGCCGCGATCGCGATCGGCACGCCTAACGCGATCAATGTTCGTCGCCACGGCACCGCGGCGCGGCCGGGTAGATTGTCCGGGTGAGCCAACCACCAGGCTGCCAGCGGAGCGGCGAGCGTGAGCGTGGGCCGCGTCAGCACCGTCAAACCCAGGAGTGCCCCCGTTGTCCACGCCCGGCCGCGGGCCGCTAACAACAGCGCCATGACCTGCAAGGCGACGGCGGTGATCTGGGTGTGCAGCCAGACGTTTCCCATCACCGCGCCATAGTGCATGGCAGTGCCGAAACCAAGCGTGAGCGTCGCGAGCGCGACACGCAGTCGGTCGCGCGGCTCGACCACCCGTTCCAGCAGGCGGTGGAATGCGAACAGCGCCGCGAGCGAGGTGAGTACGAGCACCAACACATCGGGCGTGCCGCGCGCAAAGAACGGCACGAGTGGCATGAGCAAAAGCGCCGGGAACGGGCCGAATACGATGTATAAACGCTCGCCGACCAATGCCATGTCTCCGGCGTCGTTGGGCCGGTGAAGCAGATGTGCCTGCCCATGCAGGAACGCATCGGCCAGATACACATGGTGTGCCCAATGGGAGGCACGCAGCAGTTCGCCGTGCGCGCCCAATGCCCACAGGGCGAGCGCGAGTGCGAGCACCACCCAGACGCTGGCGAGCGGGCGGGCCATGGAGGAGTCGGGAGTAGGGGGCATGGACCGCCCAGTCTAGCAGCACGGGATGCGCTAGAATGCGGACGCTCACCGACAGTCCCTCCCCTTTGCGTTCCCCCGGAGTCCTCGTGCCAGCAGTCGCCTCTTGGGCGGTCATCCTCTCGCTGGGTCTCAGCAGCCTTTGGGCGGCAACCGTGATCGCGAGCGGTACCACGTGCCGCCCACTGGCTGCCCATCTCCGCGAGCACCTGGAAGGCGTGACCGAAGCGGTCATCGATGGCCGCGCGAGGGCCTTGCCGCTTGCTGCCGATCAAGCATCGAAATGGTGGCGCACCCATTCGACCGGGTTCGGGTCGCGCTTGCAGGCGGACTCATCGCTGGCCGAGTTGGTGCGGGCAGCCCATGGCGGAAACGGAAAGCAGGCCGCGCGGCTCGCGGTGCAGCTCTCTGCGCAGTCGTTCGAGTGGTGCGGCGGCGTTACCGGAACGAATGACCGCCTGATGGTGTTGGATCTGGCGGGCATGACCGGCTGGCTGCGCTCGCGCGGTGTGCACTTGGCATGGCCCGGTGATGTCCACGTCGCCGCCCGCGGGGTGTCCAACGCGCTCGTGCGGCGGCATCACCCGGAGCTGGCTTCCCGCTTGGAGCGCTCGGTCGCCGCGCTGGTGTCCACGACCGAGAGTCCGCAGGGCGACATCCGGCCCGCGACGCGGCTCCTCGACCTGGTGGACGAGATCGAGAAAGTAGTCCGTTGAGCACGCCGCTCCCGCGTGCACGGTCCGCGTGCCTGCCGCGCCTGCCGCGCCTGGGGTCGCTGGTGCTTCTCGCGCTCGTCGCCAGTGGGCTGCTCGCCGCGCGTGAGCGGCCCCTGCCGCGACTGGTGTTCGTGTCACGCGAGATGGTGCCGGGCTCGCCGCTGGTGCTCGGCGTCGGCCCTGCCGGTCGCACCGTGGTGACCGCAGGTTCACTGGTGGTCCGCGAGCCCAACGGCGTGTCGCACCCGCTCCTGCCCCGAGAGGTGTTCCTTGACGTGGCCGACCCGGCGGTCTCCTACGATGGACGCACCATCGCGTTCGCGGCGGTAGCGCATCGCGACTCCAGTTGGCGCCTGTGGCTGTGCAACAGCGAGGGGCGCCAACTGCGCCCGCTCACTCGCACCGATCGCGTGCTCGACTTGGCCTCGCGCTACCGCGCCGACGCCGCGCGCTTCGTGCGTTACGATGATTTCGATCCGTGCTGGTTGCCCGATGGCCGCATCGTGTTCGCAAGCACGCGACACCCCTGGGCCGCGCAGCAGGGGCCGCCCGTCAGCAACCTGTGGACGGTGCAGGCCGATGGCACCGGCCTCATGCGCATCACCAGCGAGCGGGACGGAGGCGAGGAGCCCAGCGTTGATCCCACGAACGGTCGCTTGGTATACGCCCGCTGGTTCTTCAATCGTTATCTGGCCAGTGCGAACGGCGTGACCCAGGACCGCGCGCTGGCGATGCCCGCCGATACCGTCGACCTGTGGCACGCGCTGAGCAGCGATCTGGATGGCGATCACCTGCGTCTGGCCGGCGGTGATGCGCGCGAGCGCCGCGGTCAGATGGCTTACCAGCCGGTGGTGTTCGTCGACACCTCGCTCGTGGGCGTGATTCCTGAACAATCGAACCTGATGCGGGCGACGCGCCTGGGCCTGCAGCGGTTCCGCGGCGGATTCGCCGCGGCCCAGCCTCTGTTCGGGTACGGGGCCGCCGCCGGCTGGTCGGCGTGCTCGCCATGCGTGCTGCCCGATGGTCGAATGGTGTTCTCGATGGATGAGCATGGCACGGGCAACTTCGCGCTGTATGCGTGCGAAGCCGACGGCTCGCGTCTCGTGGGAGTCGTGGACGAGCCCGGCCGCATGGAACTCGACGCTGCGGTGCTCGGGCCCCGGCGCATGCCGCCACCGCCTTTGTATTCCTCCACGAACCCGTTCACGCCGGATCCGCTGCCGCCGAGCACGCTCGAACAGATCGTGCAGGACTCGCGCACCGCGCGCTTCGATTGTCTCAATGTGTTCGCCAACGCCCCGGTCGATGCGCCGTTCCCCGATGCGCCGCGGCCTCAGCGCGACGTGCGTATCCGGTTCCTGGTGGCTCTCTCGCGTCCGGCCCGCGCTGGCGGCGACACGCTGGTGAGGGTGAGTGAGGTGCCGCTCTCGCCCCAAGGCGCGGTGCATGTGGATGCCGTACCCGCAGAAGTGCCCACGTTCGAGCAGCTCGTGGATTCGAAGGGACGCGTGCTGCGCTCGGTCTCGGGTCCGGCGCATGTGGCCGGTTTCAACTTCACGCGGCCGGGGGCCGGCACCAAGTGCGTGGGTTGCCACACGGGACATTCGGCAATCCGCGTTCCCGACAGCGCAGCCGAGGGGGAATGGACCAACTTATCGCCGGCCTCACGGGTCACGGCCTCGTCGGTGATCGCCGCTTCGGATGGGCCACAGGGCGCGGTGGACCGGCGGACCCTGGGGGATCCCACCCAGCACGCCTGGGTGGCGGAGGCCAGTACTGGACAATGGCTGCGCCTTCAATGGGAGACCCCAGTGGATACTCGCGCGGTCGTTCTCTATGCTCTGAGGGCTTCGGCCAAGGACGGGGGCCTGATACGGGTCCGACGTTCGGAGTTGGCCCTGTTCCTGCAAGGTCGTCAGGTGGGGAAGGTCCCCATCCAACAGGAGTGGAGACCCGAGGGCACACGTGTGGCGTTCCCCACGACGCGCATCGATGCCCTCGAGATCCGCCCGATCGTGGTGGAGGGCCGCTTCCGCAAGCGGCCCGCTGCCGCGCTCGCCGAGATCGAGACCATCGCCCGACTATCCTGGGAGTGACCCCTTCATCATGCGCTGCTCGCCCATCATTCCCCTGCTTGCCTTGTGTGCCATCCCGTTCGCCTGCGGCTCCGCCGGGGCCCAGGGATTCCATGCCGTCACCTCCAAAGATGGCGTCGACGTCTGGGCGGTGGGGGATTCGGGGCGTGTGTTCCGCTCGCTCGATGCGGGGGCCAGTTACGCGCCCGGTTCGCTCGGCAACAAGTCGCTGCGTGGCGTGGCGCACGTTGGATTCCATGTGCTGGTCGTTGGCGATAGCGGCAAGGTGTGGCACAGCAGCGACAACGGTGGTGCCTTCGCCATCCAAGTGATCCCTGGAACGCCGACGCTGCGTGCGGTGGTGATGCCCGCGCCCAATGTGGCGTTCGCCGCAGGCGATGCTGGAACCCTGTTGCGCAGCGGTAACTTCGGCGCGACCTGGACATCCCAGACCAGTGGCACCAGCGAGCGCCTGAACGGCCTGAGCTTCACCGATTCGCTCAACGGCTGGGCTTGTGGCACGGCGGGCATGCTGCTGCACACGGTCAATGGCGGCGCCAGTTGGGCGCCCGTCGCGAGCAGCACGACGCAGGAGTTGTTCGGCGTGTCGCAGCGCAATAACGGGTTGTGGGTGGTGGGCGCCAACTCGGCGTTGCTCAAGGGCTCCGGCAACGGGCTCGACCTGGCGCCCGTGCGCTTGCGTGCCGATGCGCAGCCCGATGTGCGTGCAGTCTCGGTGCAGGGCGCGGGCGACGTCTGGCTCGCCGGCGGCGGCGGCTTCCTGCGTCACACGCAGGACGGTGGCCTCACATGGGCCTTCGCCGAGCACGTCATACATGCTCAGTTGAGCGCGGTCGCCTTTGCGGGCGGCAATGGTTTTGCGGTCTCCAACCGCAATCGCGCGGTGCTGCACTCCACGGGCGGCGGCGCATGGACTCTGCAGAGCGGCGCCACGGTATCGCGCACCTGGCAGCAGGTGCGGTCCACTCCCGGCGCCAACCAGATTCGTGGCTCCACGCTCACGGTGAATCCCAAGGACAAGCGCACGATGTATGTGGTTCTGGGCAATGTGCTGTACCGCTCGCGTGATGAGGGCGAGACTTGGGCCACCCTCAACAGTGGCATCAGCACCATCGACCGCACCAACGCGTTCGTGATCTCGCCCAAGGACACGAACATCATGCTGATCGCCGCGGTCACCACCGGAGGGACTCGGCAGGTGCTTCGCTCGGTGGATGGCGGGCTCAACTGGACCAGCAAGCTGACACATGCCTTTGGCGAATACGGCATTCCTCTCGAGGTGCACCCGGACAAACCCGACACGGTGTATTTCGGCGGCGACGCCGACAAGTTGTACCGCTCGTTCGACTTTGGCGATACCTGGGCGTCCTTTGGGGCCAAGTCGTTCCGCAGCCCCTGCGACATCGTCGTCCTGCCCGATTCGGCCAATATCATCCAGGTGGGCGATGGCATCACCGGCAGCGGCATCGGAGAGTTGTTGCTTTCGACCGATAGCGGCCAGACTTTCGCCAAGAAACAGAACGCGAACAATTCCGAAGTGCCGGGGATGGCGTCGGGTCGTTTGCGCAACAGCTTCACACTCGCGACCAACTGGTCCGGCGCAGGCGTGCGCGCCACTTCGGACTATGGCCAGACTTGGCCCTTGAGCCCCGACTTGAATGTTGCCGGCCAGAACGTGACCTCTTCGTGGGGCTGCGACATCTCCAAAGACGATCCGAACGTCATGATAGTGGGCCAGTATTCAGGTGGTCAGACATACATTTCGCTCGATGGCGGCGCGATTTTCGACCCCGTGCCACTGGCCGGAACCAACTACAGTTTCTACGCGCGCGACCGCGGCACCATTTTCGCCGAGGAGCAGACCGGCGTATTCAAAATGCGCAGCACATATGCCTACACACCGGTCAGCGCGCAGTCGGTGACGGTCACCTCGCCCAACGGTGGCGAGTCGTGGTCGGCGGGGAGCATTCACGCAATCACGTGGAATGCGGTGAATCTGGGCCTGGCACGCATCGAATGGCGTCGCAGCAGCAGCGATGCATGGCAGAAGGTCGCTCTGGTCGAAGGCTATCTGGAGACCTATGCGTGGACTGTGCCGGCACAGGCGACGACCACCGCAGAAGTGCGCGTGCGCGATGCATGGGATACCAACCCGTCCGATTCGAGCAACGCGGTGTTCACCATCCTGTCCTCGGGCTCGCTCTCATTGATCGACCCCAATGGCGGCGAGCAGTGGCAGTACGGCACCACGCACCCGGTTGCGTGGAGCGGTGGGTCCGTGGACAGTGTCGTGCTGGAATATCGCACTTCGCCCGACAGTAGTTGGCTCAGCCTCGCGGGGCCGCTCGCCGCGGGGACCAGTCCATACGCATGGGTCATCCCCGATGCGCCGACCGCGGCCGCCTCGGTGCGCGTACGCGATAAGGTCAGTGTCTTCGTGGATGCCAGCGCCGCTCCGTTCTCGATCCTCGTGCCGCGTTTCGCCGCCGCGCCGGAAGTCCTCGAGATGGGCTCGGTCGACCTCACGCAGGGTGGTTCGGGCGTGCTGACGATCAATAACATCGGTACTGCGCCGCTCGGGATAACGCTGGTGAGCAGTGACAACCCGCGATTCACCCCGGGGCGCAGCAGCCTGGTGGTGGCCGCTGGCGGGCAGGACACCCTTGGCGTGGACTACTCGCCGGTCAGTGCGGGCGCCGATAGCGCGCTCCTCACCTTCACCGCCGACGATCCAGCCGCGCCACATACGGTGCGGGTGCGCGCGCTGGCGGGTGCCTTCCTCGCTGTGGGTGATTCGCGACCCGTGGCGTTCGCGCTGTCGCAGAACGCGCCCAACCCGTTCATCGGGCGCACGGTGATCCGCTTCGCGGTGCCGCGCACCGCTCGCATCACCCTCGAGGTGTTCGACCTGGGAGGACGCATCGTGGCCACTCTGGTGGATCGCGAGCTCGAGGCGGGGTCTTACTCGGTGCCATTCGGAAGCGGCACTGCCGGGCTCGAAGGCCAGCGCATCGGGCGGATGGGCTCGGGCGTGTACTTCTACCGACTGCGTGCCCCCGGCGTCAGCCTGACCAAGCGCCTGCTGGTCCTGCCATAGCTGGATGTCAGCGCGCTGACATGAGTATCGACATCGTGTCATCGTGGGCCCTGGGTCGTGCTAGGGTCGTGGCATGAAGTGGCCCAGTATCTTGATGCTCGTGCTCGTCCTGTTCGCCCCAGTGTCATCGTTGGGGGCGCAGTTCACCTGTTGTTCCGACGGCGCGAGTACGGACCCGTGTTGCGAACCCCAGGGCGCATGTCCCGAATCGCGCGATGGCGAGTGCGTCCGGGCCGCGGCGGTTGACGTCTTCAAGTTGGCACTTCCCAAGGTGGGCACCCCCTCACTGGCTCCATTCGCCCCGGTTGTGCTCGCGATGGCGCCGATCGCCCTCGAGCGCCCGCTTCGCCTCGCGCGGGAGCCCGCGCACATTCCTCGGTACCTGCGCTTCCATAGCCTCCGCAACTGAGTCGCCCGACGGACCTCGTTCGTCCGGTCGAACTCACCACGGAGGTTTGCCATGCTTGGAAGCTGGATGGTGCTGGGGATGTTGGTCGCGGCCACAGTGCCCGCGCGGGCCGCGGAGTCAGACAGTGTGGGGACCGAGCCCATTCGAAGGCCCCGACCCACCGCCAGTGCGCCCACCTGAAGTGGCTGACCCGGTGAAGGGGCGCCGCTCCGGGGGAGCGGCCTGAATACCAAGTGGACGGCGTCGTTGCGCTATGTGGACACCGAGCTGCCTCGGCCGCGGTGGCGCGCGACCCTGAACTATCGGGTGATACCCAGGCTACAGGTGGGGCTGGAGTACAACCCGGTCGCCGACGAGGTTGGGCCGCTGTTGACTGGTTTCCTGTTGACCGAAGGGGAGCGTCGGCCCGCCATGTTCGTGGGCACGAGTTCGGATCGGATCGGCTCGCCAGCCGGGACACAGTCGTACTACCTGACCACTGCGAAATACCTACCCGCCCTGCATGTCTCACCCTATGGGAGCGTCAACTACTCCGAGTGGGATAAGGGCTGGAACTTCCCCTTCGGCGCCAACATCGAGCTTGGCAGGGGTGTCTCCGTCCAACCCATGTATGACGGTCATCGAACGCATCTTCTTGGGACCTATGCGACGCAGCGCGTGAGCGCCACGCTCATCTGGGCATGGCTCGAGCGAGCGGGAGTCGCGGTCTCGGTGGGGTTCTAGCAAGGGGAGCACACATGCGTCGTTTCAACAGCGTCGTTGCCGGATTATTGCTCACGATCGGGGTGTTGGGCGCGGATCACGCCTGGGCCGCCATGAAGAAGGCAAGCTGTGTCGTCTGCCAGGTGGCCCGCGGTGAATCCGCTGAGGAGGAAGTCAGGGCGGTGCGCTCTCACGCGGGCAAGGAATACGGTTTCTGCTCCGAGAAATGCGGCAAGGCATTTTCCGCAGACCCGCTCGCGTACGTCCCGCCGAGTTTTCCCCGGGCGGCCCCGGGTTTCTCGCTGACCGACTTGGGCGGCAACCCGGTCTCCAACGCCAGTCTCAAGGGCAAGGTGGTATTAGTCGACTTCTGGGCGACTTGGTGTGCTCCGTGTCTCAAGTCCATGCCGGAACTTGAAGCGCTCCACCGCAAGTACGCGGATCGCGGGTTCGCGGTTGTGGGGATCTCGATCGACGAAGGTGGGTTGGCCAAGGTCCGCAAGTTCGTCGCGGCCAAGAAGCTCACCTACCCGATTGCATTGGACTCCGCAAAGGAACCGGCGTGGGAATCCTTCCGCGTCAAGGCAGTTCCGGCGGCCTACCTACTGGATCGAGAGGGCCGGATCGTCGCGCAGTGGACCGGTGCGCCCGCCAACGCCACTCAACTTGCCGCCAAACTCGAGGAGTTGTTGGTCACGGACTGATATGACGAATCCCCTGAGGATCAAGGTCCACGGACTCGACTGCGCTGACGAAGTGGCGGTACTGCGCCGTGAGGTGGGGCCCTTGGTCGGCGGCGAGGATCGTCTCTCCTTCGATGTCCTGGGCGGCATCATGACGGTGCATGCTGCGACCCTGGCGGACCCCATTATCGAGGCGGTCTCGCGTACCGGCATGCGCGCGGAGATCGTGTCTGAATCCGGACCCTCGAGCGGACTCCGACTTCACGACGACCGCCGTGAGCGGATTCGGCTCACATTCCTGAGCGGGAGCTTCGTGGCCGCAGGGTTC
>JBDSKE010000190.1:0-9744 GCA_039917105.1 Candidatus Eiseniibacteriota bacterium | reverse complement strand
GCGCTTTGTCGCGGGCTCGCGCGGCCATGGAGCGGCGAGAAGCGCGACGAACCCATGCTGTGGCGCTGGCGGTCGGCGCTCCACTCGCCCACCAGCGAAACGCGCTTCCTCACGCAGCATGTACCGGATGGCTTCTGGGGGGCGGCGCCCAGCATCGTGGCAACGCCTGGGGAATAGCGATGGAGATCCGCAATCGCACCCCGCTCAAGGCTGCGCTCAACATCACGCTCGACAAGCGCGCCGCCGAACATCTGGTGCTGTGCGTGAAAGGAACGTGGACGCTGAGCGAAGGTTCACGTGCGCGCTTCGCGGAAGTGCAAGACGACATCCTGCCCGCTGACGAATGTGTTGGGGAGCCGGGCTTGAGCAGCGTGCGCTACGAAGCGGACATGGGGCCCGCGAAACTCGCCACCGATTGCGCACTGGTGGGCAGCGCCGTGGCTCCCAAGCGCGGCACGCGCGAGATGGATGTGGCGTTCCGGGTGGGGCCGGTGCAACAGCGCGCACACATCGTGGGCGAACGCCGCTGGACAGCTGGTGTGCTCGGCGCGTGGATGTCGAGTGGTCCCGAACCTTTCGAGCGCGTGCCCCTGCAGTGGGAATACGCCGTGGGCGGCACCGACCGCAGCCACCCCGACGAAGCGAAGCACTCGATGGATGAACGCAATCCACTCGGGCGCGGCTTTCGCGGCAAGGACTCCAAGTTGGAACGCGCGGGGTCGCTGCTGCCGCAGATGCTCAACCCCTCCAAGGCGAGCGACCCCGTGGGATTCGGATTCACTGGCTCGCATTGGAAGCATCGCCGCCCCTACATGGGGACCTACGACAAAGCTTGGCAGGAGGAACGCTGCCCGCTGCTGCCACTCGATTTCGATGAGCGATTCTTCCAATACGCGGCGCCTGGGCTGACGGCCCCCGGCCGACTGGCCGGCGGCGAACCCGTCGAAGTGCACGGCTGCACCCCGAGCGGCAAGTTGGTATTCGGGCTTCCGGCGGTGGCGATTCGCGCGGAGATCGCAGTGAACGCACCGCTCGAACCGCTGCCCATGGCGCTCGACACCGTCACGGTGGACACTGATGCGATGAAGCTTCTCCTCACTTGGCGCGGCGCGTATCGGATCCACGGCAAGTTGCCGAAGCTCGAGTTCGTGACGCTGGACGCCGAGGGACTGCGATGAAGGCGAACGAACCGTTGGCGATCACGGGCCTTGGCATGGTCACGCCAGTAGGCCTGTCGGTCGAGTCGTCTTGTGCGGCGTTCCGTGCGGGAATCACTCGCTTCACGCCGGTCTTTGGAAAGTTCATCGATGATGAAGGGGGGCAGCCCGTGCCGGCGGTCGGAGGGCGAGTGCCGCTGGAATGGTTCCACGGCGGACCGGTCGAGGATGAGTACCCGGGACATGAAGCGTGGAAGCTTCCCATCCCACCGCCCTCACACGCGTATGTCACGCCCGGAGCCGCTCGACTCACCGAACTCGCGATCCCCGCAGCGGCCGAGGCATGGAAGAGCGCCCGACTTGCGGATCGGGCGCCGCGCGCGGTGGGCATCTATCTTGGGGTGGACGAAGCCGAGGATGGCCGCGCCCTGACCGATGCGCTCACACGCTCACTGCGCGCGACCTTCGCGGTGGAGCGCGTTGATGCACTGGGGCGCGCGTCGGGGCTTGCGGCGCTTCACCGCGCGGCACGGCACCTGCGCGAGGGTCGCGTCGAGGTCGCGCTCGTGGGTGGTGTGGACTCGTGGGTGCGCGCCGAGGCAATCGAACGATTGATCGAAGCTGGCCGGCTACGCGACGACGATCATCCTCAAGGAATCATCCCGGGCGAGGCCGCCGCGTTCCTCGTGCTCGAAGCCTCCCCTCCCTCCGGAGTGAAGCCACTCGCATGGCTTGCGGGCAGCGGAGTGGCCGAGGAGCCCTCTGCGGGTACCGAGGACGCCAGCGAGGGCATGGGGCTCACGCAGGCGCTGCGCAAAGCCAGGGCCGGGGTGGAGGTGAAGTCGTTCCCACGCGTGGTGTGTGACTTGAACGGCGATCGCTACCGCGCGATGGAGTGGGCCTACTCGCTGGTGCGAGCGCTGCCCGATCTGAAGCAGGACAAGCAGCGCCAACCATGGGGCCCCGAGGAGACCGATCGCTGGCATCCGGCCGAATACATCGGCGACTCGGGTGCTGCCAGTGGAATCGTCAATGCCGCATGGGCGGTCACCGCGATGCGCAAGGGCTACGCGCTCATCGATCACGCGCTCATCTGGGGCGGTTCCGAAGGCCGACTGCGCTCGGCTGCGCTCATCACCACCCGCATCACTCGCGAGAGAGGCTGACCATGCCATCATCGACCAGCGCGAACATGCTCACGCTCGTGCACGCCTCAAGCAGCGGCGTGACGCAGTGGTTCCCGGACGCCTGCAAGACCCCCTCTCCCGCCGGTCCAGTCCCGATTCCCTATCCCAACATCGCGATGTCCTCGGACACCGCCGACGGCTCGACGACCGTGAAAGTCGACGGCAATCCGATCATGTTGCAGGGATCGAATTTCAAGATGAGCAGTGGCGACGAGGCCGGAGCCGCGATGGGTGTTGCCTCGAACAAGATCAAGGGCAAGGCCGAACCCGTGAACCAGTCCATGGATGTGAAAGTGGACGGCAAGGGCGTGTTCCGGCTCACGGACCCGATGACCCACAACGCCGGCAGTACACCCAACGGTGGCGGATTGCCGGTGGTGCAACCGCCCAACCCCACGATTCCTACGCAAAATGAAGCCTGCAAAAAAACCAAAGAGAAGAAGAAGGAACAACAAGCGGCCAGCACCTCGTGGGGCGATTGCGGCATCCTTGGTGCCCATCGCGGGCCGATCCAAGCGGTCGCCACTGAGCAGCAGGTGATCATCTACTTTCGCCGCACCAAGCCGGAGTGCGCCAAATGGATTGGCGCGAAGCACATGCCGAAACCACACAGTGTGCTGGCTGGGACGACCATCGTCGGCGGGAAGACCAAGAAAACGCAGGCTTGGCTGGATCAACACTTCCGTCGGATGGACCCGCTCGAGCGCCGTGTGTATCCCCGGTTCACCTCGCTGATGGGTACGAACTTGACCTACAGTCGGCGAGGCCGCGACTACATTGGGATCGTGGGAGTCACTGAGGACGGTGTTGACCTGGGCAAGCCGCTCAAGGGCTTTGGCACCGGGATGAGTGGCTCGGACTACGATGGCAAATGGATCACGGGTGACTACGACCTCTTCCAAGTCCTCAACGCCGGCTTCAAATGCCAAGAAACCTGTGAGAGGGGCTCAAAGTTCGCGCAGATTCAAACCGAGATCAACAAGCGCATCAAGTGGGACGCGATTCAGCACGGCCCTCAGGCACAGTGGGCGCCGAAAGAGGGTGAGCTCGACCCGGATGTCGAACTCTTCGACATGCGACAGGTCCTGAAGGGCGCCCTGCGGGGCGACATGAGCAAGTTGAAAGTGCAGATCACTGCGGGCGAAACGCCACGCTCTCTCAATACACTCGACACCAATGTCACCGTCGTTGCTGGGGACGGGGCAATGACGCTCAAGGACGAACAGGATCTCGTCGACTCCTTGATCTGCCAGGAGTGCGACAAGTGAGCCGTCCGCTCGTGAAAGCCGAACGCGACGCGCTGTTGGCGCGAGCGGCAAGCATCGAGCGTGAGTTGTATCCGCCCGAGGATGGACCGCCGGAACCTGTTGGGGCGGCGCGCGTGAGATTGCTCGACACCTACTATCAGGTGCTCCATGAATACGGTGACCGACTGCCCCGCATTGGCATCAGCCGCTGCCCTCTCACGATGAAACCGCTCCATCGCTCGGTCGACCCCTTCGGGCTTGACGGGCCGTGGTGGCATAAGAGCTGTATCGTCGAAATCGAAGAACCGGCACCACCCCCAACATTCCAACTTCTGCTTGGAGCGCTTGACCTTCGCGGGCGGACACCCGTGGAGGCTCAGGCGGAAATCATCCCGGGCCCGCAAGCGCCTTTCGCGGTGGCGCGATTGCTGAAGCTGCCGGGAATGTGTGCGGTGATTTCACAGCTGACGCTCGAACATGGGGACATCGCACATGTCATCGCGTATTACTCCAACGAGCCCCTTCCCCAGCAGAAGCTCCACCAGCACTGGCTGAGACAGGATCTCTGGTTCCCGAATGCCAGCGGCGGGACTTCGTGGCTGACGATGAACGATCCGCACGACTTCGCGCTGGCCCCTTGGATCGAATCAGCGCAGGTGAAGTGGATTGCACCCGGAGACAATGACCTGGTGGTCCAGACCGGCACCGCAGGGTGTCCTTACCTGGGCCTGCCAGGGGATCCCCACCCGCAGATGTTGTCAGGCGGACAACGCCTGCTGCTCAAGATTCCGGATGGAGGCCCCATCGATCCGTTCGAGGACCCAGGTGAAGGTGTGGAAGAGCCGGAAGGAGCAGGCGAGGGCAGCGCTGACGACTGGTTTGAATGAGCGCAATCCCAGGGCCAAGTCGCGTCGGAGAGTCTTTCAATTCGAGCTGATCTTGCTGCCCTTCATCACGATATCGGAGTCAGCCTTCACGTTCACGTTCTTGCCCTTGATTGAGATATCGCCGTTCTTTTTGAGGATGATCTCGGCGCTACCGCACTTGAACGTGATTTCATCCTCGCCCTCGACCACGATCGCCTTCGCCTTGAGTCCGTAGCCCTTCTTCACGGTTACCTTGTGCTCATCGTCGATCGAGATGGTGTACTTCTTCTTGACGCTCGTCGACATGTCGTCGCTGACATCAATGGACATCTTCTTGGCGGTCGCGATCGAGAAGTTCCCATTCACATCATTCGAGCTGTTCCCGACGACTGATGTACTGTGATTGCCGCCGACGCCCACCGTGAGGTTACCGCCCACGGTGAAAGAACCCACCCCGCCGAACGCGATCGAGCCAGCGCCGCCCACGCTCCAGGCGCCGATACCGCCTACCGTGACCCCCTGCACACCGGCAATCGTCTCGGTGTGATTGCCGCCCACTGTGACGCTGCGGCTCCCATCAATGGTCTCGTCTTCAGAGCCCTTCACATGTAGGCTCATGTTCTTATCGATGTCCTCGACATGGACACCGTGCACCTTGATCTTCTTGTTCCCCTTGACCTCTTCGATCTGGTTCTTATCCACAGTCTTCATTCGATTCTGCCCGACCCACAAGGTCTGGTCCTTCTCGACCTCGGTGTCCATGTTCTTCTCGGCGTGCAGGAATACCTGCTCCTCGCCGGTCTTGTCCTCGAGGCGGAACTCGTTCGCATTGTCGGCGCCGCCGCCCTTGCTGCTGCGCGAAAGGATGCCGCTCTTGCTGGCGCCGTCAGGCAGGCCGAACGGTGGCGCATTGGCGCCGTTGTAAACACGCCCGGTGATGATCGGGCGGTCGGGATCTCCCTCGATGAACTCGACGATCACCTCGTGACCCACGCGCGGCACGTGCAGGCCGCCCCAGCCCGCGCCAGCCCAGAGCTGCGCCACTCGCACCCAGCACCCTTCGGTGTCCTCGCGGTCCCAGGGGAAGTGCACCTTCACGCGCCCGAACTTATCCGTCCAGATCTCGCCCGAGCCCACCACCAACGCCGCATGCGGGCCCGCGATCACCGGGCGCGGCGTTTCGCGCGCGGCGCGGAAGGGGATCTTGGATGGCTGCACCTCGAGCCGCACTTCGAACAATGGCTCGTCCTTGCCGTCCTTGCCGTTCTTGCCGTCCTTCGTGTTCTCGGCGCCGGACGAACTGCCGGCGTCGAAGCCCGGCTGGAACACCCGGTACTCGGCTCGCACAATCAGCAGCTCGCGATTCTGGTCCTCGCGAGGATGCCCCGCCAGCGTGAACAGGGCGCCCGAGAACACGCCCCGGGCATTGCCGAGCGAACTCGAGCGATCGTGTGGCGCCTGCAACTCCTCGAGCCGCACCCGGGCGTAGTGCTGGGCGCGGTCGCCTCGGTGCGTATCCCCGCCGTTGCCTGCGTCCATCGCGTCAACGTAGCCCGCGAGCGGGTCGTACTGCTCGAGCGCCGCGTGTTTGTGCGGCAACTGACGATTGACCTTGGCCATGAGGTCGGCCTTGGGGACCTCGAAATCGAAATCGTTCACCGCATATGCACCGGTCTCGACTTCCTGCACCATGGACCACTCGGAGAAATGTTCTTCGCGCGGCGAGGCATTCTCCTCCGGATCGATGAACGGGATCTCCTCATACCCGGGCACGGTCTTGTGCGAGCCCTTGTCATCGCACAGCACCAGCTTGTGCTGCTCCTTCTCGTGCATGAAGTAGTAGTAGATTCCCTCCTCCTCCATGAGGCGGGAAAGGAAGTTGAACGTGCTCTCGCGGTACTGCACCACGTACTCGCGAGGTAGATAGGTCTGCTGCAGCTTGTCCTCGATCTCGCCGACTCCGGCCTTGCCGATGACATCCTTGATGATGTCGGGCACGGTCATCTTCTTGAAGATGCGGCTATCCGAGGTGCGCGTGAGCAACCACAGGAACGGGCGGAGCGTGGCCTTGTAGCGCGTGTAGCGCCCCACGGTGCCAGCTTGGCCGAAGCGCGCGACGTGCCCGTTGAAGAACCTTTCGCCGTCCGGCAGATCGACCACGACGGTCATCTTGTCGCCGAGGACTTTGTCGAGCTTGAGTTGCGGGTCGAGACTGAGCAGGTCCAAGGACACATGCGAAAGTCGCCCGAGCTCTTCGGTCGCCTGCATGCGCTGCAGCAGAAGTTCCTCGGGACCGAATGGCGAGATCAGGTGCGCTTGGCGCGTATCGGGAGCCATGCGGGGCTTCCTCTCCGGAAGGGACGCGGGATGGCGGACAGGTGCGCGGCAGCATACCCGCGGGGCCGCGCGTGGGGCCAGCCACAAGAACGCCCTGCACCAGTCCTTGCTGCAAGCGCGCCGCGTGCGCATCATGCGCACATGCTCGCCACCCACCGGTATCTCCTGCGTCGGCTGCTCGCTGCCGCCTGCTGCCTCTTGCTGCCCGCACTGGCCCTTGCCGGTCCGCTCACGTCGCGCGAACAGCGCGCGATCGCTGCCGTGGACCACCGCCTTCCCGCCGCGCTCGCGCTGCTGCAGCGCCTCGTGGAAATCAACAGCGGCACCCTGAATCGCGCCGGCGTCCGCGAAGTGGGCCGCATGCTCGAACCCGAGTTCACGCGTCTGGGGTTCCGCACTCGCTGGGCGGAGGGCGCCGCCTGGCAGCGCGCCGGGCACTTGTTGGCCGAACGCGCGGGGCGCCGCGGCAGCCCCAAGGTCCTGCTCATCGGGCATCTCGACACCGTGTTCGAGCGGGACAGTCCATTCCAACATTTCGCGCAGGTGGACGACTCGACCGCGCGGGGGCCGGGCATCATCGATATGAAGGGCGGCGACATGATCTTGCTGCTGGCACTGCAGGGCATGGCCGACGCCGGCGTGATCGATGACGTCTCGTTCCAAGTGGTGCTCACGGGCGACGAAGAACGCAGCGGTTCGCCGGACTCCTTGGCGCGCGCCGACCTGGTGGCGGCCGGAAAGTGGGCGGATGTCGCGATCGGATTCGAGGACGGCGATGGCCACCCGCAGCACGCGGTCATCGCGCGCCGTGGCTCGACCGATTGGACCCTGCGCACTTCGGGCACGCCAGCGCATTCCTCCCAGATTTTTCGCGAGGACATTGGTAGCGGCGCCATCTACGAGGCCACGCGCATCCTGCAGGCATTCCACGATTCGTTGGGGCACGAGCCCTACCTGACGCTCAATCCCGGACTCCTGCTGGGCGGCACTCGCATCACGCTCACCGCCGGAGCGGCCGAAGGGAAGGCCGCGGGTAAGAGCAATGTGATCGCCGAGAGCACCTATGTCTCGGGCGACCTGCGGACGCTGACGCTGGAACAGCGGGCTCGGGCGCTCAGGACCATGCAGCGCATCGTGAAGTCGAGCCCGCCCCACTCCAGCGCCGCATTGCAGGCGGAGGACGGCTATCCGCCGCTCGCCCCGACCGACGGGAATCGCCGCTTACTCGCGCTCTACGACTCCGCCAGCCGCGACCTGGGGCTGGGTGCGGTCACCGCGGTCGATCCGCAGAAGGCCGGAGCTGCGGACATCTCGCACGTGGGGGGCCTGGTGGAGATGGCGCTCGATGGCATCGGCCTGCGCGGGGATGGCGGGCACACGGTGAACGAGACTGCCAACATGGCGAGCCTGCCGCGGCAGGCCAAGCGCGCCACACTGCTCTTGATGCGCCTGCCGACGGCGCTCTCCAAGGCCAAACGTAGGTGAGCCCGCGGTTCGACGAGGCCAAGGAGTTGCATCGCGCGGGCGATATCGAAGGCGCCATCGCGCTCTACCAAGTGGTCGTCGCGCATGACCCGGATCACTTCCGCGCCCTCAATAACCTGGGCGCATGCCACGAAGAGTTGGATCAGAACGCCCAAGCCGAGGAGGCGTTCCGTCGCGCCTTGGCGCTGGCCCCCGCCGAGGCGCCGCTGCACCACAACCTCGGGCGCCTGATGCACCTGGAAGGTCGGCTCGAGGAGGCGGAGCAGTATTACCGCCGCGCCATCGAGCTCGACCCACAGCTCTCGGGCGCGCATTTCAACCTGGGCAGGTTGCTGCAGGAATCCGGTCGTCACGAGGACGCCGAGCCGGCCCTACGCACGGCCGTCGAGGAGGATCCCCGGGCGCCCGCGCCGCACAGTTGCTTGGGCGATGCCCTGTTCGCGCAGCGGCGCGTCGAAGAAGCCCTCACCGCCTATCGGCGCGTTGCGGAACTCGATCCCGCGGATGCCGCCACCCAGTTCGATCTGGGCAAGTCGCTCGAGACCCTGCACCGCGCCGACGAGGCCGTGGACTGCTATCGCGCTGCGCTCGAACGTGACGCTGGCTCGGATCCGGCCCGCGAGGCGCTGGCGCGCGCGCTCGAGGCCACGGGGCGACACGACGAGGCCATCGCCTCGTTGCGCCAATGGCTCGAGCGCGAGCCCGGGCATGAGGTGGCGGAACACCTGCTGGCTTCGCTTGGCGCAAGCGAGACGCCCGACCGTGCAAGCAATGGTTACGTGCGCGATACTTTTGACCGATTCGCCGTCGACTTCGATCGCACCCTTGCAAGACTCCAATACCAAGCTCCGCAGCTTGTGATTGCGATGGTCGCCGTCTCGCTCGGTTCGCCGCCCCAGGCGTTGGACGTACTGGACGCCGGCTGCGGCACGGGGCTGTGCGGGCGATTGCTCAAGCCCTATGCGCGCCACTTGGTGGGCGTGGACCTGTCGGGCGGCATGCTTGAACGCGCTCGTCGGGGCGATGTGTATGACGAGCTCGAACAGGCCGAGCTCACTGCGTACTTGTCCTCGCACCCCAACGCGTTCGATGTGATCGCCTCGGCCGATACATTCTGCTATCTGGGCGGGCTGGAGGTGCCATTCGTCACAGCGCGCCGAGCGCTCCGCCCGGGCGGGCTGTTCGCGCTCACGCTCGAATGGAATCCCCATGGCGACGGTCACGTGCTGCAGCCCAATGGTCGCTACGCACACAGCGAGCCGTACGTGCGGCATGCGCTGGCGGTCGCGGGATTCGAGGATGCGGTGATCGCGCATGGCGCGCTTCGCACGGAGGGCGGCGCGGCGGTGGCGGGGCTGCTGGTGTCAGCCCGGCGACCGAACGTCTGACCGCGCACCTGCCACGCATGCGAAGAGCCCCGCGGCGCCAAGCGCCGCGGGGCTCTTTCGCTCACCTCGAACGCGTC
>JBDSKE010000189.1:0-8982 GCA_039917105.1 Candidatus Eiseniibacteriota bacterium | reverse complement strand
TCGATCGTCGTCGAGCACGTCAAGAAGGAGAAGAAGTTCGTCGGCTTCGACGTGGACAAGGAGCAGTACGTGGACATGTTCGAGGCCGGCATCATCGACCCGACCAAGGTGGCCCGTGCTGCGCTGCAGAACGCCGCTTCGGTGGCGAGCCTGCTGCTCACGACCGAGGCGCTCATCACCGAGGTGCCTGAGAAGAAGAAGGCGGCTTCGGGCGGTGGCGGTGGCGGCGGTGGTTACGGCGGCGGCGAGGACTTCTAGTCCGCGCTCCGTAACATAAGGAACGATTCAAACGCTCGAAGTGCCGAGATGCCCCTGGTCAGGATGACCGGGGGCATTCTGGCTTGTGGTTCTGTAGTGGCCGGATGCGTCTGATATCTGTTAGCGTTACGCCGTCGGAACGCGCATGGGGCGCGTGACCGAGCACCGGAGGGAGCGACCATGAATGACACGATTGTGCATTCCTGTGCGTCACGACTCCTTCGAGCCCGCTCCTAGCGCTTCTTTTGATTCCCGCTGGTGACCGCGCCGCTCCCACAAGGAGCGGCGTTCGTGTTTCTGCCATTCGTGATGCCCGTCGCCCGTCGCCCCGTCGCGCCGTCCATGCCAGGCGCTCAACGCGCCCTTGCGAGCGATTCTCACGAAAGGTCAAACCCCATGTCGTCACAGTTGCTGGGCTGGAACGCCCGTCTCCAAGCTGCAGCCCTGCCGTTTCGTGAACAGGGCCTCGAGCCCATGCGCATCGCGCGCGAGGACCGGGACCGGTACATCGTCCTCACGCCCGAAGGAACATCCCCCGCCGTACTCAGCGGGCGATACCGTCATGCGGCGCAAACGCGTTCCGCCCTGCCGGCTGTCGGCGACTGGGTGATGGCGCGTGCAGACGCCAACGGCCCGGCCACCATCTCGGCACTGCTGCCGCGAGCGAGTGCATTCATGCGCAAGGTGGCCGGCGATACCACCGAGGAGCAGGTCGTCGCCGCCAATGTCGAGTCCGTGTTCCTGGTCTGCGGTCTCGATGGGGACTTCAATCCGCGCCGCATCGAACGCGCCCTGACGGCGGCGTGGGAGAGCGGGGCACAGCCGGTGGTGGTGCTGAACAAAGCCGACCTTGCCACGGACCCCGATGCCCGCGTGGCCGAGACGGTGGCGGTTGCGCCGGGCGCCCCGGTGGTGGCCCTCTCGGCGCTCGCGGGACGCGGCCTCGAAGCGCTCTCGCCATGGCTCGTGCCGGGGCACACGATCGCGCTGATCGGCTCCTCGGGTGCGGGCAAGAGCACCCTCACTAATGCCCTGTTGGGTGAATCGCGCCAAGCAATCGGAGCGGTTCGCGACGATTCGCGCGGCCGACACACGACCACGCATCGCGAGTTGGTGCCATTACCCAGCGGGGCATTGTTGCTCGACACACCCGGCATGCGTGAGTTGCAATTATGGGGCGATGACTCGGGGCTGGATGGCGCATTCCCCGAGCTCGCCGCGCTCGCCGCGCGCTGCCGCTTTGGCGATTGTTCGCATGCGGCCGAACCCGGCTGCGCCGTACTCGAGGCGGTTGCCGAGGGCACGCTCGAGGCAGTGCGGCTGGCGGCGTGGCGCAAGCTGCAGCGAGAGTTGCGCTATCTGGCCGGTCGACAGGACGCAAGGATCCGCGTCGAGGACATGACCAAGTGGAAAGCGATCCACAAGTCGATGCGGGGGCACCCCAAGGCGGATCGCTGGCGGCGGTAAGGCGGCGTGGATTGCGGGTTCGGATCGGCGCTACTCGTGAAAAGCGGTGCATCCTGATAACTTCCACAGGCCATTCCTCGCTTTCGGACCTGTGTTGGACCGGGGTGCGCCGCGCCCCTCTCAGGAGCCCTGCCGTGACTCAGCTGCCGCTTCCCGACTCATTCATCCCGCGTCACATCGGCCCCAGCGACACCGATGTTCGCGCGATGCTCGCTGCTCTCGGCTACGCCTCACTCGATGCCATCATCGAGGCCACCGTGCCGGCCAATATCCGCTTGGCGCGCTCGCTCGCGCTGCCGCCGGCGATGTCGGAACAGGATGCGCTCGCCGAGTTCAAACGCATGATGGCTCCGAACGAAGTGTGGCGATCGTTCCAGGGGCTGGGCTATTCCACCACTCACACCCCGGCAGTGGTCCAACGCAACATCCTCGAGAATCCGGGCTGGTACACGGCGTATACGCCTTACCAGGCCGAAATCGCACAGGGTCGGCTCGAAGCCTTGCTCAACTTCCAGACCGTGGTCACCGACCTGACGGGCCTATCGGTCGCGAGCGCGTCTTTGCTCGACGAAGCCACCGCTGCTGCCGAAGCCATGCAGTTGGTCCACGCCTGCCAGAATGGGCGCGAAGTGTTCCTGGTGGCTGAGGACTGCCATCCGCAGACCATCGATGTGCTCAAGGCTCGCGGCCATGCGCGCGGCATCATGGTGAAGGTGCAGAAGCCGACCGAGTTCACGCTCGACGCGGGCATCTGCGGGGTGATGCTGCAATATCCCAATACATTGGGCGCCGCCTTGAATCATCGTGCGCTCGCAGCGCAGGTGCACGCTGCCGGCGGGCTGGTGGTGGCGGCAACCGACCTGCTCGCGCTCACGCTGCTGGTACCGCCCGGCGAATGGGGCGCCGATGTGGCTGTCGGCTGTGCCCAGCGCTTTGGGGTGCCATTCGGCTATGGCGGACCGCACGCGGCATTTTTCTCGACGCGCGATGAGTTCAAGCGGCAGATGCCCGGCCGCATCATCGGCGTATCGCGCGATGCCAACGGGAAAGCTGCCCTGCGGATGGCGCTCGGCACACGCGAACAACACATCCGTCGCGAGAAGGCGACCAGCAATATCTGCACGGCACAGGTGCTGCTGGCAGTGATGGCGGGTTTCTACGCCGCATGGCACGGGCCCGAAGGGCTCACGCGCATCGCCACGCGCGTGCACGCGATGGCCGCCACGTTCGCGGCCGGTGTGCGGAAGTTGGGCCACACGGTGGTATCGGACAGCTTCTTCGACACCGTGCATGTGAAGCCATCCACCAGCGCTGCCGCGGTCCGTGCGGCAGCCCAGGCAAAACGCATCAACCTGCGCTACCTGCCCGACGGCAGCATCACCGTGTCGTTCGGCGAAACCTGTACGGCGTCCGACCTGACCGACCTGCTCATCGTATTCGGCGGGGCCGGTGGCCCCGCTGCCGAGGCGGCTGCACGCAGTTTCGAGCCGAGTCTTTCGCGCACGAGCCCATACCTCACGCACCCCGTGTTCAGCTCGTATCACTCCGAGACCGAGATGATGCGCTATATGCGCAAGCTCGAGTCGCGCGATCTCTCGCTCACGCATTCCATGATCGCGCTGGGCAGTTGCACCATGAAGCTGAACGCTGCGGCCGAGATGTTCCCAGTGACCTGGCCCGAAGTGGGGGGGTTGCACCCGTTCGCCCCGGTGGAGCAGGCCAAGGGCTATCGCGCCATGTTCGACCGGCTCGAAGCGGCGCTCGCCGAGATCACTGGATTCCACGCGGTGTCATTGCAGCCCAACGCCGGCTCGCAGGGCGAATACGCCGGACTCCTGACCATTCGTGCTTATCACGAATCGCGGGGCGAGGGACATCGCACCGTCTGCCTGATTCCGCAATCCGCGCACGGCACCAATCCCGCCAGCGCGGTGATGGCCGGCATGAGCGTGGTGGTGGTCAAGACCGACCCCAACGGTAATATCGACATGACGGACCTCAAGGCCAAGGCCGACGCGAACGCGAAGCAACTCGCCGCGCTCATGGTGACCTACCCCTCGACGCACGGCGTGTTCGAGGAAGCCATCACCGACATCACGCGAATCGTGCACGAGCATGGCGGGCAGGTGTACCTGGACGGCGCCAACATGAATGCGATGGTGGGGCTATGCCGGCCCGGTGACATCGGAGCCGATGTCTGCCACCTGAACCTGCACAAGACCTTCTGCATTCCGCACGGCGGTGGCGGCCCCGGCATGGGCCCGATCGGAGTTGCCGAGCATCTCGCGCCGTTCCTGCCCGGGCATGCCGTGATCGCCACGGGCGGCTCGCACGCGATTGGCGCCGTGAGCGCGGCACCCTGGGGCAGCGCCAGCATCCTGCCCATCTCGATGATGTACATCATGATGATGGGCAGCGATGGCCTGACCTTGGCTACCAAGATCGCGATCCTGAACGCGAACTATGTGGCCAGGCAGCTGGAGAAGCACTACCCCGTGCTTTACAAGGGCAGGAACGGCACGATCGCGCACGAGTGCATCGTCGATCCGCGCGGGCTTAAAACCAGCTCGGGGGTCGAGGTGGAGGACATCGCCAAGCGACTCATGGACTATGGGTTCCATGCGCCGACCATCTCATTCCCAGTGGCGGGCACGCTGATGATCGAACCCACCGAGAGCGAGTCCAAGGCCGAGCTCGACCGGTTCGTCGCGGCGCTGATCTCGATCCGGGGCGAGATCGACGAGATCGCCAAGGGAGCTTGGCCCAAGGACGACAATCCGCTGAAGCACGCGCCGCATACGCTCGAGGTGGTGCTCAGCGACAGTTGGTCGCGGGCCTACTCGCGCGAGCGCGCGGCATTTCCTCTGACCTGGGTGCGCGAACGCAAGTTCTGGCCAGCGGTGGGCCGCATCGACAGCGCGTACGGCGACCGCAACCTGGTGTGTTCGTGCCCGCCGATCGAGGAGTACGCGGGGGTGTGAGGGTGGGGCCGTGGTCCCGCCCTACCAATCCGTCGGCTTGTAGTCCTTCAAGAACTGCCCCCACACATGCGTGCCGGTATTCATGCCCGCGATGATCGGGTCCACGATGCGGGCTGCGCCATCCACGATATCGAGCGGTGGGTGGAATCGGTGTTCGAGCACTTTGCGCTCGGCGATTGCCGCGGGGTCCTCGTCGGTCACCCAACCGGTGTCCACACTGTTCATGTGGATGCCGTCGTGAAAATAGTCCGTGGCCGAGGTGCGCGTCATCATGTTGAGCGCGGCCTTGGCCATGTTGGTGTGGGGGTGCCGGGTGGTTTTCGACTTGCGGTAGAACTGTCCCTCCACGGCGGATACGTTCACGATGTGCTTGTCGCGTTCGGGCGTGCGCATCATGAGGGGCTTGAGCCGTGCGTTCAGGATGAACGGGGCCACCGCGTTCACGAGCTGCACTTCGAGCAACTCGACCGTGGGAACCTCCGCCAGTAGCAGGCGCCAAGAATTGCGCGTGCGCAGGTCCACCTGCTGCATATCCTGGTCGAGCCGTCCCACCGGGAACAAGTCCTTCTGCGCGGCCTGTTCGTCGGGAAGCAGGCGCACTTGCGAGAGCTCTGCAGCATGCGTGAGCCCTGCGACCTCGGTGAGGTTGCGCGGCACAATCCCCGCCGACGCCTCGTCCCCTTCGGGCAGCAGGTGGTAGCCGCGCAGCCCCTCGTAGGCACCGAGCAACTTGCGCATGTGTTCGGGCGCGTCATGCAGCGCCGCCGTCTCCCCGGCCATCATGTGCTCGTAGAAATCGGGCGGGCGCCGCACGGTCTGGCAGGCGTTGTTGATGATGAAGTCGAGGCGCTCGCGCGTGTGCAGCAAGTGTCGGCAGAACGCCTCGACACTTGGCGAGTGCCGCAGGTCGAGGCCGAAGATCTCGAGCCGGTGGCCCCACTGCGTGAAATCGGGTTCCTTGGCGTAGCGCGCGGCCGAATCCCGCGGGAAGCGTGTGGTCACGATCAGGTGCGCGCCGCAACGCAACAGCTTGAGGCCGGTCTGATAGCCGATCTTGACGCGGCCGCCGGTCAAGAGCGCGACGCGGCCGTTCAAATCGGTCAGTTCGGTTCGTTTCGCCAGGTTGAACTCGGCGCAGGCGGGGCAAAGTTGGTCATAGAAATGGTGCATTTGCGTGAAGTCCTGCTTGCAGACATAGCAGTTCTGCCGCTCCATCGACTCGAGCGTCTCGGGCGGGCTCGCCACATCCTCTGGCGTGAACGCGCTCGGCGGCAGAATGTTGGGGGTGGTGAAAACGGTCTGCTTGCGCAACTGGCGAATACCGCTGCGCCGCAGCAGCGACTCATCGCGATTGACGCGTCCGGCCTTCCGCATGCGGACCGCGGCCTTCACCAGCAGGCGGCGCGCGGGGCGGTCAGGGTTGAACACATCGCCCGCGGCAATGATCATGCGCTTGCGTTCCTCACTCGTGAGCTGCGCCATGATCCGGCGGTCACGCGCGATCGATTCCAGTGTTTCAAGGGTCGTTTGCAGCGCTCGCGTGAGCTCGGGATCGCGCGGTTCATGCTCGGAGGCATCGTGGGGACTGTGCATCCGGGGAGCGTAGGGCACGAGCGTGGGGGCGGGAAAGCCGCAGGAAGGGGGCGTTCGTCCGAATTCTCCCCTGAGAGCGGGAATTGTAGGTGAATTGTCATGGACAACACCCTATTCTCCAGCGTCGTTGATCCCCGGCCGGTCTGCACCGGCTCCTTGCTCACGCTCTCGGCTCGACTCGCCGGAGGTTCCACCATGAAGCGATTGACTCCCCTGCTCACGCTCCTAGCCCTGTTGGCATTCTCGGCCAACGCCATTTCTGCGGCACCCAAGCCGCGCGCGTGGTCGCCGACCGCCCCGACCACCCCGATCGCCACTGCGGTGGATGACGATCCGGACATGCCGGCGGCGATCGCCCCCGGAATGGACAAGGCCGAATATATGGAACTGCGCGCGCAGGCATCCCTGCTGCGCTATAGCGAAGCCACGGTCGATCAGGCCTTGGCCGGTCGCGCCGCGGCGATCGATCAATTGCAGCGCCAGAAGCGTCAGCAGGCGCCGTTCGTCGCCGCCGGCTTCTGGACCGAGATCGGGCCCTACCCGATCCCGAACGGTCAGACCACCACGGTCTCCACTGCCGTCAGTGGTCGTGTGACCGCGATCGTCGTGCACCCGACCGATCCGAACCTGGTGTATGTGGGCACGGCGCAGGGAGGCGTTTATCGTTCCGTGAATGGCGGCCTCACTTGGGTGGCGCTCATGGACAACGCGTCTTCGTTGGCAATCGGCGCGCTCGCGTTGGCTCCGACGAACCCGAGCATCCTGTATGTGGGCACTGGCGAGATGAACTTGTCAGCCGACTCATTCTTCGGCGTCGGGCTCTACCGCATCGACAATGCCGACACGAGCCCTGTCCTCAACGGCCCCTTCAATCCGACGCCCACCGGCGACGTGATTGGCACCAAGACCTTCACGGGTCGCAGCATCAGCAAAATCCTCGTCGATCCGGCGGACGCTGCCACAATCTTCGTCAGCACCGGCAGCGGCATTGGTGGTCTGGGCGGGGAAGCCTTCGGCTCATCGCCCCCGATCACCGCGCTGCGCGGCATTTATCGTTCGACCACCGCTACTTCGGGCTCGCCGGCGTTCACCAAGCTGACGGTGAGTAGCGCGGCCAGCATCGCCCCGGATGTGACGGGCAACCAGATCATCACCGACATGATCTACGATCCGACCGATGCCACCTCCAACACCATCGTCTGTTGGGCGTATGGCTCCAACGTGGCGCTCAATGGCGGCATGTATCGCACCACGACCGCCAAGGGCGCAGGCACCTTCGCCCAGACGTTCACCACCACGGTCAGCAACTCGCGCGCGGCTCTGGCGGTGACCCGCGTTGGTGGCGTCACCACGATGTACGCGACCACGGGCGAGACCGCAGCCGGAACCGGCTGCACGACGGGTTCGGGCTGCATTCGTCGCTCGTTGGACGGTGGCGCGTCGTGGTCAGCCAAGCTGAGTGGCGGCGGCGGCTTCTGCGGCGGCCAGTGCTTCTATGACCTGCCGATCGCGGTAAGCCCGGTCGACGCCAATCTTGTGCTGATCGGCGGCGCCGGCAATGGCACCTGCACACGCGTGTATGCGCGCTCCACCGATGGCGCCGCGTCTTTCACGGCCGCCGGCGGTGCCGATGTGGGTCTGCATGCAGACGCGCACGCCATCGCGTTCGCGCCGTCGGACCCGCTCGTGGTTTACGAAGGCAATGACGGCGGCATCTACAAGTCGCTCAACGGCGGCTCGACCTGGACCAGCTGCAACACGGCCGGCTTCAGTGCCACGCAGTTCATGAGCGTCGATGTGCACCCGATCGACCCGAACTTCTCGATCGGCGGCACGCAGGACAATGGCACGAACCACTATCTGCCGAACGCTACCTGGAACCGCATCGATTTCGGTGACGGTGGTTTCGCGGCAATCGACCAGAACGCTCTGGACAACACCAATGTCACGATGTACCACACGTACTTCAACCAGACGAACGCCATGGGATATTCGCGCGTCGTGAACACTGCGACCGCTTCGGACGGCCTATGGACGCTCTATGGCTGCGGCTTCGGCGGAAGCGTTCCCAATGGGATGACGTGCACCGCGACCGCGTGCCTGTTCTATGCGCCGTTGGTCAGGGGCCCGGGCATTCCGAACTCGCTCTACTTCGGGTCGGATGTGTTGGACCGCTCGATCAACGCTGGCGTGTTGATGACCAAGGTGAGCCAGGAGCCGATCGTCTCGGGCAAGGCTATCAGCGCGATCGGCATCGCGCCCAGCAATGACAATGTCCGTCTCGTCGGAATCACGGTGACCAATACCACGAGCCAGATCTGGGGCACGGTCACGGGTTCCAGCGTGCTCACCAACATGACCGGTGCAGGCATGCCCACGACCAAGTACATCGGTCGCATCGCGATCGACCCCACCAACAGCAACGTCGCCTATGTCTGCTTCGGTGGGTTCAATGTCGCCGCCGGCCAGCATGTGTGGAAGACCACGAACCTCATGAGCGGCACGCCCACCTGGGTGGCCTCGGGTACGGGTCTGGCCGACGTGCCGGTGAATGCCTTCGCAATCGACCCGGCGCAGCCGCTACGGCTGTTCGCGGGTACGGATGTGGGCGTCTACCAGAGCAATGACGGCGGCGCGACGTGGGCGCCGTGGACGACCGGCATGCCGGTCGTTTCCGTGTTCG
>JBDSKE010000188.1:0-4776 GCA_039917105.1 Candidatus Eiseniibacteriota bacterium | reverse complement strand
TGATGGAGGGCGGCGAGCCCAAGGTCATCGCCAACGCGGAAGGGTTCCGAACCACTCCGTCGGTCGTGGCCTTTGCCAAGAACGGCGAAAAGCTCGTGGGCCTTGTGGCCCGTCGTCAGGCCGTCACCAATCCCAAGAATACGGTCTACTCGGTGAAGCGTTTCATGGGTCGCCAATTCCATGAGGTCTCCAGCGAGATCAAGTTGGTCCCCTATGAGGTCGTGAAGGGGGCTGCGGGGGACGCCCGCATCAAGGCGAACGGCGAGGATTTCTCCCCGCCCGAGATCTCCGCCATGATCCTCCAGAAGATGAAGACCACCGCCGAGGAGTATCTCGGCGAGAAGGTGACCGAAGCGGTCGTCACCGTTCCGGCGTATTTCAACGACAGTCAACGCCAAGCCACGAAGGATGCATGCCGCATCGCCGGCCTGGATGTGAAGCGCATCGTCAACGAGCCCACGGCCGCTGCCCTCGCGTATGGGCTCGACAAGAAGGGCGACGAGAAGGTCGCCGTGTTCGACCTGGGCGGCGGTACGTTCGACATCTCGATCCTCGAGATCGGCGACGGCGTGTTCGAGGTGCGTTCTACCAACGGGGACACCCACCTGGGCGGCGACGATTTCGACCAGATGGTCATCGATTGGCTCGCCGAGGAGTTCCAGAAGCAGGAAGGAATCGACCTTCGCAAGGATGCCATGGCGCTGCAGCGGCTCAAGGAGGCCGCCGAGAAGGCCAAGTGCGAACTCTCGGGCACGATGCAGACCGACATCAACCTGCCCTTCATCACGGCGGACCAGAATGGGCCCAAGCACCTCAATATCACGCTATCGCGTGCCAAGCTCGAGCAGATCGTGGGCAGCCTGGTCGAGCGTTGCCGCGGACCGGTGCTTCAGGCACTGAAGGACGCGGGACTCACCCCGGCGCAGGTCGATGAGGTGGTGCTCGTCGGAGGCTCGACGCGCATGCCCAAGGTGCAGGACTTGGTCAAGGAGATCTTCGGCAAGGAACCGCACAAGGGCGTCAACCCCGACGAAGTCGTCGCCATCGGCGCCGGCATCCAGGGGGCCGTGCTCTCGGGCGAAGTGCGTGACGTGGTGCTGCTCGATGTGACCCCGCTGTCGCTGGGCCTGGAAACGTTGGGCGGCGTGATGACCACCCTGATCCCACGCAACACCACCATCCCGACCAAGAAGAGCGAGACATTCTCGACCGCTTCGGATAACCAGCCCTCGGTCGAGATTCATGTCGTGCAAGGTGAGCGGCCGATGGCGGCCGCCAACAAGAGCCTGGGCAAGTTCCACCTCGACGGGATCCCACCCGCACCACGCGGCATCCCGCAGGTTGAGGTGACGTTCGACATCGACGCCAACGGCATCCTGCATGTGTCGGCCAAGGACAAGGCTTCCGGCAAGGAGCAGAGCATCCGTATCGAAGCCTCGAGCGGGCTCAAGGAAGCCGAGATCCAGCAGATGGTTCGCGACGCAGAGACGAATGCCGAGGAGGATCGCAAGCGTAAGGAGGCGGTCGAGGCTCGGAACCGTGGCGATTCGCTGGTCTACGAGGTGGAGAAGAACGTCAAGGAGCACGCCGAGAAGATCGAGGCGGACCTCAAGAGCCAGATTGAGAGCAAGGTCGAGACGCTCAAGGCCGCGCTCGCAGGCGAGGATGCGGCGGTCATCACCACGGCGACCGAGGACCTGCAGCAGGCCTGGCACCAGGCCGCTGCCGCGCTTTACCAACAGACGCCGCCGCAGGGCGAGTCGGCCGCCGATGCCGAGCCTGAGGTGGGTGCGGACGGCAAGCCCAAGAAGGGTGGCGACGGCGCGGTCGATGCGGACTTCGAAGTCGTGAAGTGAACATTCGCAGAGCGTCACACCGGGGCGGCGGGGGCGTAAGCCCTTCGCCGCCTTCGGCGTTTGACGCTCCCGCACCCCGAACCTAGAGTCGCATCGCTTTGATCCCCGCTCCTGAAATCACTCTGCCCCTGCTGGCAGCATGGTGCCGCGATGCGCTCCAGGCGCTCGCGATGGTGCTCTACGCCTGCTGCCAGTTGGGACTGGCCATGTATTCCTCGCACCGCTTCGTGGTGCTTCAACGCAAGCGAACTGCACGACCTGTGCCCTTGCCACCGGAATGCATTGAAGCGAGGCTGCCCGTCGTCACGGTGCAATTGCCGATCTACAACGAATTGGCAGTGGTCGAGCGGCTCATCGACGCTGCGGCAGAGCTCCAGTATCCGGCCGACCGGTTCGAGATCCAGGTTCTCGACGATTCCACCGATGGGACCACGGCCTGCGCCGCCGCGGCTATCGCACGGCATCGCGCACGCGGTGTCGACATCGTGCTGGTGCGCCGTGGGTCGCGTGTGGGGTACAAGGCGGGCGCCCTGGCGAATGGGTTGAAGCTGGCCAGGGGCGAGTACCTCGCGGTCTTCGATGCGGACTTCGTACCCACGCCCGACTTCCTGCGGCGTCTGTTACCTTACTTCGCGGATCCCCGCGTTGGATGCGTGCAGGCGCGCTGGGGGCATCTCAATCGCGGTCAATCATTGCTCACCGCGGCGCAGGCGGTCATGCTCGATGCCCACTTCCTGCTCGAACATGCCGTGCGCATGAGCCGCGGCTTGTTCTTCAACTTCAATGGCACCGCTGGAGTGTGGCGCAGCGCCTGCATCAGGGACGCTGGTGGGTGGTCACACGACACCCTGACCGAGGACATGGACCTGAGCTATCGCGCGCAGTTGCGGGGGTGGCGATTCGTGTTCGACGCGGACGTGGTGGTACCGGCCGAGCTGCCGAGCGACATGCAGGCGTTCAAGTCACAACAGCACCGCTGGGCGAAGGGTTCCATCCAGACCGCTCGAAAACTCCTGCCCGCGGTCTTCGCCAGCGACCTTCCGCTCGCGGTCAAAGTCGAGGCGTTCTTCCACCTCACGAGCAACGCAGCCTACCCCATGCTGCTCCTGCTCAGCCTCCTGCTCTTGCCCGTGATGCTCGGCCGTAGTTTTCTGTCGCCCGTTGCCGTGTGGGCACTGCAGGGACTGGTGATTTTGACCGGCGTGTTGCCAGTGACATTGTTCCTCGCTGGTGGCCAACGCGAGGCGGGCTCGCGCGGCTGGGCGCTGGTGCGTGACACCCTTGCCGCGCTCTCATTGGGCGTGGGCCTCTCGCTCAACAATGCGCGCGCGGTGCTCGAGGGGCTCGGCTCGCAAGTGGGAGTGTTCGAGCGGACGCCCAAGACGGGAGAGAAGTGCGGGGCAGGGGAGCCCGCGGCTCGCTCGGCCTCCGCCACGATCCGTGCCGCCGGACGCTCAGAACTGGCGCTCGCGTGCTATTTCGGGGCGTTACTCTTGTGGGCCGGCCTGAGCAGCCAGTGGCGGGCGCTGCCGTTCCTGGGGTTACTCGCACTGGCCTACACGTGGGTGGGCTGGGGGTCGCGCCTGAGGCCAGTCCGATGATGCAGGCGGTTCTCCGCGGTCGCGCTACAGCCGCACGATCTTGCTCGACTTCTTGCCCTTGAGGGCATTGCGCGTGTCCACGATCGCTTTGCTCCAGCGCAATGCGTTGGCATAGCTGACGTCCTTGTGGGCCGTGGCGATCACCGCGCAGTCGAAGCGCTTGAGCTGCGCTGCAGTGAATGGCACATGCTTCAGAATGCTCCCTGCAAAACGGATGCTGGCGACATGCGGGTCGGAGTATTCGATCTTCGCGCCCCGCTCGCGTAGCTTTTCCATGATGTCCAGCGAAGGACTTTCGCGCACATCGTCGATATCGGCCTTGTACGCCACACCCAGCACCAACACCTTGCTCCCGCGGATCGCCCTGCCGTTGCGATTGAGCGCCTCGGCCACCAGTTCCACCACGTGATCCGGCATATGCCCGTTGACGTGTCCGGCGAGCTCGATGAAGCGCGCCTCGAAGCCGCTCGCACGCGCTTTCCACGAAAGGTAGAACGGATCGATCGGGATGCAGTGCCCGCCAAGCCCCGGACCGGGGTAGAACGGCATGAACCCGAAAGGCTTGGTCCCTGCGGCCGAAATGACCTCCCATACGTCGATCTTGAGGCGCGCGCACATCAGCGCCAGTTCATTGACGAGGGCGATGTTCACGCTGCGGAATGTGTTCTCGAGCAGCTTGACCATCTCGGCAACCTGCGTGCTGGAGACAGGCACGACGTGATCCAACCGCTGTTGATAAAGCTTGACGGCCACATCGGTGCAGGTCCTGGTCACACCGCCCACGACTTTGGGGATGTTGCGCGTGTTGAACTGAGCATTGCCCGGATCGACGCGCTCGGGAGAGAAGGCGAGGAAGAAATCCTTGCCCACTTGGAGCCCCGTCTCGGCGAGCATCGGCAGGACCAGTTCGTCCGTGGTGCCGGGGTAGGTGGTGCTCTCGAGAATCACGAGCATGCCCTTGTGGAGGTGGCGTGCGACTTCCTGGGCTGCCGCGACGATGTAAGACACATCCGGGTCGCGCTGCTTGCTGAGTGGCGTCGGCACGCAGATGTTCACCGTGTCGCACTTCTTGAGGACGCCGAAATCAGTGCTGGCGTGAAACCGCCCGGCTTTCACCAGTGCGCGCAGGCCCGCCGTCGGGACATCCTGGATATACGACTTGCCCTGATTGAGTTGCTTCACGCGCTGCTCGTCGATATCGATGCCGAACACTTCGAAACCAGCTTGGGCCAGTTCCACGGCGAGTGGCAGTCCGACGTAGCCCAGGCCGATAACGGCCAATCGAGCCGTACGCTTGTCGAATCGCTGAAGGAGCACTT
>JBDSKE010000187.1:0-9473 GCA_039917105.1 Candidatus Eiseniibacteriota bacterium | reverse complement strand
AATCACTACTGCGGCACCATAGGTGCCGTCCGCCGTGCCGTCGACTGTCACGGCGAAAGCTGTCGCCGCGAGCGAGAGCAATAAACCGGTGGCGAGGAGCGTGGTCGCCTTATTCATGATGTATTTCCTTCCTCCTCAAGGGGGGATCGGGGACGCCCCAACCTGGAGAGGACTGCCCTCCCCCACGGTGGGACTGGAGTTACCTGACATGAACATAGCATTTGCAGCCTACACGAATCACCAGCCAAATCATCACCGACCAGAGAATTCGCGTCAGCGGGTCATGATCAGGCGTCGGGCGACCCGTTCCGGGCCCATGGCGAGTTCGTAGATGTACACCCCCGCGCCCAGCCGCAGGCCCCGGGCGTCCTTGCCGTCCCAGGCGACCGAGTGTTCGCCTGCAAGCAGTTCGGCGTCGAGCAATCGCGCCACACGGCGGCCTGAGACGTCGTAGACGCTGAGCGCCACTTTGCCCGTGCGACGAAGGTCGAAGGAGAACCGGGCACTCCGGCTGACCGGGTTCGGCATCACCGGCCGCAGCATCGCGAACGAGGTGCCGCTCTCACCGCCGATGACGACCGGCACTCCGGTCGGGTCCGAGCAATAGTCCCAGACGTTCACCACACGCACGATTGGTGTGGCACTCGCATTGGCCACGTCATCGAGCATCAGGGTGCGGTTGCCGAAGCCCACGCACTCGAATGTCCCGTTCTTCCAGTACTTGAATCCCACTTGCAAGGGGGTCGAATCCGGGAACGTGATCGCGCGCGTGAACACCGCATCGTTCGCCTGGGTATCGAAGCCTGCCCCGTTGTCGAACATGAGCTGGGTTGCAGTAGGGTAATCGAAGCGAAGCGGCGACCGATCCCCCATCACCGCCACCGAGTCCGTTGCCGCCGTTGGTGGAAAGAAGCGATCCATGTTCACCTTGAAGACGACGGTGAGCGCCTTGTCGGTGACCTCACAGCGATCAATGCCGCGTGCGGGGAGTACGATCGGGGTGGTCGTACTGAACAGCGCGTCGTTCAAGTACACGGAACGATCGGCCTGCCCGGCGCACTCGATGATGCCGTTGAAATCCACCTTCCACGCCACGCTCTTCGCGGCGCACCTGGGAAAGGTCACGCGAGCGGTATAGATCTTATCGCCCGCGACCTGGTCCGGGGCCACTCCATTGTCCAGCATGGGCACGCCCGGTTGCGTGAAGCTCAACGGAGCGGAGCTCCCCAGTAGTGTGATGACATCGCTGGGAATCGGGTTTCGCAGCGCTGCGTTCACTTTGAAGATCACATCGATCGCCTTCGACGTGTAGTTGGAAGGGTCGTCATTGTTCCACGCCGCGTTGATCGTGGCGGTGGCGCCGTTGTCGCTGGTGAGGTGATAGGCGCGATTCGAGCCCAAGGGCTCGAATTGGTTGCACTTGTGGCTGAACTTCCAATCCAGATCCGCCTCGCCCTTGCCCGTACCCAAGCTGACGGGAAGCGCGAATGGCACCGTCAGCGTATAGACCGAGTCCGCATTCGCGTCGTACATCAGGCCGTTATCGCACAGCGCGAAACTGAGCGGCGTCAAGTTACCCTCGACCGCGAATGTGTCGGAGGCTGCGAACGCGCCGCTGCACAGGCCGAGCGCGAAGTTTCCGTTGAACACCACGTTCTGAATGAAGAACGAGCCCCTGTTGGTGGTGCCGTTGGCGACAATCGTGTTGTTCGCCACATCCCGGACATTACTGACCAGGATCGCGAACGCTCCGGCATTCGCGGAAATCGGCGTGCTGAGCGTGAGGTGGACGAGGTCCGGAGCGACGGCATCGCGTACGGCACTGGTGATGGTCCTCGCCGGCGCGGGCCCGGAGTAGAGATAGTTCGCGGGCGTCTGGGAGGTAGACAGATCAACCGGCTCGCTGAACTTGATGTCGACCTTGTTCGTGAGCAACGCGAACTGCCGGTTGGCCTGCAACGCGAAGTTCACGGCCTGCGCCTGCGCCACCGTCGGCGGGGCGACATCGACCGAGTTGAGAACCGTATAAAGGAACATCGAAGTCATCTGGACGACTGCTGTCGTATCGTAGGTGGTCCCGACCGCGCGCGACATCTGCACATTGTCGCTCGAGAGCGCGTCCAGCGGACCCTTGGTGGTGCCCTCCTGGGTGACCCAGAGCTCAAGGTGCATGTTCGTCCCGACCGGCGCGCCAAGAGTGGCCAGTGGTAGCTTGAACTCCTTGAAGTTCACACTGTCGACGATGCCCAGGCCGTTCGAGCCGCTGCCCCACGAAGGGTTGATGAGCGTGCTGCGATTCACCCAGGTCCCGACCGTGTCCTTGTAAAGAATTTCGTAGTTGAAGGCATTGGAATTGGTTGGTGTCACGTCATAGACGACCCAGTCCGGCTTGAAGGGCACGCTGGTCCAGCCGATCTTGCGGCCGAAGGGATCCGTGGTGCCGCCACCGGCCGAGCCGATGTCGAATGCGACACCGAGGTTCATGTCGCCGTAGCAGGTTTTGGAAAACTCGATCCCAACGTAGAGGAAGTTCGCGTCGTTCGTGACGTACACGCGCCCGAGGTCCATGGGATAGACCCCCGCGGAACAACCACTCTGCGTATCGAGGCGATCATCGTCGAGCAGGTTCCCGGGCAGGAAGTCGTTGATGCCATCGACCGTGATGGTCTGCGGGGTGAACGCCCTGACCGGTGTCGCGACGACTGCACCAAGGAGCAGGAACAAGGTGAGCAATCTTCTCATGGGGAGGGTCTCCAACGGACCGAACGGCGCAGCGACACGCGCAGCGAAACAGACGAGGCCCGACCGTCTGCGCGCGGACCGGCGAGTGGAACCGGTAGGTGGATGACGTACGGGGCAATTGTAGGGCTCGCACCCGTGCGCCGCAATGAAAGAGTCCAGCCCCATGGGTGCTTGACCCCTCGAGATGAGAGCCGCATCATGCCCATCCAGCGCCCTTCCTGGCCGCGCCCACTTCCCACCCGGATTCCATCCCGTGCGCCTCCGAGCCCTGCCCCTCCTGGTGATGCTCCTTGCCACCGCCCAGTCGGCCCGCGCCCTCACCGCACGGGACCTCTCCTCGCGCATGCGTGTGGACGGATTCACCACCGACTTCACGGACGACGAGAAGATGTTCGGGTACAACGCAGCTGCGAACGCGCCAGAAGAAGCCACGGACGACTCGCGCTGGGGTGTGAACAATGACCTGAGCCAGATCCGCGTGTCATGGGATGCCCAGTACCTTTACATCGCGGCCGAGGGTCGGATCTGGGACAACAACATGGTGCTCTTGTTTGACACCGTGCCGGGGCGAGGGTTGACCTCGATGACTGCGCTCAACTCGTGGAAACGGAATTTCGATTTCGACACCACCGGATCGGGGACAGGAAATGGCTTCTCGCCCGATTTCTTCGCTGCAACCTGGGACGGCAACACCTCGCCCCGGCTCATCGTTCAGCTTGCGGGGAATCAAGTGGATGACGAGCGCGTTGGCCCCTACTTCAGCGCCGCCGCCACTTTCCTCCAAGGCAACACCGACCGCGCCATGGAGCTGCGCATCCCATGGAAGTCCGTATTCGTGGGCCAGGCCGGAGTGGGCACCCGGGATACGGTGATGACGGTGGCCGGGGTGACCGACACCTTCCGATTGTTCCCACGCGGCACCACGATCAAGCTCTCCGGCGTGGTTACGGGGGGCGGCGATGGCAGCGGTGGTCCGGACTCTGCACCGGACAACCTGCGCGGTCACACCGACAACACCGGCGACCTGGTGTTCATCGACAACTATGCGCTCATCGATCTCGACCGCAACGATGACACGGGTGCTGGCGGAGGCGGTCCCGATGGCGTGGCCGATTGGGGCGTCTCGCCCAAGAGCCGAATCACTTTCCGCCATCAGCCCCCGGTGGTGGCGTTGCGGTTCGCGGTGAACGAGGTCACCGTGGATCGTCCGGCGTTTGCGCCGGATCGCGGCGAGAAAATCCATTTCTCGGTGGATCTCGACAAGCGCCTCGACGCTAACGACCCGGTCAACCAGGTCCGCACCTTGAACCTGACGGCGAACATCTTCGACCTGCGCGGCCACTTCATCCGAAACCTGTACCTCAGCCAGACGCGCAGTGCCCTGTCACCGGCGGATCCCGCTCTGGACATGTGGGATGGTCGCAATGAGCGGGGTGAAATCGTTCCTCCAGGAATCTACGTGATCCGCACCGTGATCGAGCCAAGCCTCAGCCGCGCACTGAAGTCCGTGGTGGTGGTGCGGTGAAGCGCCATCGGATGATGTGGGCATGGGTCGCAACCGCTCTGCTTTCCGCCACGCCCGCACGCGCGTATTTCGAGGAAGTGCAGGTCGGTGCGCGCGCTCTGGCGTTGGGTTCGGGTGCAATCGCCGCGGTGAACGATGGCTCGGCTTACTATTGGAATCCAGCAGCCCTGTCCGAGTTGCGACGAGGCGAGGGGCTCGTGGACTATTCGAAGCCCTATGGACTCGGTGATGTGAATGCCGGCGCGCTCGTTCTTTCGGCGCCGTACGCCGGCGCGGGCTGGGCCTTGGCATGGCATCACCTCGGACTCACGGATGTCTATTCCGAGGACCTTTTCTGCGCCTCGGTCGGTCGTCGGATCAAACGCTTTGGTAATGGTCACGCGGTTTCCGGCGGGGCGACGTTCAAGTTCGGGCGAGCCTCCTTCCAACCGTTTGAGGATCGCACGTCGGGAATCTCGACCAATTACGGCACGGTATCCAAGGGCTCATTCGATGCCGGGCTGCGCTGGGCGACTCCATGGAACATCGACTTCGCCTATGTCTCGCGCGACCTGCTCGAGCCGCGCTATCAGTTCGTTCCGGGCTCGGGCGGACAGTTGCTCGTGGCCCGACAGGAACTCGCGGCAGCTTTCCATTGGAATCGCGAGTCCACCATCACGCTCGGCTGGTCCCAGCTCGATTCCCGCCGCACCTCACTCAGCGCCGGTCTCGAGGTGCTCTTCTACGATGTTTTCGCGATCCGCTCCAGCATCGCGAATCTGTCGCGTGTCTATGATTCCTACGCATCCCCGAACGAACTTCAGTTCAATGGCGGATTCGGCGTCTTCCACAAGAACTATCAGGTGGACGCCACCGCGAGCACCAATCGTGACCTCGGCGCCTCCTACCGCGTCACGCTCCGCGTGCCCCTGTACGGCGGGGATGCCCGGTGATCCGTCGCATCGTGCTGTTGGCCGCCACACTCAGTACACTCCTGCCGCCTACCGCCCATTCCCTCACCAAGCTGGAGGGCGAGTACCAATTGATGGCCGAGATGCGCAAGTCGAACCGGGCATATCCCTGGGATTGGGATTCGAACTCCTACGACACATTCAACAATGCCCAGTTCCGATTGTTCTCGCAGCCACGGCCGGGTGTCGAGGCGTTCGTGAAAGTGGAATCGGATTGGCACCCGAACGACAACAATAGCGCCCGGCCCGAGTTCCAGTACCGCGAGGCGCACCTGCGATTTCGCAAGGAGATGGGCAAGCGCGGGATCGATAGCTACTGGTTCTCGCGCCAGGATCGCTTCTGGGTGGATCGATATCTCATCCCGTTCGTGTATGGGCGGGGGGATGCGCAGGGAATCCGGCTGGAGACGTGGGGCTTTGGCGGGTTCAACACCACATTCGTGGTCGCCGACCAGAGCAGCCAGTTCAACCCGGCCGACTTCAGCGCGAACGACCCCGTCATCTCGCGCGACTCCATCGCCGCACAACGCGCACGGCGCACCGACGACATGTATGTCGCACGCTTGCGCCGCGAGTTCCTCAAGGACAAGCAACTACGATTGGGTTTCACCTACAACCGATTCGAGGGTTGGAGCGGCCGCGACAGCGTCAATGGCCCCTCGCCCTGGACCAGCGTCTACGGTTTTGACGGGCGATACCGCTTCCGCAACACGGACTTCTCGCTTGAGTATGGCGAGAGCCGCCCCACGAATGAATCGGGCAATGGGCGGGCCAACGAACTGACGGTGTTCAAGCACTCGACTGGAATCCGCCTGCCGGATCGCTCGGTCATCCAAGGGGAGATCCGAAGTCTCAAGCTGGGCACGCCGCGCATGGGCTACATCAATGTTGCCCCGGGCTGGTGGAGCCGCGGGCCCCTGTACCGCAACAGCATCGGCGGTCCGACTTCGGATGAGACAGGCTTCATCATCCAATCCTTCTACCTACTGCCCGAGCGCGCGATCACTTACTCCAACCAGCTCAGCTGGTATGGCAACAAGGTCTTCAGTCGCAATGCGACGCGCGAGATGTACAACGAGCTCTATGTGGAGTTCGTCAACGGCTTCACCGGCAAGACGGCCTACCGCCAACGGGACACGTACTCCCCAAGCGGTGGAATGCTCCGCAAGGAGACGCGTCTCGAGTGGTTCAACGAGCTCCAGGTCGAGAGTCGCCTGGCTTGGCTTCGCGTGCAGAGCAAGCTGCGCGACATCGGCAAGCCCGAGCGCAAACAATTGTTCGTGATCGAGAATTCGCTCAACCTCACGACGAAGACCAAGATCTACAATCGGTTCGCGCTGGGCAATGACGCCAGCATACTGCGCAAGGGGTTGTTCACGCAGCTTCAATACCGACCCACGGGCAATATGGAGATGTTCCTGCAGTATGGGCCGGATTATATCGGTGGCGGCTCGACGCCCGTGGATGAGGGCAACCTCAACGGCAACGGCGACCAGTTCGACATCATCAAGTTCATCCTCAAGGGGAATTTCTGATGCCTCCGCGCTCCATCCGTCCGCTCTGGCATCCGCTCGCGCTCCTGCCCGTTGTTTGTGCGGCCCTGCTGTCGACGTGGTGTGCCGAGACTGCATACGCCTCGCCGGAAAAGGTCGCCGCAGGGATCCGCTTCACCTACACCGACGCGAACGCCGCAACGGTCAGTTGGGCGGGCGATTTCAATGCCTGGAACGCGACGGCGAACCCCATGACCAAGGGCCCCGGTGGCGTGTGGAGCGTCGTCATGGCGCTTCCGCAAGGTGAACACGCCTATAAGTTCGTGGCTGACGGCCAGTGGTTCGCCGATCCCGAGAACAGCGCCACCTCGGGCGAGTTCGGCAACAGCGTGGTGAAAGTGGGCGCGAACGGCGCGCTCGAGGTGCAGAAGGCAACCTCGAACACCCCGTACAGCCCCAAGATCTTCATCGGGGGCCGCGTCATCGGCCTGTACCAGAGCATTCTGAACCCGGCTTACTCGCGATACGAGCTGAGCCGCCCCGACATGGACATCGACCTGGGATTCGATGTGCGTTTCTCGGATGTGCTCGCGGGGCATTTCCTGATGAACCTGAATCCCCGGAACGAAACGGTCCAAGACTACCGCAGCCGATTGAACTTCAAGCGCGGCAGCCTGACGCTCACTCAGCCGGACCTGACCATCCGGGCGTTCGACAGCGAGAACATCGGCACTTGGGACGATGCGATGCGTTTGGTGGGCGGGATCGGCACATTCGACCACCCATACGGGTTCCAGCGCCAGGGATTCCAGGTCCGAAGCCCCCGGCTGGGCCTCGACACCGAGCTGCTCTACACCGATAACTTCCAGGCGGGGGGCGTGACGTTCCCCGGCTTCTCGGTATTGCGCCCCCCGCTACCGGAGTTCGTCTTCGAGGCCGACCCGGTCCAGCGGGCGCTGCTACTGCTGCAGACCGAACGCACCGATTCGGGATTCCGCCTCACTCCGGGGCAGGCCTCGAAGGTCTCGAGCATGGACTTCGGTGATAACGACAAGAGCTTCGGGTTCGGCGATGGCAACGAGAATATGTTCGCCGCCCGCGTGCGCCGCGAGTTGCCTGGCGCGCTGCGGCTCGGCGTGCTCGGCCGCACCGATCGCGGCTTCAATCTTGGTCAACTCGCTCTGGCGGAGCCCACCGGGGACAGTTTGGTCAGGTTGCGCACAGGGCAATACATCCACCAGTGGTACGGAATCGGCGGCGAGGCTCGTTGGGAGCCGAACGCCGCATTCAGTGTATCGGCCGAGGGTTTATTCGGCGCCAAGCGCATGAACCTCGTCAATGGGGCCACCGATCAAGTCTGGAAGGCGGGCACGGTCGAAGCAACGGGCGCGTCTTCGCTCACGCGCCTCTCGAGCACCCTCGCCGAAGGGCAGCACCTGACCGTCGATCGCAGCAACCGACTGCATCTGGCGAGTGCGTGGACCTTCGCCAAGGGGGACATCGCACTGCGTGCCTCGGCTGAGCGCGAGCAGCACCGCTATCCGGCGTGGACCCAGTCGCCCATCATCCCCGCTGGCCTTGCCCCGGACGACCATGCGCGTGTGCTCAATGTGGAGTTCCAACGCGCCAGCTATCTGAACGCGCTGGACGATCTTGAGAACACGCGTACCGAGTTCCGCCTGGGCTGGGACCGCAACTGGCGCTACTACCTGAATCGTGAGGTCAGGACCGCATTGGAAATCGAGCTCACCCACTTCGACTACGACGCGCGCACTGCTTGGGAATACCAGATGTGGTTCCCGACCGGCAGTTTCTGGCTCGAGAGCGGTCAGCATGTGGTGAGCATCGACCGCTTGAGTGTGTTGGGGCAGGAAGAAGTGGTCCGCGTCCGACCGTCGCTCGAGGTCCCGTTCCACAGCGCCCGCAATGGCATCTTCCTTTGGAAGGGCACATTCACGGGGGTGCATCTGGGCGCGCAACCACGCTATGCGGAATCATTGTTCCAACTCGGGTGGGACTGGAACAAAGTCATCCGCCTTTCGAGCGACACGCGCTGGGTCAAGTACGACACCCCCGAGTTGAAGCTGACGCGCGGCTACGTGAGCCAGTTCACCGAAGCGACCTATCGGTACTCGCCCACCATCGAAGTCGCATTCGGTTTCGGCGTGGACCCCGAGGTGTTGGACCCGAACACGAACGAGTACGGGTACATCGGCCGCGACGTCTACCTCAACCGCCGCGGTGCGAACGGCTTCATCGCCGAGACCGATTACCTGAGCCTTGCTCCGCAGATCGCCGCCGCCGAGAAATCGCTGATGAACGAGAAGCGATTCCAGCTGCAGGCGATCGTCCACTTCTGATCTCACCCCGTGTGCGAGGAGGACTCCATGCGCCGAATCCAGTTCCTCATGCTCAGCGTGCTCGCATCAGGCGCGATCCTCTCCGGTTGCAGCAGCCTCAGCTTCGTCAAGCGGCGCCTGCCGCCGCCATCGCAGAGCACCGAGGGCATGACCTTCCGCTTCGAAGCGCCCAGCGCGAAGGTCGTGCAATTGGCAGGCGACTGGCCCGAGAACAAGTGGCTCGCGGGTCAGGCCCAGACCGGCGGATTCCTTGTGGGCGAGATGAAGGATGACAACGGCGACGGCATCTGGACGCGCACCGAGAAGCTGCCGCCTGGCCGTTACCAGTACAAGTTCGTCATCGATCGCGTGAATTGGAAACAGGATCCGAACAACCCGAACCGCACCGATGATGGATTCGGCG
>JBDSKE010000186.1:0-28029 GCA_039917105.1 Candidatus Eiseniibacteriota bacterium | reverse complement strand
GGACTGCGTGTAGGTCTTGTATTCCGCTTGCTTCTCCATACCCGTGTGCAGATAGCCGATCATCGGCCGGCACTGGACGATGGTCTCCCCATCGAGTTCGAGGGCCACGCGCAGCACACCGTGGGTCGAGGGGTGCTGCGGCCCCATATTCAGGGTCATGGTCTCATTGCGCACGGTACTTGACCTTTTTGGGCGCCAGCTTCTTGAGCGCCGGGCTGGGGAGTCGACGGTTCGGCGTGTTGTGCGTGAACGCGACTTCCTCGTATCCGAGCGGGGAGTCCTTGCGGAGCGGCCAGCCCACCCAATCCTCGGGTAGCAGGATGCGCGTCATGTCGGGATGCCCGGTGAACTCCAACCCATAGAAATCGTAGGCCTCCCGCTCGTGCCAGTTCGCGGTCGGCCAAACACTGACGACCGATGGGAGCTTCAGGTGCTCTTCACCGATCCTCACCTTGAGCGTGAAGCGAAGGTTGTGCGTGAGCGATAGGAGACTGTAAATCGTCTCGAAGCGCGGCACGCGCGGCAGGTAGTCGGCACCGCCCATCCAGGCCAGCATCGCGAACTGAAGCTCGTCATCGTCTCGCAAGAAGATGCACATCTCGACCAATACCTCGGCCGGGACGTAAAGGGTGTGGTCGCGCACGGCCGGGCCCTGCTGGCGTTCGATCGCAGCGCCGGGGAACTGATCGCGCAGCCTCTGCTCGACGCGTTCTGGAGTCAGCGCCATCAGGCAGCACCCTTCTTCTTTTTGCGCACGATGGGGCCGAACTCCACCTTGGAGACGAGGATCTTCTCCTGCAGCTTCATGATGCCGTGCAACAGGGCCTCGGGCCGTGGCGGGCAGCCGGGCACATACACATCAACCGGCACGATCTTGTCGACGCCCTGCAGGATCGCGTAATTGTTGAAAACGCCACCGCACGAACTGCACGCTCCCATCGCGATGACCCACTTGGGATCCGGCATCTGATCGTACAAACGGCGCAGCACGGGTGCCATCTTGATGGACACGCGACCGGCCACGATCATGAGATCGGCCTGGCGCGGTGAGCCGCGGAACACCTCCGCTCCGAAGCGTGAGACGTCGAAGCGCGGCCCTGCGATCGCCATCATCTCGATTGCGCAGCAAGCCAGGCCGAAACCGAGCGGCCAGATCGCGTTCGCCCGGGCCTGGTTCACAGCCCAACTGGCAATGGACTCGAGCTTGGTGAACAAGACGCCCTTCTCGAGCTCATCCGCAAGCCGATCCTCTTCGCTCATCGGCATGACAAGGTCTGAGATCGGCACCTCGGCCGCGGCCGGCTGGACGAGTGTGCGAAACGGATTCTGATCCTTGGGATCGGTCATAAGGTCACACCTCTCGGACGCAGGTGGTCATGGAGCACGAGAGGAGGCGCGGCATCATTCCCACTCGAGCGCCCGCTTCTTGAGCAGGTAGAGATACCCTGCGAGCAGGATCGCGATGAACAGCACCATCTCAACCAAGCCGTAGAGTCCGAGCTGCTTGAACGAGACAGCCCATGGGTAGAGGAACACCGCCTCGATGTCGAAGAGGATGAACAGCACCGCCACCAGGTAGAACTTCACACTGAAGCGGCCGCGCGCATTGCCGACGGGGTCGACGCCGCATTCGTATGGGTCATTCTTCACCGCATTGCGGCGCATCGGAACGATGATCGAGGAGAGGCCGATGGTGACGGCGCCGAACCCCAGCGCGACGATCACGAACAGCAATACCGGCAGGTATTCGAGCATTTTCCGGTCGGTCCTTCGGTCGCATCGGCGACGCTCCATGCGCCGTCGAGTTCACCCTAAGAGGATGCCACAGGACCGTCAAGCCGACAGACCTGTGCAACCTCTTTCAATGCAACTGCTTCACCGCCGCGGTCAATGCGGGCACGATCTCGAACAAGTCGCCAACGATGCCGTAGTCGGCGACCTTGAAGATGGGAGCCTCGGGATCCTTGTTGATGGCCACGATGCAGCGTGAACTCGACATTCCCGCCAGATGCTGGATCGCTCCCGAGATTCCAACAGCGACGTAGAGTTTCGGACTCACGACCTTGCCGGTTTGTCCCACCTGCTCGCCATGTGGACGCCAACCCGCATCCACCACCGCGCGCGAGGCGCCGACGGTCGCGCCGAGCGCATCTGCCAACTGCTCGACGAGCGCAAAATGTTCGGGGCCCTTCAGGCCGCGGCCACCCGAGACCACGATCTCGGACTCCGTCAGGTCCGGCCGTCCGCCCTTGGCGCCGGTCGAACCCGTGACCCTCGCGCGCGGTGCCGAGGCATCCCATGTGAATGGGAGTGGCTCGACCACGGCATTGCGGCCGACCTGCGTGGCGGCGACGGCGAATACCTTGGGCCGCAGCGATAGCAGCGCTGGGCTGAGTGGGAATGCGACCTTCTGGAATGCCTTGCCAGCGAATACCGGCCGCCTCGCCACCAACTTGTCGCCTTCGGTCGCGACGGCGGTACAATCCGATGCAAGCCCGACACCGAGCCGGGCTGCCACGCGCGGCGCCAGGTCCTTGCCCATGGCGGACGCCGCGAACAGCACCGCCTTGGGCGAGACTTTCCGCACAGCTTCTGCCACAGCGACGGCATATCCGGCGCCATCGTAGGTCCCGAACGCCTCGTGCTGGGCGAACAGCACCTGGTCGGCCCCCGCCTCTCCCAGCGAGGCGAGCCCGGAGTCCGAGTCAGCGCAACACACTCCCACCACCGGACCACCCATTGAAGCAGCAAGGCGCGTGGCCTCGCCGAGCGCTTCGCGCGAGACGGGGCGCACCTGCCCACCCCGCTGCTCGATGAAGACCAAGATGCTCATGGACCGCCTCCCTCAGATGACCTTGGCTTCTTCGCGCAGGACGCGCACCAGTTCCGGGACCGCTGCCGCGCCTTCGCCGATGATGCGTCCCGCCGCGCGCGGCGCCGGCAGTTCCAACGCCTCGACTTCAAGATTCACTGCGCCCAAGTCGATGGCGCGTTCCTCGATCGGTTTCTTCTTGGCCGCCATGATGCCCTTGAGGGAGGCATAGCGCGGCTCATTGAGCCCCTTGTCCGTGGTGAACACGGCGGGCAGCGCAACCTCCACGACCTCGCGCCCACCCTCGATTTCGCGCTCGACGATCGCGATCGCGCCTTGATGGTCGAACTTCGCGACGACAGTCACACAGGGCAGGTCCAGCAACTCGGCCACCATCGCGCCAACTTGGGCGCCATCGTCATCCACAGCTGACTTGCCGAACCAGACGATGCCTGGCGCGAGGGCGCGGATTGCGTCGGCCAATGCCCTGGCCACCGCGAGCGCGTCGGGCGATGGAGTGTCGTTCCTCAGATGCAACGCACGATCCGCACCCATCGCGAGCGCGTTGCGCAGCGTGGTCGCCACGCTAGCGCCCCCGAGTGAGATGGCGACGACCTCGCCCGTCGCCAGTTTCGCCTTCAGGCGGAGAGCCTCCTCGACCGCGAACTCGTCGTATGGATTCAGGATCCAGGTCACCCCAGAGGGATCCAGCGTACGTCCATCGGCCGCCACCTTGACTCGGGTCTCGGTGTCCGCAACCTGCTTGATGCACACCACCTGCAGCACTGGGCACCTCTCTGATCCGCCGGCCAGTCGAGCCGCGCAATACCCCGGCAAAGGCCGTGAGACGGGAAGCTTGTGACTTTGCGCCAATATTCACAATGTGGGTTGACAGAGCCGCCCTCACAACGTCGACCTTGGGTTGGTGAGGGCGCAGCGACAACGGCGGCGAAGTCTCCCCGCAAGCCCTCGGAGTGTCAAGTTCGCGACAGTCGAGGAGAACGAGGCGACCGAGAGTATTCTTAATGAGTGAACCAGGATCGCCTCGCGGGTCGGCCTGATCCATGCCGGATGGCCATGACCATGCTTGACGGGCCGTTCGCCAGCGTGACAACCTGAACGGGCACAAGTGCTTCGCCGCCGCTCGGATTCAGCAGAGACCAGTTGCACTCGGTGAGCATCGCGCGAAGGAGCCATGGCATTGATCATTGACGTCGAGGAGCTTGGTCGGCGAATCCGCAAACTACGCCTCGACCGGCGCATGACGCTCAAGCAGGTCGAGGATTCGTGCGGCCTTTCGGCCACCCACCTCTCCGAGATCGAACGGGGTCGGACCTCGCCCACGATCGGGGCCCTCGTGCGCATCGCGCGCGCACTCGAACGGGATGCCTCGTTCTTCATCGAATCGGAAGAGCGCGAGGAGGTCGCGTCATACCTGCGCGAGCAGCAGAATCATGCGTCCACCCACGACGGACTTTCGGTCGAGAAGTTGAGCGCTGGCATCCCCGGCAGCGGCATGTTCCCCTACCGCGTCAAGCTCGGATCTGGTAGCCAGGCCGCGCTACGATTCAGCGCGCAGGATCTACCCGGCGACGTCATCTATATGCTGCAGAACGGCTCGGTGACGGCATCGGTAGGTGAGGCGGAGTTCCTGCTGACGGCAGGCGATTCCATGCAGGCCTCGCTCACGCAGGCTCACTTCGTCCGGCCAACGGGAGAGCAAACCGCAGAACTGCTTTTGTTCAGCACGCGCCCCATTGCGGAGGAGGGATGAGTCCACGCACGACCGCACCGGTCGAGGATCCAACTCCGCTCGCAACCACGGGCATGCGCTCGCCCCTCGAGCCTCGTGAACATTCCCCGTTGGAGTTGGGTCGCCGCATCAAGATGCTTCGCGTCGCGCGCGGTATGACGCTCAAGGATCTCGAACATCGCGGTGGCATTTCGGCCACACATGTCTCCGAGATCGAACGCGGCAAGGCATCCCCCACGGTCGGTGCCTTGGGTCGAATCGCGCAGGCGTTGGGCCTGCGGCCTGCCAGACTCGTTGAGCCACGCCTGCTTCCCGAGGTCACGGTCAAGCGGGTAACCGACCGCCGGTCGGACATCGTGCAATGGGGCGGCGCCAGGATCGAAGCGGTAACCGAACCCACGCAGGATGCGTGCCTGAGCCTGCACACCTTCACGCTACCAATCGGGCGCGAGGCCCAGCTCTCGCATCGCCACGAGGGCGAAGAATGGGTGATGATGCTCTCTGGGGTCGCCGAGGTGCGCATCGATGGCCGTCCATTCGTCCTGCGCGAGGGCGATGCGATCCACTTCCGGGCGCACCGCTTGCATGCGTACGCGAACTTGGGCTCGAGTCCAGCGGTGCTGCTGATCGCAGGCAGTCCCCGCCTCGCCGTCTGACCCTCCCGCGCTCAGGGCCGGACTCGGCCGCGCTGCACCGGCGCAGGACACTTCAGGCGCTGTCGAGCGGGTCGTCAGTTGCGCGTGCGAGAAGCTCGGAGGGCATCTCGCCGCGGCGCGCGCGGCGAAGTCGGCCGCCGTCGATCACCAACTCGGCGAGTCTGGGGCGGCCGTTGTAATTGGAGGACATCACCGCGCCGTACGCCCCCGTATCCAATAGCGCGACAACATCCCCCACCTCGAGCGGTGGCAGCAGGGCTGCAGTTTCAAAGGTATCGCCGCTCTCGCAGACCGGCCCCACCACGGTCGCTTCGCTCTGGCCTCCCGCACGTGGGCGGACGGGCACGATGCGATGCCGCGCGCCGTACAACGCCGGTCGCAGCAGGTCGTTCATGCCGGCGGCCAGCACCACGAACCTTCGCTCGCCGCTCGGATCTCGCCGCAGCTTGACCGCCAGGACCTCGGCCAGCAGTACTCCCACGGGCGCAACGAGCCAGCGCCCCGGCTCGAGGCGCCACTCGAACGCCATCGCCCCTGGCAATTCGGCCAGTTCAGCCAGATGCATCTCAAGCGGGAAAGCGTCACTTTGCTCCGCGTAGTCCACGCCGAACCCGCCGCCCAGATTGATGAGCGCGAGTGGTGCGCCGCGTTCGGCGGACGAGCGTGCAAGGGCGAGTGCCAATTGCGCTGCTGCGACCAACGGCTCACGTTCGAGCAATTGCGAGCCTACATGCAAATGCAACCCATCGACGCACAGATGCGGCCAGCGCGCGCGGACATTCCATGCTTGGAGTGCTTCCTCGCGGGACACCCCGAACTTGGCCCCCTCATGCCCCGTCGCGACATGCCGGTGGCCAGGCGTCCCGATGCCGGGATTGACTCGCAGCGCAACCCGAACGATGCGACCATGTTCTGTGGCAGCCGCCTCGAGCAGGTCCAACTCCGCAAGTGAGTCCGCACTCACTGCCGCGACGCCCTCGCGCGCCACCCACGCGGCCTCCTCCGGCGTACGCCCATTGCCGCTCAATGTTCGTCGGGTGGGACCGAAGCCGGCGGCTCGCGCTGACTCGAGTTCGCCGATGGATCCGGCGTCCACTTCGAGCCCAGCAGCCAGAATGCGGGCGAGCAGGCTCGGAAGCGAGTTCGCCTTCAACGCATAGGCGTTCACCGCACGCAGGGGCGCGGCGGCTTGTTGCAGACGCGACACACGCGCAGCGAAGGCATCCACATCATAAATCCAGCATGCCCGCGCGTGGGGCTCGAGCCGGCGAAGGCGCTCGAGCACCTGGTCCAGATGCACGCCCCCAAGCGTCATCACACCCTCGTGGGTCCCGATGCTCACCCCGATCCCTCCCTACAACGCCGCTCCGCCTCGTCCAGATCGGCGGGGACGTTGAGATTGAAATAGGCGGATTCGCCACCCGGCATCATCGCCAACAACGTCGACTCGATCACCCGCACGCGCAGCGCCAGTACCGCTCGCGTCGCGCTGCGCTCGCCGGATGCGAGCGCTGCGGCCAATGGCGCAGCCGCACTGGGTGCATACCATGCCGCCAGCGGTTGCGGGATGCCGCCGGGCGCAGCCAGCACCACATCGTCGCCGGAGGCCAAGTGGCCTTCCAGCGCGCGCAACGCAGCCGCAGTCGCCAAGGGAAGGTCCACCGCCAATACCAGCGCTCGTGTGAATCGTCGGCTTGCGAGCCCCGCGACCAGTCCCGCGAGCGGCCCCTGTGCGCCGGGAGGATCTGCGACGCGCGACGCCGCGGGCACGCCCAACTCCAGTTCCGCTGGCGCGCTCACGAGCACCTCGTCGCACAGGGCCGCGAGGGTCGCCTGCGCTCGAGCGAGCAGACTTCGCCCCAGGAGCATGACCAGCGCTTTGGGTTCGGGCCGCGCCATCCGCGCGCCGCGCCCTCCCGCCAGCACCACGCCGAGCGTCATGCTCAGTACCCTGCCCGCTTATCGACCACGTTCTCGAGCGGCTCGCCGCAAATGTGGCGGCGCAGGTTCGCCGCGAATTGCTCCATGGCCCGTTCCCAGTAGCGTGGGCCGAATCCCGAGACGTGCGGCGTCACGATCACCTCACGCATTCCCCACAGGGGTGAATCCTTCGGCAGGGGTTCCTCAGCGAACACGTCCAATGAGGCACCTGCAATTCGGCCATCCCGCAGCGCCGCCACCAGGGCCGGCTCATCGACGAGCGCGCCGCGGCCCAAGTTCACCAATCGCGCATGGGCAGGCATGCAGGCCAGCTCGGCCGAGCCGATCAGGCCACGGGTGGAACTCGTGTGGGGTGCGCACAACACCACCCAGTCGCTCGCCGCGAGTAGGTCGTGCAGGCGTTCAACCCCCCACTGCTCGTCGGCCGGCGCGGGATCCAGGGCCGGGTGCCGACGCACCGCGATGACGCGCATGCCAAGCCCTCGCGCCAGTTCCGCGATACCTCGACCCACGTGGCCGAAACCGACCAGCCCGATCGTGGCGCCCGCCAATGTTCCGAAGACGGGCGACTCGCGCTCCTGCGCCGTGGCGTCCCACCGTGCCGCCTGCTGGGCATCCCGCGACCAATGCAGCTTTCGCACGAACGCGAGCATGATCCCGATGGTGTGTTCGGCCATCGATCTCGCATGCAGACCTCGCGCGTTCGTCAGCACCACAGGGCTGTCGACGAGATCCGGGAACAGGACCCCGCCCACCCCGGCAGCGGTGGCGTGGATCCACTGCAACCTGCACGCAGAGGTGAAGTTGTCGGGGCGAACCGCGAACCCGAGCACGATGTCGGCCTGTGGCAGGAGTTCGTCTGCCTCCGCTCGGTCGGCCGGAACGTCGAAATGCACTTCGGGAAAGCGGTGGGCCAACGCCTCCACATGGAAGGACGGCAGGTTCCACGCACCATCGTCGTAGCGGACGTATTCGAGTACGCGCAGGGCTGGCATGACGGAGCATGTTGCCACAGGCGGAGGCGCCCGTCGCGCCAGAGCGGCCAGGCACGCCCCGGCCGCTGCCGGTCGCACGCGGGCGCCCATCCCCTGTTGAGCGCAAGACTAAGTGACCGCTTTTGACACGACTATCTGTCCGCTCCTCATGCGGCCGCCTGGGCCCCCTTGACCGACCGCCCCTTCCCGTCGAATCGACCCCAGCACCTCGGGCCCCTCCATACGCTGTGCGTCCCATCGATGTGCCGCCTCGCAACGACCTCGAGCCCCGCACAGGTGGCCCTGCCCGGCTGCTTGGCGATCTGCAGGTGCACGCCATCGAGGACCACCGTGTTGTCCTTGCCAACCACGCGTGGTTCCTCGTGACAGAGGATCTGCCCGAGGTCCGCGCCGCCCGCCGTCACGAACGCGGATGCCGGGTCCGCCGGTGCCCGCGTGAGCTCGGCGTTGTGGTTCGGCAGGAACACCTCGTCGAGGTAGCGGTTGGCTCTCGCGGTCGTGCGGATGCCCGCGACCCGCAGCTCATTGACCAGTCTCCCCTGGAGCGTCCGGTTCACCCGTTCGCCACGTCCACGCGCCTGCGGCGAGTAGGCGAGGATGTGCTCGACACCCAGCCGCTCCAGTGCACGCTGGACCTGGGTCGGACGCTCGAGCCGTGGCTTGCCGTCGGACCCGCGCGTGCAGGCCGCCCACGAGGCGCGGTCGGTGTACAGCGACTGGGGGAGCCCGTATCGCACGAACACCGCGGCCAGGGCCGTCATCACGCCCTCGGTCGACTCGCGTTCGCTCAACTGCGCGTAGAGGATCCGTCGCGTCGCATCGTCGACCACCACGATCAGGCACTGCCGTTCGTCCGGCCGCAGCGCGAGCCAGGGATGATGGCTGCCATCGAGGTGGAGCATCTCACCGAAGCAGGCACGCGGCGGGCGGCGCACGAAGTGACGACCCCGCGGACGGCGCTTCCTCACCAGACCCGCAGTCTGCAGAGCCTGCCGCACGAAGCTGTACGACCACCGCAGACCGTGCTCGCGGCGTGCGATCGAGCAGAAGTGCCGCACGTTGAAGCCCGAGTACCGCGTCCGGTACAACTCGAGCAGCGGCTCGAGCTCGCAGGGCTTCACCCGCATGGGGGAACGATGCCCGTGAGTGCGGCCATCGACCAGCCCGTTGATCCCGACCGCCTGGTAGCGCAGCTTCCACCGGCGCAGGCTCCGCGCCGTGCACCCCAGGATATCCGCCGCCTGGATCCAGGTGATCTCCCGATTCACTGCGCGCATGAGCACCTCGCGTACCTTCATCATCCGCTCCTGGGCGGGCGGGCTCTGGGACATGGCAGGTCCTCCTCGGAGGACGCCAAGTAACCACGCCGACCACCCGATTGGGTGGAGCAGTCACGTCCGGCTAGAACCGGACAGATAGTCTTGCTCTCTACACGCGGGCGCCCATCCCCTTGCGAACTGGTTGCCTGCCGGATACAGTCCCGCGTCCGCAACCGGGAAACGTGAGGAGACCTGATGACCGTGCGTTGCATCTCCATGGCCGCCCTAGCGGCCTTCGCCGTGGTCGCAACCTTTGCCACCACCGCCATCGCAGGCCCCTGGGGGGTCGCCCCGGGCGAGTACTACTCCGAGCTCAGTGGCAGTGTGTTCTCTGCAGGCACCTACTACGACGATCTCGAGCAACGCCAGAGTATCGGCGGCCTGTATGAACAACGAGTGATCAGCTCGTTCAGCGAGATCGGCTGGAAGCGGCATTGGGGCATCCGCCTCGGGCTGCCCTTGGTCAGTCGCACGCAGCGCTCGATCGCACCCGCCGGCTCGCGCACGAGCACAGGATTCGGCGACCTGCTGTTCGGCATCAAGAACATGGGGCACATCGGCAAGGCCCCCGTCGCGCTGCAACTCACCTGGACTGCGCCGACCGGGACGAACCATGTGTTCCTGCCCGGCGTGAATACCTTGCCGGGAACCAATGGCGCCGCCGGAGCGGGCGACCTTTATCCCCTTGGCATGCAGTCGCTGCAGGCCGACATCGCGGTCGGGGGCTCGGCCGGCACCCGCACCTATTGGGCGCTCCAGGGTGGCTACCGTTATCGCTATGCCACCATCGGCGGGCGGACGAAATCGGGCGCGGTGGCGGACGAGCGCGTCGCGGAGCGTCGCTGGCAGGACGCCCTCCTCGGTGAAGCCGAGCTGGGGATCTGGATCTCCAAGTCGCTCTTGGTGACGGGTACGTTCCACGGGGACTTCCCCGTCGCCCAGGGCGACCTCTATGACGGCGTCTTCACCGCGAATACGGGCGCGAATGGGCCCGAATACGAAACCGTGCGAATGGTCGTGGGGCCGCGCTTCACCTACCGTGTGGACGAGAAGCTGGATGCGTTCGCTGGCTCATGGCACACCCCGGGCGGACGCAATATGCTGCACACTGACCAATATTACGCAGGCATCGCGTGGAAGTCCTCGAAGCTCGACCGCCTGGCGGGACTTCTCGGAGGCTCCAAGAGCCGCTGATGCCGCATTCATGAGCGCGCCCACGTGACGACGAGCGCGCCCATGTGCAAGGAGCCCTCATCCCTCCTCACCTGGCACGACTCCTCCGTCACGCCGCCCGCCACCGCAAGGGTCTGGTCTGGGGAGTCGTCTGCGTCGCCTGTGCCAACCTCATCTCGCTCGCGCAACCGCAGGTCCTGCGCTTTGCTGTCGATGATCTCTACCGAGGGGTGACCGCAGCGAAGCTGGGCCGATACGCGCTCATGCTGTTCGCGATCGCGGTGGTGGCAGGGCTGTTCAAGTACGCGATGCGCCAGTCCATCATCGCGATCTCGCGTCAGCTCGAGTACGACCTGCGGAACGAACTGTTCGCGCACCTGCAGAAGCAACCGGTCGAGTACTTCCAGCGCAATCGCACTGGCGAAATCATGAGCATCGCCACGAACGACATGTCTGCCGTGCGAATGATGCTGGGCCCGGGGCTCATGTACACGGTCAACACGGTCACGGTGGGCGTCGTCGCGATCGCGTTCATGGTGGCGATCAGTCCCCGGCTCACGCTCTATTCGCTGCTGCCGCTTCCCATCGTCTCGCTTTCGGTATGGTGGTTCGGCGATCGCATCCACCGCCGCTTCGAACAGGTCCAGGCCCGATTCGCCGGGCTCTCGGCGCTCGTGCAGGAGAACCTCGCGGGGCTCCGCGTGGTGCGGGCGTTCACAAGCGAACGTAGCGAAGTCGAGCGCTTCGATGAGATCAACGACGACTACCAGCGTCGGAACGTGGACCTGATCCAAACGGCGGGAGTATTCCAGCCTTCGCTCGCATTCTTCGCCGGGTTGGGAGCGCTGCTCGCGTTGTGGCTCGGCGGTCGCGAGGTGGTCCTGGGTCGGATCACTCTGGGGCAGTTCGTGGCGTTCACGGTTTACCTGGGAATGCTCAATTGGCCCATGATCGCGCTGGGTTGGGTGATCAACGTGTTCCAACGCGGGTCGGCCTCATTCCAACGCATCGTCACCATACTCGACACGCCGCCCGCGATATCGAACGAGCCTGGCGCTACGACCCTCACCCAAGTGCGAGGAGAGCTCGAGTTCCGCAACTTGACGTTCACCTATCCTGGCGCTGCTCGCCCCGCCCTTGCCGGCGTCTCATTCCGGGTCGCGGCAGGGAGCACCGTCGCGCTGGTCGGCCGAACCGGATCGGGCAAGAGCACGGTGCTGCAATTGCTGCCCCGCGTTTTCGACCCACCCCCGGGCAGCGTGTTCCTCGACGGCACTGATGTGCGCGCACTGGATCTGGATTGGCTCCGTTCACAACTCGCGGTCGTGCCACAAGAGGCGTTCTTATTCTCAGCTTCAGTCTCCGAGAATATCGCCTACGGCGTCGAAGGCGAGGATCCGGCTGCAATCCGCCGGGCGGCTGAACTGGCGCACCTCCTGCGGGATGTGGAGGGGTTCAGCGATGGCCTCGAAACGCGTGTCGGGGAGCGAGGCATCACTCTCTCAGGCGGGCAGAAGCAACGGGCGGCCATCGCCCGTGCGGTGTTGCGTCCGGTGCCGATCCTCCTACTCGACGACTGCCTCTCGAGCGTGGACACACATACCGAGGAGGCCATCCTTGGCGGGCTCCGCGGTGAGATGCGCCGACGCACGACGCTGCTGGTATCGCATCGTGTCAGCACGGTGCGCGAGGCCGACCTGATCCTGGTGTTCGAGGACGGCTCCATCGTCGAACGCGGCCGACACGAGGAACTCCTCCGGCTCGCAGGGCGCTACGCAGCGCTCAGTCGGGCGCAGCAGCTCGAAGAGGAGATCGAGGCCACGTGAGCACCGAAACCAGTGACGAGCTCGCAAGATCCTACGATCACCAGCTGATGCGCCGACTGGCCACCTATCTGCGTCCCTATCGGGTGCAGGTGGTGTTGGCCATGATCGTGACGCTCGCAGAGGCCGCCGCCCAGTTGGCGTTCCCCTACCTGACCAAGGAGGCCATCGACCTGGGCATCCGCCATCGCGACCTGTACCAGTTGGACCGCATCGCGATCCTGTTCCTGGTGGCGCTGCTCGCGGCCTTTGGGCTGGGATACCTGCAGGCTCAGATCATGCAACGGGTGGGTCAGGGCATCATGCGGGACCTGCGCACTGCGATCTTCCGACACCTGCAGCGCCTGCCCGTCGCGTTTTACGACCGCAACCCGATCGGCCGGCTCATGACTCGCGTCACGAGTGACGTGGACGTGCTCAATGAGATGTTCACCGCTGGTATCGACGCGGTGTTCAGTGACTTGTTCATGCTCATCGGCATCATCGTCGCGATGTCTCAACTGAACGTCGAACTCCTGTTGGTCACGTTCAGCACGCTCCCGCTCATTCTCTTGGTCACGCTGGTGTTCCGAGCCAAGGTGCGGGCGGTGTTCCGCGAGGTGCGTACGCGGCTCGCACGGCTGAACTCATTCCTGAACGAGAATCTTTCGGGCATGAGCACCGTGCAGATGCTGGGCCGACAGGCTCGGAATCTGGCACAATTCCGCGAGGTGAACGCTGGGCACCGGGATGCGAATCTGCGCGCGAATACCTATCATGCCGTCTTCTTCCCCACGCTCGAACTCGTCAGTGCCATCGCGTTGTCGCTGATCGTGTGGTACGGCGGCCGTCAGGTGATGTGGACCGGGATCACGCTTGGCACGCTCGTCGCATTCATCCAATACACCCAGCGTTTCTTCCGGCCCATCTCGGACCTGTCCGAGAAGTACGGCATCCTGCAACAGGCCATGGCCTCCTCGGAGCGTATCTTCGCGCTACTCGACACCCCGGCCGACCCGGCCGCAGTTACGTTGGACCCTGCGCCCGAGCCCTTCACGCCCGATACAGTGAGCCGCGGTCTGAGTGTGGAGTTCGATCACGTCTGGTTCGCCTCCCAGGGCGAGCACTGGGTACTGGAGGATGTCAGCTTCCGCGTGGACGCGGGTGAGAAGGTCGCGCTGGTTGGCGCGACCGGCTCGGGTAAGACCACGCTCACCAGCCTGCTGCTGCGCTTCTATGCGCCCCAGCGCGGCGTGATCAGGGTAGACGGTCGACCGATCCAGGAATGGGAACCCGAGGCACTGCGCCGCCGCTTCGGACTCGTGCTCCAGGACGTGCTCTTGTTCTCCGGCACCATCGAGAGCAACCTGCGCTTGGGGGACGCCTCGATCGGGCGCGGGCGGCTCGAGCAGGCGACGCGCGAAGTGCATGCCGATGCGTTCCTCGCCCGACTGCCTGGAGGCATGGAGGCCAAGGTGCGGGAACGCGGTTCCACCTATTCGGCCGGCGAGAAGCAACTGCTTTCCTTTGCCCGTGCCATGGCCAGGGAACCCGAGCTGCTCATCCTGGACGAGGCCACCTCCAGCGTCGACACGCACACCGAACGCCTCATCCAGGCCGCGCTCAAGCGGCTCATGCTCGGTCGCACCAGTCTGGTCATCGCCCATCGCCTCTCGACCATCCAGGATGTCGATCGCATCGTCGTGCTCCACCATGGCCGGGTGCGTGAGGTGGGGACCCATGCCACCCTGATGGCGGCGAAGGGCCTCTACCACCGGCTCTACCAGCTTCAATATATGGGTGGCCGTCCGCTGCAGGCTGCCCCCTCCAGTTCCTGAGCAGCCGGGACCGTTTGATCAGAGCCGGGGCACACATCTAGCCGTTGACCCGAGCTTGTCCATTTCGATAGCCTTTCTATACGCATCATCGCCTTTACATCCCTTCCCGGGGGCCCCATGCAACTTGGTAAGAAGATCCGTGACCTCCGTCTGCGTCGTGGCATGACCGTCCAACAGTTGGCCGAAGCCACTGGCCTGTCCAAGGGATTCATCAGCCAGGTCGAGAACAGCCGCACCTCGCCCTCGCTCGCGACGCTTCAGGATCTGGCGCGATCGCTCGAGACCTCGGTCGCCTACCTGGTCGTCGAGGAGGAACAGGCCCCGCACGTCGTACGCGCGAATGAGCGACCCTCGCTACAGGTGGGCGGGGACACGTCGCGCGTCGAGGTCCTGTCCGCGCAGCCAAGGCGCAACCTCGAACTCATCCAGGCGGAACTACCGGTGGGCCTGCGTGCCGGCGACAAGCGTCATTACCACCACGGCGAGGAGGTCGTGCTGTGCGTTCAGGGTCGTGTACGCCTGATGTGCGGGGAACATGTGCTTGTTCTCGAGACGGGCGACTCCTGTCACTTTGATGGGCGCGTGCCGCACGCCGTCGAGAACGCTGGCCCCGAACCCGCCCAAGTGCTGATCGCCATGACACCAGCGGCATTCGAGCCTATGTTCCGCGTCCGCGGCGCGCAGTTGCACGCGATTGATGCCTCGGTCACCTATGACATCGTGACCTGACCGGCGAGCCCTGACCGAGTATTCGCGACGGCGGCTCTTCCCGAGCCGCCGTCGGTTTTTATCCAAGGACATCGTATGAGTGCCTTCACCCACGCCCTACGGGACTTCCGCGACTCAACGCGCCTGTTCTCCCGTCCGGCGCGTTTCTACCTGTTGGCAGAGTTCCTCATGTGGACCGCGCACGGAATCTTCAGCGTGCTCTTCAACCTCTACCTGGTCGAAGCAGGTTTTCAGGAGAGCTTCATCGGCCGGGCAGTCTCGTTCAACGCGATCGGGCTCGCACTCATGGCGCTGCCCGCCGGCTTCCTCGCCGAACGTTGGGGCAGGCGCAACACCCTCATGCTGGGCGCCGTTCTCGAGGCGATTGGCCATGTGATGCGCGCCGGTACAACCGACACGACGAGCATCCTGGCCTCCAGCTTCATCGTGGGCGCGGGGCAATCGTTCTTCCAGATCGCAGCTGCGCCTTTTCTCACTGAACATTCCACCCCACGCGAACGCACCCACTTGTTCAGCACGTTCTTCGCCGCCGCACTGTTTGCGGGGGTAGTGGGCAGTGCCATGGGTGGGGCGATCCCTGCAGGGCTGCGCCACGCGTGGCCAAACATCCCGCTGTTCACGGCCTATCGCTCAACCCTGCTGGTCGGCGCACTTTTAGCGCTGACTGCGATTCTCCCCCTGTTGGCATTGCGCGGCCTGCGTGAGCCCCGGCTCACGCACGAAGAACGCAGGGTGCCCCCGGAACAAAAGGCCCTGCTGTGGCCGATCGCCCTGAATGCGCTTCTGATTGGCGCCGGTGCGGGGCTCGTGATCCCGTTCATGAATCTCTACTTCAAAGATCGCTTCCAATGCACGAGTGCCCAGATCGGCGGGTTCTTCGCGGTGGCGCAAATCGTGACCGCGAGCGCTGCTCTGATCGGCCCCGCACTCGCGCGCCGATTCGGCAAGCTGCGAACGGCCGTTGCCTCTGAACTCCTTTCGCTCCCTTTCCTCATCACGCTGGGTGCGGAGCAACGACTGGGTATCGCCGTCGCCTCATTCTGGATGCGCGCCACGCTCATGCAGGCTGCCACTCCGATCATGCAGGCGTTCGTGATGGAGGTGCTGCCCCCAGCTTTGCGGGCACGCTCGACGAGCCTCAACAATATGTTGTGGAACATGGGGTGGGCGATTTCGGCAACCACGGCTGGCACTGTGATCCAACACTTCGGCTACGCAGTGCCCTTCTATATCACGGCCGCTTTGTATGCGACCGCCGCACTGACCTTCTATGCGGCATTTCGCGGAGTGAAGGAACAGGGCTCGCCCGTTCTGCTTTCCGAGGAAGCCAAAGGCCGACTCGGAGATGGCCCCGGTACGGATTGATCGAGCACCTGAACACGGCGGGGCGAGGCAGGACCGTTCCATCTTCGCCATGGCGCATTGCCCCGCGCGGTCCTAGTCTCGCAGCGCGCCTCGCGCCTGCGGGCCGCATGCAAATCGGAGGGAACCGATGAAGCGACTCCTGATCCTGGCCCTGTTCGGGGCCACCGCATGGTATGGCTGGAAGCACTATGACGGCCTGAGGAACACAGGCGGGAACGAAGCCACGGTCGTGAACCAATCGAGCCGCGCCTTGGAGCGACTCCGGCTCACTGCGGGCACGGAAACGGTTGTGATCGAGCACCTCGAGCCGGACGCCAGTGCCACTCGCACATTCCGGGGCGGGGTGGACGCCACCTTCAGGTTGGTGTGGGCCTATCAGGGCCTCATGGGTGAGCAGCAGTGGTCCGGAGGCACCTCCACGAGCGGCCCGATGCGTATGCGTCACACATTTCTCGTGGACGACCAGAACAGCGTGATCTGGAACAGCGAGGTGCTTTTGCCCAAGAAGTAGGGCAAGAGGGGACCGAAAGTCTAGGGCGCGCGGCGCGCCACGACCACGTGCGAAAGCACTTCGCGGGGATCGAAGAACAAGAAGTCCAACAGCTCACAAACGAGTTGAATGATCACGTACAACAGCCGCACCGGAATCTCGGTCAAGAACCGCGCGGGCCCCCGATTCAAGCGGTTGAGGACGGCGATCATGCTCAAGCCGACCCTTGCCCACAATCCCCCGATCGGGATGTACTCGATGGGCTCGAAACCCGCCTGCTCAAGCAGGTACCTGGCTCCGAAGCGGGTAAAGCGGAAGTAATCGTGCGGCTCGTCATGCAATGGGACCATCTGCGTGAACTCGAGGATCAACGTGCCCCCGGGCTTCAACACGCGATGCGCCTCGCGAACCATGCGGATGGGTTCGGGTAGGTAGGTGAGCATGGACAGCCCTAACACCGTGTCGAACGAGCCGTCCCGGAATGGCTGTGCTTCGGCTCGAGCGTAGGCATCGAGTCGAGCCGCTCCCAAGTATGGGGAGACGGACAGGTCGGTGCCCCAATAGCGCGTGATGCATCCGCGGAACAGCGGCGCGAATGGCTTGCGCCCGCAACCCATGTCGAGCAGTTGGCCTCGCGCGTGCACACGGGCGGTGTTCAGTGCAGCAAGGACTTTGTGATTTGCGAGCCAGTTGAACTTCCAGAACGACCACCTGCTGGTCTCTCCGCTGGTCATCGCACGCCATGTGTTCATGCGCGCTCCCACTCCAAGAGGTACTCACCCACGTCGACCCGGGTCTCGGCCATCCCTGCTTCGACCTTGATCCTGTTCGAGGTCGGCGGGGTCCCACCGCGCGGGCTGCGGAAGTGTGCCCCCGTGACCCCTTGCGGGACCGGGAAGCGCAACACCACTTGAGCGCCACCATGCTGGCGCAGTAACGCGCCACGCGAACCCACGGGGCGGAACGACCAAGCGCGCTCACAAGCTTGCCGGACTTCGGCATCGGTCAGGAAGACAGCGCCCGCTTCGCTCAATCCCAGCATCAGCGCCCGCAGCGCATCGCGTCCGGCCTGCGACCAACTCGGGTCCAGGCTCGCGAAGTTGAGCCGATGGGTGCTGAGGATCGCGGGTTGCCCTCGCCTCCACGCCGCGCGCACGCCGCGCAACGCGGCCTCGTGTCCCACGCGTCCGTCCGGGCGTGCATTGCCGCGCGGCTCGAATGCGATACGCGGCGGCATGTAAAACCGCCCGCCCTGTTGGTGTGGGAACCGCCGCATGAGCCAGCGTCGACGCAATGCCACCCACCGCCCGCGCGCTTGTTCGGGTTTGCCTTGCAAGGTGTTGAGCCCCAGCTTCTCAGCCTCACGTTCGAGCCAATCATCGAACCGATAATCCGGCGGGCAGAATGACGACGGTGCACGGCCGAACAGCCGGGTGAACCCCTCGACCGCAGCGGCCAGATCAGCGGCGCGGACCTCTTGCGATTCCCCTGCGTCATATTCACCGCGGTCCTGCACGGCCTGACAGATCGGGCTCGCTTGTGCGTGCGCACGACGCGCATCGTCCATGCCGCGGCGAAGCGCGTGCAACCACACGCTGGCGGGCAGGTGATGGAGCCCATGGAGTTCCGCCCACCACACGCCTTCGTCCTCGGCGCGATGCACCGCATCCCACAAGCCGGGGCGATGCCACCGACTCGGCATCTGCGGGTGCATCACGACCGGGAGGCTCGCCACCGAGAACGTCGGCGGTTCGAGCGCATCGTAATCGGGGTTCGCGACGATGGTGTTCGCCTGAAACACCGGAGGGAGTCCATCACGCCCTTTGACCCCGAGCAACACGGTCGCCAGTTGGCGCACATCCTCGGCGCTCTCCAAGGTCGAGCGACCGTAGAGACGACCGGCGGCCGTGCGGAATGCCGGCGTCCCCGTGAGCACGCGGTGCGCCTGTTCGTCGGGCGACCAGGCGGCAAGTCCCCAGTCATCGCTCTCGAGGACCACTGCCTTCAAGAGATGCCAGTCGAGATTCACGCGCGCTCCGCTCGTGTGTGGACGGGTCTGGGCGCGGGACACTAGCACACCCCCCAGTGCGTCGTTGACCCTCATGCACGGGCCGTGCACAGTGCTGCGTCATGCTGCCAAGCCAGAACTCCCAGCCACGCGCATGGCGTCAGGGTACGCTTGCCGTGATCATGCTGTTCTGGCTCTTCGACCTGCTCGCGCTGCGGGCGGGGGTACCGGACCCGCTCGATGATTCGTGGGAGTACGGCGTCGTCGCACGCGCGCTGCTCGCGGGACAGGGTTTCCGCACTCATGTCATCCACCCGCCCTTGTGGACGCTGCGGGATGCCAACGGCACCGTTCCCGTGCTCGTGCATGGCCCGCTGCTGCCAGTGTTGATCGCGCCGGTGCTCGCCGTGGTCGGGCCCGGCCTGCTCGACCACCTGGCTTGGGCCTCGGCGTTGTTCGCCGCGCTCGCAGCTCTGGCCCTCCTCGATCTGGGCACCCGGCTTGCCTCGGCACCCGTCGGGGCAGCGGGCGCACTATTGTTCACCCTCTCGCCGCTCACACTCCGGGCCGTGCATCACGACATCGCTCTCACCCTGGGCGCTTGGTTACTGGTCCTGGCGCTGGACCAGCTGCTGCGCCCGCGTCCGCATGCGCTTCGCGCGGGATTGTGCATGGGACTCGGGGCCCTGGTGCGCCCAGAGTTCCTGTGGGCGGCGCCCCTCCTCGCCACCGCCGCCCCCGGTGTGCGATTGCGCTTCATCGGCGTCGTCCTCGCGTGTGTTGCGCTCTGGGGCTGGCATGGAGCGGTCCACGCGGGTTCACCGTTCTTCAATCTTTCGAGCTACCTTCTGATCGGGTACTGGCAGGGCCGCCCGGGTATCACGGTGATGCGCGACTTCGCGATTCCTCCCTCGGCATGGAGCGCCGTGTTGAGCCAGACGCTTCCCTCGTTGCCGGCCAAGTGGGGCGAGTTCTTCCCTCATGCGCTCAAGCGCGCGCTGCTCGCGCCAACGGACGCCACTGGATGGTTGGTGCCCTTGGGGGCATTCTCGGCTTTCCATGATTCCCGCACCCGGCTCCTCGCAGGTGTGGCCTTGGCGCTGGCGATGATCCCGGTGGCGATCATGACCCTGACGCTGTACGACCCGCGCTATCTGGTTCCATTCCTGCCCCTGTTCGCCCTGGGTGCGGCGCGCGGAATGAGCGACTTGGCCGGCCATCTGCCCCCGTGGATGCATCGCCCGCGTGCATGGGTCGGCCTGTTGGTGCTGGCGGTGCTGCCCTCGACTGGCCCCGCGCTCAATGACGCGTGGCGCGAAGCGCGCGCACAGCGCGCGCGATTACGCAACGAACGAACGGTGATCCATGCGATCGGGTGGCCGACCAGCGCCTTGTCGCAACCGATCTATTCCGACACACCGGACTTCATGGCGTGGACCCTTCACCGAACCGTGCTGTGGTCATCGCAATCGGAATATCTCGCCCTGCCGCTGCTTGCCTCGGCTCCCGAATCGCCGCTTCGGCCCTCGCGCGGCCCGGATGATCGAGCCCTGTTCCACGCTCTGGACGGACGGGGGGAAATCGCGGTGTCCGGCCGCATCGGCGATGCGCTGGATGCCAAGGCCGCGGCGGATACCACTCAGTCCCGATAGCCCTGCCCACCCCCCGTTGTTTATGCTTCTCATGTGCCCACTCGATGGTCCCATCCTGCGCCGATGAAGCGGCGGGTCGCGCCTGTGCTCGGGGTTGCGCTCCTGTTCCTCGTGGCGCTCGCCACGGCGGCGCCGCTTCCAGTCCCACGTACGCGACCGTTGCCCGGTTCCATGCCCCGCTTGGATGTCGCCCCGCTGGCCGCCGAGCGCGACGCAGTTGCGCAGAGCCCCTGTGGCACCGGCATCGATCGCATGCCGGAGTTCCTCGCGCAGTGGGCAGAACGGCCTCAGCCGCTGCCGCTTGCTACATCGTATTCAGGCGATACGGATAACCTCGCGGTGCTCGAGGATGATGGGACGTTCTTCTATACGAACTTGAACAACCAACCGCTGCTCGACATCGCCGCAGTCACCCGCGCCTTCTATCGGGGCCATCCTGACCAATACGACGCGATCGCCATCTACCTGGCCAGTGGCCAGACACAATGGCTGGGTTCACCCGGGGCACTGGCGGCCGCTTGGTTGGTGCGCAATGACACCGATGGGATCGGGCTCGCGCGCTTCGACTATGGGGCAGCCCTGGGTTCACCGCCGGGATTGCGCATCGTGCTCACCATGAACGGGCTGCAACGCTATCCCAGCGACCTCGATGCCCCAATCGGCGGGGATGGCGACACATTCAGCACCATGGACGTGTTGGCGCACGAGTTCGCGCACCGCTGGCTGGCCTACACGTTCGTGGACTCGGCCGGCACGGAAAGCCCTGCCCTGCTCGGGCGGGACCAGCAGCACTGGAACTTCTTCGCCGACGTCGATGGGTCGTACATGGAAGGCTGCGAGTGGGCGCAGGTCGGCCCGGATTCGTTCCGCACGACTGAAGTGAGCGAGCGCTTCGGAGTGTTGGACCAATACCTCATGGGATTGCGCACGCGCGCCGAGATCGATTCGTTCATCGTGGTGAATGCGCCGACCGACTTCACTCCACCTGGCACGTACATCCCCATCACCACACCGTTCGTTGGGCTGGGATGCGACGGCCGTGCCACAGCATGGCGTATCCCCGATATCGAGGCGGTGCACGGCCCCCGCGTCCCGGACGGCGCGGTGTCCCCGCGGGGCTTTCGCGTCGCGTTCGTACTGGTCACGCCGCGTGGCACCCCCGCCACGGCCGCTGACCTGGGCAAGCTGGGCGCGATCCGCCAGCGCTTCCCGCTCACACTCAACGCGGGCACCGATGGACGTGCGAGCGTGGACTGCACGCTCGAGGCTCTGCCGGCCACGATCTCGCTCACGCACGCTCCGCTGCGCGATTCCGAGAGTGGCGGCTCGCCTCGTCCTCTTGGCGTCTCGGCCCGGGTGCTGCGCGGCGCCGCGGGCGCGAGCGTGACGCGCATCGAGTTGTCCTGGCGCGAGGGCGACAGCGGCCCGTTCACGCTCATCGCGTTGGCCGCGGCTGGCCAGGATTCCTTCGCGGGGTCCGCCCCGGCGCTATCCACCGGGGACGCGCAGTATTACCTCCAGGCATACGACGACGTGGCCGGAACCATGGAAACTCTGCCCCGCGCTGGCGCTGCCGAGCCATTCCGCTACCACATCGGCCCTGACCTCACCCCCCCGCTCCTGCGTCACACCCCCGTCCAAGCCCAATCCCGCGACCGCCTGCCGCAGGGCCTGCTTGCACGCGTCGATGACGCACTCGGCGTTGATTCCGTGTGGTGTGAGTACCGCATCGGACCAGGCGCGCTTCAGATTCTCGGAGCAACGCACGCAGGGGGCGATTCTTTCACGGTGGCGATCGGAGCGGGCGCGACCACGGGGGAGCGGATCGCCTACCGATTCGTCGCACGCGATCGGGCGGTTGCGGCGAACCTTGCGTACTCGGCGGTCGGGTTCGACACCATGCGCGTGGTACACGACTGGGTCGACGACTTCGAGAACCCCACGCCGTTCTTCCATTACAACGTGCTCTACTCGTGGCGCGACGCGTGGCATGTGGAGCCCGGGGCATCTTCTCCCGACGGCGAGTTCGCATGGCATTGCGGCAGCCAGGATGGCACGCCATACGGTGCGCACGAGGACGCTGCACTCTACTCGCCGCTCATCCCGGGCGTAGGGCCGGGCGTGACACTGTCGTTCGATCACCGCTACGACCTCGAGTCCCTCGACGGAACCTCCGCTTGGGACGGGGCACGCGTTGAGATCTCGGTCAATAACGGAGCATGGCAGGTGGCGAATCCGGTGGGTGGGTATTCCCACTCGATGCTCTCCGCCAATATGCCGTTCGCGCGGAACTCGCCCTGTTGGAGCGGCCGCTCCCTCGCATGGCGCACCGAGACGATCGACCTCGGCGGCTACGGGCCAGGCTCCGTGCGCATGCGCTTCCGCATGTGCGCCGATGATTTCGTGGGCGGGCAAGGCTGGTGGGTGGACCGACTGCGAGTGCACTTCCCCGACAACGAAACGGTTGGTGTACCGCTCCAGGGCGACGCGATGGCCGTTGGCGGCGCCTGGCCGAATCCCGCGCACGAACGCCTGAACCAGTCGTTGCGATTGCCACGAGGGGCCGATGTGCTGTGGACATTGCATGATGTACTGGGGCGGCGCGTGCGGGTGCTGGCTTCGGCGCACCTCGGGGCCGGGGCGCATGAACTGGGCGCCGACCTGCCGCGCGGTCTCGCCGGCGGCATCTATTTCGCCCGGCTGAATCTGGGGGGCAGCGTCGTGGCCTCGCAGCGCGTGGCCATTTTGGAGTGAGCCGCCCGCAACGACTAAAGCAGCGTCTCGAGCCCCTCCAGGCCGATCACCGGATTCCAGGGCAACAACTCGTATTGCGCGACGGCCGCGAGCGTGAAGGGATCCTGATCGCGGATCCGATCCAGTGTGATATCCGCGGCGTCGTCGGGAACATGCAGGATCAGCGCCCCGCCAGTGCGCGGATCAAACGGCCCCGATGCGAGCAGGAGCTTCTGCTCGAACAGTCCACGAAGATAGGCGCGATGCGCCTCGAGGTGGGATTCAACCTCGGGCAGTGGCTTACGGTAACGGATGAGTGCGAGCGCGTACATCGTTGTGATTCCTATGGGTTAGAGCTGGCGTCGCGCAGTCCATCCAAGACCGCATCCGACAACTCGGAAAGTTGCTTGTCGAAGAAATGCGTTCCCCCGGGGACCTCGATCAGCCGCTTTGGTTCGGCCCACAATGGGAATGCGCGCGCGAGGTTCTCGGGTCGGCAGATGTCGTCGGCTGTCCCCTGCACGACCAGCTTCGACACTCCCGATGTATGCATCTCCTCGAACGTCTGGGTATGCACCGGCGGCGCGATCAATAACAACTGCTCGGTATCGGTCTCGCTGGCTGCCAGGCGCGAGGCCACCCACGAGCCGAATGAGAAGCCTGCGATCCAGCGGCGCGCGGAAGGATAACGCCCGCGCAGGAACTCGAGCGCCACGCGCGCGTCATCACGTTCGCCATTCCCGTGGTCGTGCGCCCCTTCGCTCGCCCCGGCTCCCCGGAAGTTGAACCGCAACACCGCCACGCCCATCCCGAACAGGGCCGAGGTGACCCGGTGGACCACCTTGTTGTGCATCGTGCCGCCGTAAAGCGGATGCGGATGACAGACCACTGCCGTGATGGCGTGGTCATGCGCATCGCTTTCCTGTAGCAGTGCCTCGATGCGCCCCGCTGCGCCCTGGAGCACGAGCGGCGTGAGGCGAGTAACGCCCTCGGACCCCGAATCCGTCACCGCCCGCCCTTGGCCGGCTGGAAGCGGGAGGACAACTGCTCATGGAGTTCAGGACTCGTCGTCACATAGTTCAGGCCCGCTCCGTCCCCGATCGCGAGCGTGCAGTGCACATCGAGCATCCAATCCTCGAGGCCGAGCGGCAGGCCCTCCTCGAAGCTGACGTGGTCCGAAGCGATGCGCCCGGGGAAGGGCTCGAATTCGTCGTTCCACTCACTGGCGAAGAACACCTCGTCCCCGCCCGAGAATAAGCCGACGCTCGAGCAACGCTCCAGTTCGCCCGGATCGAGCAGCAGAGCCCCGCGGTTCTCGGTCGGCCGCACTCCCTCGGCACGCATGCGACGACGTACGGCGGGTTCTTCGCCGGGACGCTCCTGCCCCTCGAGCACATTGATGGCAGCCAACTCGAACTCAGGAAGCAGGTCGCCCGAATCGATGACTTCAGAGACGCTGGCCTGCAGACGACCGAAGAAAAGATGTTCGCTCACGATGGCACCTGGAAGGACACGGCCGCGGAGCGGGCCGGTGGATGCGAAGGGTGGGTGTCGCCTTGCAGGCATTCTAGGGCGCGAACCGTTTCGGCGCCAGAAGGCCCGGCCCGCCCACCCCGCGCCATGCCGGCTGCTTGCAGCCCGCGCGCGGAAAGTCGAGCATGGAGGTTCGCATCCGCCCCCCTGAAGTAAGGAGCCCTGCCGTGTCACCCGAACGCCGTGGTCATCGATTCCGTGCCCGACTGGAGCAGTTGGGCGTGAACCACTGCCTCGACCTGCCCGGGCAGGTCTCGCGCGCGCTGCGCGCAGATCCCCATGGGGGACATCGCGTACGCGTCACGATCGGGGGCGTCGTGTTCAGCGCGAATCTCGAGATGCGAGACGCAGGGTTGCACCGACTCTACCTCCCCGCGCATGTCTGGAAGGACCTGCATTGCGAGGTCGGGGACCTGTTGGTCGGCCGCATCGAGAGCGACGACGAGGCAGGTGGCCGGTGACGCCGCCGCAATCCGAGCCGCAACGTGAACAGGAATCGGTGCATTTCGTGCTCGACCTGGGGCGCGCCCTGCACCAACTGGGCCACCCATCGCACTGGCTCGAGGAGGGCATGCAGCACGCCTCGCGCAAGCTCGGCTTGATCGGGCACTTCTTCACCACGCCCACGTCGGTATTCGCGGCATTCGGCGACCAGGCGCACCAGCGGACCTACTTGCTGCGGGTCGAGCCGGGCGATGTTCACCTCGAGCGCCTCGCCCGTGTCATTGCGATCGGGCGCGCGGTGCTGGCCGGTCGCATGGCGCCGGCCGAGGGTTCGCACGCGCTGCGCGCGATCCTGCTCTCCCCCGCGCGCTTCGGGCCGGTCCCTACCACGCTCGCATTCGCCCTCTCTGGCGCGGCGGCGTGCCGCTTCCTCGGCGGAGGTCTGACCGAAGTCCTCGCGGCAGCCGCGCTGGGAGCCGTCCTTTCGGCAACCAGCATGCTCGCGGCCAGAATGCCAACACTGCAACGGCTGTTCGAACCCATCGCTGCGTTCGTCGTATCGGCGTGCGCCACCGCACTTGCGCGTGAGTTCCCGCTCTCGGTCTATGTGACCACGGTCGCGGCGATCCTGATCCTGCTGCCCGGCCTCACCATCACGACGGCCATGGCGGAGTTGTCCAACCAGCATCTGGTGAGCGGGACGGCGCGCCTGACCGGCGCGGGCATGCGCTTTCTCGGACTGGCCTTCGGCGTTGCAGTGGGCAGCCGCGCGGCGGGATGGTTGGTGGGCATGCCGCCGCATGTCACGCCCTCGCCTCTGCCCGCTTGGACCGAGTACCTGGCACTCGCGCTGGCCCCGCTGGCGTTCACCATATTGCTGCGCGCGCGACCACGCGACCTCCCTTGGATCGCGGGCACAGGTGCTGGCGCGTTCTTCGCGGGCCGCCTTGCAACTCATGCCCTGGGCCCGGAGTTGGGCGCGTTCACAGGCGCGTTCGTGGCGTCGGCACTGAGCAACCTCATCGCCCGCCAACGCGGCGGCTCACCCGCCACAACGCTGGTGCCGGGGATTCTGCTGTTGGTGCCGGGAAGCGTCGGCTTTCGCAGCCTCACACTGATGTTCAATCGCGATGTAGTCTCGGGCGTCGAGGCCGCTTTCCGCATGTTCGTGATGATCGCCGCCCTCGTGGCGGGCCTGCTGTTCGCCAGCACGCTCGTCAGGGCTCCCGGTCTGGCCGAGGAGCCGCGCGAGCCCGAGGACACGCGCGGCTGAACTGGCGCCCCACGGCGATCATGACGTCGGCGGAACCGTGAGCACGGGGCAGCGGACCAAGTGGCGAACGCCCGAGACCGTGTTGCCATATACCATGTCGGCCAGCCCTGAGTGTCCGTGGGAGCCGGTGATGACCAGATCGGCTTTCTCCTCGCCGACGATGCGGGCGATCTCCCGCGTCGCTTCGCCATTTCCCAATCGAACTCGGGCACGAACGCCGCGCTGTTCGAAGTTGCTCGCGATTGCCGCGAGCGCATCGGCATCGGCCCGCGATTCGGCATCGAGCGCATCTTCTCCCAGGTAGCGACTGGCCGCGCTTTCCACGACGTGGACGAAGATGAGCTCCGCCTCGGGGTGGAATGCGGAGGCGCTGAGCGCCGCGAGCACACTCGTGTCGGCGGGCCCGAGCTCGAGCGCGACGGCGACCTTGTGGTAGCCCCCCGTCTGCAGTTCGAGCGGTGCTGTGACGGGGGCCATCGCGACAGTATGACTGCGCGAACCCACTGCTTGCACGGTTGCCCCCCCGCCCCGCGGCTTCCACAGTAGCGGCCATGCGCGCTCCAACAACGGCGCGAACACGATGAAAAGCAACATGATTCCAAGCCCCGCCGCAAGCGGCACGGCGCTGGCCCATACCCACCATGCGCCGTGCGTCGTGGCGATCCAACCGCCCACTGTGTCGATCACCAGTTTGGCGTTCAGGGTCACGATGATGGCGGCCACCAGCACCGACAGTGCGATCACCCACGGGGCGTTCGTGAAGTCGCCCATTCGCCGCCGATCGCTGGTGAACGTGATCAGCGGGATCACCGCGAATGCCAATTGCATGCTGAGCACGACCTGGGACAGGACCAGTAGGGCGTCCACCGCCTTCTCGCCCTGAAGCAGGATGACCAATGCTGCGGGAATGATCGCGAGCCCACGGCTGATGAGCCGGCGCAGCCACGGTTGCACGCGGATGCGCAGAAAGCCCTCCATGACGATCTGGCCGGCGAGCGTGCCCGTGATGGTGCTCGCCTGCCCGGCGCACAAGAGGGCGACTGCGAACAAGGTGGATGCGAGCGCGGTTCCCAACAGCGGCGCCAGAAGTTGGTGCGCCTGCTCCAGGCTCGCCACTTCATGGCGCCCGCTCTGATGGAACACTGCGGCGGCGAGTACGAGGATGGCACCATTCACGAACAGCGCGGCATTCAGTGCCACCACGGAATCCACCAGATTCATGTTGCAGGCTTCCTGCTTGCCCGCGCGCGAGTCATCCACGCGCCGACTCTGCACCAACGAACTGTGCAGATACAGGTTATGCGGCATCACCGTGGCGCCCAGGATGCCCATGGCGATGTACAGGGAACTGCCGTGCAGCCCCAGCACGGTCAAGCCGCCCTCGGGTGCCCGCCCGAACAGGCTGGGAACGCCGTTTCCATCACGCGGGATGACCCCCAAGAGAATGGCGGGTAGATCGGGCCGCGAGAAGATCATCTCGAGCGCGACGGCGACCTTGTGGTAGCCCCCCGTC
>JBDSKE010000185.1:0-6824 GCA_039917105.1 Candidatus Eiseniibacteriota bacterium | reverse complement strand
TACGTTGGCGTACGACCAACCGTGTGGCTGGACGCCCGACGGCAAATCAATCCTGCTCCAGTCCCGAGACCATCTCAAGCTGTGGATCCGCATCCTCACGCTGGGCGAGGGGGCTCCGGTTGTACGGGATCTTTATTCCTCGGCCGGCATTTCAATCTCGCCGGCCCTCTCCCCGGATGGGCGGACGCTCGCGTTCATCGACGATGAGTCGGGCCGCGCACAGGGCTACGTCGCGTCACTTGGGGCGGACGGGCGCTTGGGCCAGCCCGTGCAGTTCACGCGCGATGGAGCACGCGGCGTGCGTTGGCAGCGCGAGGGAAGGACGTTGGTCTACACCAATGCAGCGAGCGCGCTCATGCAAGTACGCGTGGCCACCGATCTCAGCTACTCGCCACCCCAGCTACTGGCAAGATTGGCGGATGACGTCACTCAGCCAGAGGATTTCGCGCTCGCGCCCGATGGCTCGGTAGTGGTGACCCACAGGGCCGACGACGAAGGGGACGTGAAGCAATTCGACCTGATATTGGGCTTCGACCAAGAAGTCGAGCGGGCGCTGGCCCGCAAGCCCAAACGATGAACTCGCCCTCCGAACTTGACGGCTTCATCACTGCCGACCCGGCGTTGGCCATGCTTCGGGCCGAAGCGCTGGCGCGCGATGATGGCGACCTCACGCATGACACCGCACACCTGCTGCGCGTGGCGCTCTCGACGCTGCGATTGGGGGGCGGCGCGGTCGAACCACGCGAGGCGGTGGCTGCCGCGCTGCTCCACGACGCGGTCAACCTGCCCAAGGATTCACCCGAGCGCCATTGTGCCAGCGAGCGCAGCGCCGAGTGGACGCGAGCACGATTGCCAGGGCTGGGTTTCAGCCCGGAGGCCATCGACCGCATCGCCGATGCCGTGCGCGACCACAGCTTTTCGCGCGGGGCCGTGCCGAAGTCGGCATTGGGTTGCGCGCTCCAGGATGCCGACCGACTCGAGGCGCTGGGCGCGATCGGGTTGTTGCGCTGCATCTCGAGCGGAATCCGCATGGGTGGGGCGTGGTTCGATGCAGACGACCCTTGGGCGGAGCGCCGACCCTTGGACGACGCCGCGTTCAGTATTGACCATTTCGCCACGAAACTATTGAAGCTCCCCTCGACCATGCGCACCGACGCCGGCCGAGCCGAGGCGCACCAACGCGCGGCCTTTCTGTGGGCTTTCATGGTCCAATTGGGGCATGAATTGGGACAAGCGCCGCCCGCAAGGGGTTGAGCCTCACCCCGCCTGCGCGAGGGGCCAGTCGTTGCCATCCAGGTCGCCCGCGTGCAAGACTTGGTGCCATGATGACCGGCCCGTTTCGCATCCGGATCCTGCCGCGCACGCTCGGTGCGCTCGTCCTCCTGGCCGCACTGCTGCTTGGAGCGATGAGCCATGGCTGGCATCATCTGACGGACCACGAATGTGATTCGGGCAGCGATGGCACGAGGCACGCATGCCTGCATTGCTCGTCGTTGCATGCGGCAACCGAGGCGGCCGCCGAGACCGTGGCAGTTGCCGCCGCTCCCGAGCCGCTCGAGTTGGTCCAAGCCACCCATCAAGCTGCCCACAGCCTGCATGCCCCTGCTCCTCGGTCGGCTCGCGCGCCTCCTCTGGCCTGAGCCCTGCGCCGCTTCGCGGCGCCACAGCCAGATCGCCACCACTCCATAGTCCTCCGCGTCGCTGTACGCCGTGCAATTTCCGGCGTGGGCCCGCGTTGATTGTTCCTGATCGGAGATCCCAGTCATGCGCAGGCTCCTGCTGGGCGGTCTATTGGTCGCCCTTGCTGCTTTTCCCATCGTCGCTGATGCCGGTGTCATCAACCCCGATATCTCACTCATCGGACAGCCATTCATCCAGTGGACCGACGCAGGGGGCGACCCGAGCAGGAAGCGCCCCGTGCTCGACGCCGGCGAGACCGAGATCGTGTTCGATGCGGCCCTGAACCCATATGCCCGTGGCTGGGCGACGCTATCCTTCGCCGACGGTGAGGCCGGCGTGGAGGAAATCTACTTCACCATGCTGCGCGGCCTGCCCGCAGGGCTCACCCTCAAGGGCGGCAAGTACCGCGTGGGATTCGGCAAACTGAACATGGTGCATCCACATGCCTATCCCTTCGCCGAACGTTTCGGCGTTCTGGCGGCGTATCTGCCGGGGGAGGAGGCCTTCAATGAGACCGGCCTGCAGCTCTCTGCGCGAATCCCTGCTCCCGGCGACATCGCGCTCACCGCGTCGGTCGATGCGCTCCAGGGCGATAGCTTTCGCCTGCCGCGCGAACCGTCGCTCGCACTCAACGATCCGCTCGCCTCGGATCTTCTGAACGGCGATCGCAGCGAGGAGTCCCGGACCGCACTGCTCGGGCGGCTGTCCGCGTTCCTGCCCGTGGACGATCGCTCGGGTGTCGAGTTGGGGCTGTCGGGCACGCAGGGCACCAACAATGTGGCGGCCGCAACTCGCACCACCGTTCTCGGCGCGGATGTGAAGGCCAAGTTGTGGACAGGCGGCGACTCGTTCCTGCTGCTCCAGGGCGAGGCGCTGCAACTGGACCGCGAGGTGGCGGGGTGGGACGAGGCCACTGCAAGGTACACACGGTCTTCGCAAAGTCCGCTCGGGGGCTACCTGTTCGCCGATTACAACTGGGCCAAACGCTACGACGCTGGAGTGTCATACGAGCGTTTTCAGCAACCCGCCGCGGGCGAGGCTTGGAACGCCGCGTTCGGCGCGTTCGCGGGATTGTGGCTGATGGAAGAGACCACGGCGTTCCGGTTGGAATACCACCGCACCATGCCTGGCAGGCCGGAAGGCGCCATTGAGTCGCCCGCCGCCGCCAACTCCCTTCGCCTGCGCGTGATCTTCAGCATGGGACCGCACAAGGCGCACCAGTTCTAGGAGGCGCAATCATGTCACGAATAGCCCTGATATCCGCCATTGCCGCGCTCGCGCTGGCCGTTGGTCCTGCCTCGGCCAAGGTGCGCGTAGCCGCTTCAACCAACGACCTTGCCTCGATCGCAAGCCGCATCGGTGGCGAGCAGGTCGAAGTGTTCGCCATTGCGCGCGCCAGCTCCGATCCGCACCGGGTCGAAACCCTGCCGTCCTACATGGTGAAGGTTTCGCGAGCGCGGGTGTATCTGAAGGTTGGTTTGGGCCTGGACCAATGGGCCGATGCCATCATCGATGGTTCGCGCAATAACAAGGTGCTCCTGGTGGACTGCTCCAAGGGCGTGACCGTGCTCGAGCGTCCCACGGGCAGGGTGGATGCTTCAATGGGCGATGTGCATCCCGACGGCAATCCGCACTATTGGCTCGACCCGCGTAACGGCGCGGTGATCGGGCAGAACATCGCCGAAGCCCTGGCTCGCGTCGATCCCGCCCACGCCGAGCTCTATCGAGCCAATGCCGAGAGTTTCTCCAAAGAGGCGGCGGCGAGCTACGAGACAAATCGTATTCGGGCGGCCCAACTTGGTTCGAAGTCCGTGATCACTTACCACCGCTCCTGGTCGTATCTGGCAAATGCGTTCGGGCTCGAGGTGGTGGCCACGGTGGAGCCGGTACCGGGCATCCCGCCCACGGCCAAACATCTTGCTCTCCTGGTGCAGACCGCCAAGGCACGCAAGGTGCGCGTATTGCTTCAGGAGCCGTACTTCTCGGCCGAGGCGGGGCGCTTCTTGATGCGGCAAGCAGGGGTGCGCGCGGTGACGCAGTCCAGCGCATGTGACGGAATCACGGCGGGAAGCTATCTGGCCCACTTCGAAACCCTGTTCACGGCCTTGGCGGGAGGGGCCGCGAAGTGATGGAGGCGCTCCGGCTCCCGTTCTTCCAGACTGCGGCGATCGCGGCGCTGGTGCTGGCCGGGATCCACGCATATCTGGGCTTCCATATCGTCCGGCGCGGGGTCCTCTTCGTCGACCTCGCACTTGCGCAAATGGCGGCGCTGGGAGTCGCCCTGGGCATCGTCCTTGGACGCGAACACGACGAGGCCGGCTCTTACCTGTTGGCTTTGGGCATGACCTTCGTGGGCGCCGCGCTATTCGCGTGGCTGCGCGGCAGGTCGCAACGCGTGCCGCTGGAAGCGTTCATCGGCATCGTCTTCGCAACCGCCCAGGCGCTCGTGTTCCTCGTGCTCGAACGAAGCCCATCCGGCCCCGAACACCTGAAAGAGACGCTGGTGGGCTCACTGTTCACCGTGGACCCCGCGCACATCGCTAAGGTGGCCGTGCTTTACGCGGTTGTCGGGTTGGTGCACTTCGCGCTTCGCAAACCGTTCTTCGAGATCACCAACGACCCGCACGGGGCGCAAGGCAAGGGTCGGCGCGTGTTCTGGTGGGACTTCCTGTTCTACGCCACCTTCGGCCTTGTGGTCACCTCGTCGGTGCAGATCGCGGGCGTGCTGCTGGTCTTTGGGCTCTTGGTGATTCCTGCAGTGGCAGGACTCATGGCCACCTCGCGCACCGGGCCAGGGTTGCTGATCGGTTGGGCCTTTGGATTCACCGCAAGCGTCGTGGGGCTGCTGGGTTCCGTGAAGTTCGATATGCCCGCCACGCCGAGCATCATGGTGACGCTGACCGGCCTACTTTTGTTGCACGGTATGGCCGTGGGTGCGTGGCGCCGCCGCCACTAGCTTTCGCCCACCCGCACCATCGCGAAGAACTCGGTGTTCGTCTTGGTCTTGCCCAAGCGATCGACCAACTTGTTCATGGCTTCCTGTGGCGGCATGCCCACAAGCACGCGACGCAGTGCGTGGAAAGTGCCCAGCAGGTCGGGCGCGATCAACTTCTCTTCCTTGCGCGTGCCGCTCTTGGCGATGTCGATCGCGGGATAGATGCGGCGTTCGGCCAGTTCGCGCGACAGGTAGATCTCGGAGTTGCCGGTGCCCTTGAACTCCTCGAAGATGATTTGATCCATGCGCGAGCCCGTATCGACCAGCGCGGTGCCGATGATGGTGAGTGAACCACCATTCTCGATCTTGCGCGCGGATCCGAATATCTGTCGCGGCGATTGCATGGCGTTCGAGTCGAGCCCGCCCGACATGGTGCGGCCGCCATTGCCGGCCGAGGCATTGTAGGCGCGCGCCAACCGGGTGATCGAGTCCAGGAGCAGCACCACGTCCTTGCCGGCAATGACCTCAGCGGCAACGGTCTCCATGGCCATTTCGGCGGTCTGGATGTGCTCGTCCACGCTCATGTCACTCGAGGCAGCGATCACGATGGCCGGGGTGTTGCGTTTGAAATCGGTGACCTCCTCTGGCCGCTCATCAACCAAGAGGGCGTACACGCCCACATCGGGATGGTTGTGAGCGATCGAGGCGGCGATGGCTTGGAGGATGCGCGTCTTGCCGGCCTTGGGCGGCGCCACCAACAGGCAGCGCTGGCCGCGACCGATCGGGGCGATCAGGTCGATCGCGCGACCGGTGATGTGATCGCCGTACGGCGGGTTGCCCACGCCGACGGGCAATTCGAGAATCAGGCGTTCGGTCGGATCGAGCGCAGCTCCCGCCTGCTGAAGGTCCTTGAGGATTTCGAGCCCGCGACGCTGAGGCCGTCCGCCGCCGGTGATGCCGCGGGTGTCGCGCCGTCCACGACGCGCATTGTCACGTCCACTGTCACGCGAGCTATCGCGTCCACCCTCGCGCCCGCGCCGGTCATCACGTCGTCCGCCGCCATTGTTGCTGGGGCGGGGCGCAGCCGGCTGCGTGTTCTGGCGCGGGGCGTTGCCCTCGGGTCGCCCGCCTCGGCCGCGCCGCCGACGGCGTCTGCCGCGTCCGTTCGGGTCGTCGCCGGCTTCGTCGCGCCGTGCGCCGCCACTTCCCGGTTGGTCCGTGCTCGGGGTGCTGTTAGGGGTGCTGCCTGTTGCGCTGTCGCTCAGGCTCGGAGCGCCAGGGTCTTCGTGATTCACTCTACCTCCATCGCCAGCGCGGAACTGATCCGCGGGCGAATCATTCTCAGGTCCGTCGTTTCCATCATTCTGGTTGTCGGGGGTGCCGCCGGGCTGCATGGGCCGCGGGCTGCGCGTGCGGCGACGACGAGGTCTCATCGACATGGGATCCTTGCGGCGCGCACCTCACGGTGCGCCGGTTCTGGGACTCCGACGCGTGGACGGCGAACGGCTGCTGCGGACGCACGCGCTTGGGAACACTGGTGAGCGCTGCCTTTTGTACACGCTGCAGCTGGCGATCTTCGCCGACTCCGTGTCGTGTACCGGGCGACTACTTCTGCTTGCGCTCGATCTTCAAAAAGCCAGCGGGCACATCGAAGCTCGCGCTGGGACTACTTATCGTGATGCTCAACGCGTCTGTCGTGACTTGGCGTTGGCGTGCGGGTGAGGCCCGATTCTCCGGCCCAACGGCGGTAACACGCGGCGATAGCGTAGCAAGTCACAGGCCACGCTTGGAGGCCCGGACGCCCAAGGCGTCCTGCGTCCGGTGGATCAAAGCTCCTCCGTGAGGAAGTTGGTGCGCTACTTCAGCGCGGCCACATCGTTTCTGCCACCCCGGCGCGCGCATTGCTCCAGCGCGCCATCACGAACAACAGGTCGGCAAGACGGTTCAGGTAACGCACAACCCGTGCATCCACGGAATCGTGTTCGGCCAGCGCCGTCACGCGACGCTCGGCGCGCCGGCAGACCGTACGCGCCAGGTGAAACTGTGCGGCGAGCGACGTGCCGCTCGGCAGGATGAACCGCGTGAGGGGTTCGAGTTCCTGTTCGAGACGGTCGATGTGGCGCTCGAGCCCGGCGATATCTTCATCGGCCACGCGCGAGAGTTTCTCCAGCATCTTGGGGTCGGTGGTGGCGAGTTCCGCGCCCACCTG
>JBDSKE010000184.1:0-24255 GCA_039917105.1 Candidatus Eiseniibacteriota bacterium | reverse complement strand
TCGGGCCATCCTTGCCGAGTTCGTCTGATTCACGGGCCTGCGCGCGCGGTGGTCCGCTTGACACAACTTTCGACGCGGAGCTATCTTCCGTTGCTTTCCTGAACGTACGTGGGCATGCACAGCCTACGTCTCGCAGCCGTTCCGGCCCCCGACTGTCGGGACCGGACGCGGTTGTGGCATGCAGCTGAACCGGAGGACGGATGAAGACCTATTCCGCCCGCGAGACCGATATCCAGCGCCGCTGGTTGTTGGTCGACGCCGAGGGCAAGACCCTCGGACGCCTCGCCGCGCAAGTGGCGACGGTGCTCAAGGGCAAACACAAGCCGATCTACACTCCGCACATGGACACGGGTGACCATGTCATCGTGGTCAATGCGGACAAGGTGCGGCTGACCGGCACCAAGCCGGAGAAGAAGAAGTACTTCCATCACACCATGTACCCGGGCGGCGGAAGCTTCACGAAGATCTCCGAGGTGCTCAAAAAGCACCCGGAACGGATCATCGAGAAGGCCGTGCGCGGCATGATGCCCAAGACCAAGCTCGGCAATGCCATGTACAAGAAACTCAAGGTATACGCCGGCGCGGAGCATCCGCACGCTGCACAGCAGCCCGAGACCTGGAACATCGAGGCCTGAAAGGGGAGACCATGGCGACGACAACGATCAAGCCCCTGACGGGCCGACGGAAAGAAGCGGTTGCACGGGTCCGCATGACTGCGGGCACTGGTCGTTACATTGTGAACGGCCGTGAGGCGATCGACTATCTCAAGCGCGATACCCTTGTGCTCCTGGCGTACTCGCCCTTCAAGGCGACGAACCTCATGGAGAAATTCGATGTGGTGGCGCGTGTTGCGGGCGGGGGGCTCACTGGACAGGCGGGTGCGATCCGAATGGGGATCGCGCGTGCCCTTGTCCGTCACGACGAGACCCTGAAGGGCCTGCTGGGCCGAGAGGGCTACCTCACGCGCGACTCGCGCATGAAGGAGCGCAAGAAGTACGGCCAGCCGGGCGCCCGTAAGCGCTTCCAGTTCAGCAAGCGATAATCGCGACAACTCACACGCCCCGTTCGACGCGCCGGGGTCCCGCTGACGCGGGATGGCGCGCAGTGCAACGCGGGGCGGAGGAAGAACCCCATTGGAGGTCACGCGTGGCTGAGATCACGATGAAGGATCTACTCGAGGCGGGTGTCCATTTTGGACATCAGACGCGTCGGTGGAATCCGCAGATGAAGAAATACATTTTCATGGAGCGCAACGGCATCTACATCATCGACCTGCAGAAGACTCAGAAATGCATTCAGGACGCCCGTGGCGCGATCCAGAAGGTCGTCCGCGGGGGCGGCCATGTGTTGTTCGTGGGCACCAAAAAGCAGGCCAAGTCGATCGTCCAAGAGGACGCGAAGCGTTCCGGTCAGTACTACGTGACCGAACGCTGGCTGGGTGGCATGCTCACCAACTTCAAGACCATTCGTACGAGCATCAAGCGTCTGCATGAGCTCGATCGCATGGCAACCGACGGGACCTTCGAGAAGCTCGCCAAGAAGGAAGTGTCGCGTCTCAACCGCGAACGGACGCGTCTGGAGTTCACATTCTCGGGAATCAAGGAGATGCCGGGGCTGCCCGCATTGGTCTTCATCGTCGACACGAAGAAGGAGTCCATTGCGGTCGCCGAGGCGAGCCGTTTGGGCATCCCAATCGTCGGGGTCGTCGACACCAACTGTGATCCTTCGCATATCAATTTCCCCATCCCGGGCAACGATGACGCGCTGCGCGCCATCAAGCTCTTCACCGGAATGGCGGCGGATGCGATTGCGGACGCTCGCTCGACGGCCCTTGAGGGTGCGGACCAGGAAACTGTTTCCTTCGGTGGCGATGGCCCCGAGACATTGGAGACGGCTCCGGCTGGCGCCTGACACGAACTCGATGCCACAAACATGGGACGCCCGTCTGTGCCCACGTGCGCGGGCGGGCGTTTCGATCAGAGGAAGAGGACCCCCGAATGACTGCAACGATCTCCGCCGAACAGGTGAAGCAGCTCCGGGATATGACCGGGGCCGGAATGATGGAGTGCAAGAAGGCGTTGTCCGAGACGGGCGGCGATCTCGACAAGGCGGTGGACGAGCTGCGTAAGTCCGGAATCGCGAAGGCCGAAAAGCGTGCGGACCGCTCTGCCTCCCAGGGTCGCGTCGATACGTATATCCACGACAATCGTATCGGGGTGTTGATCGAGGTCAACTGCGAGACCGACTTTGTGGCCAGGACCGACGACTTCAAGAACCTCTGCAAGGACCTCGCCATGCAGGCCGCGGCGGCGCACGCGCAGTATACGCGGCGCGAAGAGGTGCCGGCCGAGCGGATCGCTCGCGAAAAGGACATCTATGCCGCGCAGCTCGCCAATGAGGGCAAGCCCGCGAACATGATGGAGAAGATCCTCGAGGGGAAGCTCAATAAGTTCTATGCCGAGGTCTGCCTCATGGAGCAGATGTTCATCAAGGACGATAAGAAGTCGATCGACACCTTGGTGAAGGAGACCTCGATGAAGACGGGCGAGAACATTGTCGTCCGCCGTTTCGTCCGGTTCGTTCTGGGCCAGGAGTAGTCGCCTTGGCCCCGCGCTATCAGCGCATCCTGCTCAAGTTGAGCGGAGAACTCCTCGCGGGTGAAGCGGGTTACGGGGTCTCGGACGAGATCCTCCATCGCATCGCCGAAGAAGTCCGCGAGGTCCATGCGATGGGCGTCCAGATCGGCATCGTCCTGGGCGGCGGAAACATCTTCCGTGGCATCGCGGGTAGCACCCGGGGGATGGACCGAGTTGGCGCGGACCAGATGGGGATGCTGGCGACGGTCATCAACAGCCTCGCGTTGCAGCATGCGCTGGAGAAGTGCGGGCTTTTCACGCGTGTCTTGTCGGCGATCAAGATGGACCAGGTCGCCGAGCCCTATATCCGCCGCCGCGCCGTGCGACACCTCGAGAAGGGGCGTGTCGTCGTGTTCGCGGCCGGGACCGGGAATCCGTATTTCACCACGGACACTGCCGCAGTGTTGCGCGCCGTCGAGATCGGCGCAGATGTGATCATGAAGGGCACCAAGGTGGACGGGGTCTATTCGCGTGACCCCATGAAGGATCCAAAAGCGGAGTTCTACCCGAGCATCGGCTATATGGACGTCCTGAACCGCGGTCTCGAGGTCATGGACTCGACCGCAATCTCCCTGAGCATGGACAACCGGCTACCGCTGATCGTGTTCAACGTCGGGACGCCGGGGAATCTCAAGCGCATCATGATGGGCGAGGCAGTCGGGACCCGAGTGGGGGTGTGAAGCCATGCAACATAAGGTCATCCAGGATTCTGAAGAGCGCATGAAGAAGGCGTTGGATTCCGTGCGGCACGAGATGGTCGGTGTACGCACGGGAAAGGCGACTCCTTCACTGCTCGACACCGTTAAAGTTGAAGCCTACGGCTCGCATGTACCGATTGTGCAGGTGGGAACGGTCAGCGCGCCGGAGCCGCGCCTGCTGGTGGTGCAGCCTTGGGATAAGGGACTCATCAAAGCGATCTGCAAGGGAATCGTCGAGGCGCAATTGGGCGTGAATCCGACGGACGACGGTTCCCTCGTTCGTATCCCGATCCCATCCTTGACCGAGGAACGCCGCAAAGACCTGGTCAAGCTGATCGCCAAGTTCGCGGAAGAAGGGCGTGTGCACATGCGCCAGATCCGGCACGAGGCGAACAAGGAGATCAAGGAGCAGGAAGGCAAGGGGCTGTTGCCCGAGGATGAGGCAAAGCGCCTCACGGCCGAGAGCCAGAAGCTCACCGACAAGCACGTCACGCTCATCGATGAGTTGCTCAAGAAGAAGACGGCCGAGGTGATGGAGGTCTGACCTCCATTCGTCGCGGCGGTGCGACAGCCGCTCCGCTGCGGTCACTCCCACATCGGTTCATCGGAGCCGCCTTGGCCAGCAAGCCGCACACTCCCCAAGAACTCATCGCCCGAGGCAACATCCCGCGGCACGTGGCCATCATCATGGATGGCAATGGCCGCTGGGCGAAGGCGCGTGGGGTGCCGCGCCTGATGGGGCACCGCGCGGGGCGTGATTCGGTGCGCGAGGCAATCAATGGGTGCGTCGACCTTGGCGTCGAAGTGCTGACCTTGTACACCTTCAGCGTTGAGAATTGGCAGCGTCCCGCTCGTGAGGTGGCGGCGCTCATGACCATCCTGCGTCAGACCCTGCGGGCCGAGCGCAAGGATCTGCGCGACCACAACGTCCGGCTACGAGTGATTGGCCGGACGCGCGACCTCCCCGAGTCGGTTCTCCAGGAGATCGCCGACGCTCAGCAGTACCTCAAGGACAGTGACGGAATGCTGCTCAACCTCGCGCTGTCCTACAGCGGCCGGGCCGAGATCATGGATGGCGTCCGTCGTTTGGTGGAGGATGCACTCCAAAAGCGCATCGATCCCGCCAAGATCGATGACGGGGTCATGGCGGACTACCTCTACACGGCTGGCCTGCCGGACCCGGACCTGCTCATCCGCACGAGCGGGGAATTGCGCATCTCGAACTTCATGCTCTGGCAATTGGCCTATACGGAACTCTGGATCACCGACACGCTATGGCCGGATTTCAAGCGCCGGCACCTTTACCAAGCCGTCGCGGACTTCCAGGGCCGCGAACGGCGTTTCGGTCGAACCGACTGAGGTGCGTGTGAGTCGTGACGATGTGGCGGCCGCACCGGTGCGAGTCGCCAAATCCTCGCAATGGGCATTGGGAATGCGCACCGTCAGTGGTGTGCTATTCGTGCCGCTGTTGATCCTGCTCGCCAAGGCCGGCGGGATTGCGTTCCTGTGTTTCGTCGCACTCCAATCGGTGCTCGGGCTGGTCGAGTTCTACCGCATGATGCGCGGCAAGGGCCACCATGTGAGTGCCTGGCTCGGCCATGCATCGCTGCTCGCAGTGCTGGGGTTGGCATACCGACCGCACACACCTCACGCCGCCTTCCTGTTCACGGCCGCGTTCCTGCTCTTGATGGCATTCGCACTGCGCCGCGCGGAGGGCAGGAATATCGTGGAAGGACTGGCGGTCACGGTATTCGGCGTGCTCTATGTAGGATGGCTGTCTTCGCATTTCGTGCTGTTGCGCGAACTCCCATGGCGCGCAGGTCTCGACTACGCCGACGGTATGAAGTTGGTGCTGTACGCATTCCTGGTCACTTGGAGTTGCGATACCGGGGCATATGCATTCGGCCGCATGTTCGGCCGGACTCGTCCGTGGAAGCACATCTCGCCTCGCAAGACCCTCGAAGGCTCGATCGGCGGCTTCGTGAGTGCTGGGTTGGGCGCATGGATCGGGGCAGTGACCTTCATGCATCCCCATGGTGGCGAGGCATGGTTGCGTCCGCTCGACATCGTCTTGCTCGGCGTGGTGGTCGGAATCTGCGGGCAGGTGGGGGACCTTGCGGAGTCGCTGCTCAAGCGCGACTGCGCAAGCGACGACTCCTCGGATTTGATCCCTGGCCACGGCGGCGTGTTGGACCGTTTCGACAGTCTCTACTTCAGCGCACCGCTGGTGTATTACTACCTCAAGATCGTGGTCTTCCAGGTGCCATGAGTGCCGACGCAGGCACGGACGGCGTGAGGTCGATGGCGGTGTTGGGCTCCACCGGCTCGATCGGCATCCAGACACTGGATGTGGCTGCTCGCGAATGCGCGCGGCTGACCGTGACGGCGCTGGTCGCCGGGCGCCAGTTGGACCGTTTATGCCAACAGGCGCAGCGCTGGCAGCCAGCGTTCATCGGCCTCGAGCATGCCTCGGATCCGGCCGGCGCTCGCGCGGCTCTCCAGGCGGCGGCTCCCCGCGCAGAGGTCGACGTGGGTCCAGGTGCGAGTGCGCGCATCACCGGCTCCTGTGGCGCCGACCTCGTCGTCAACGGCATCGTTGGCTCGGCGGGCCTAGCCGCCTCGATCGCTGCGCTCGAGCGCGGAGCCCGGTTGGCCTTGGCCAACAAGGAGACACTGGTGGTGGGCGGGCCGCTTGTGAGGGCCGCGCTCGCTCGAGGCGGCGGCGAACTGATTCCGGTGGACAGCGAGCACAGCGCCGCGCTTCAGATCCTGCTCGGCCGGCCCGCGCACGAGGTGGCGCGCCTGACGCTGACCGCTTCCGGTGGCCCGCTCCGCCAGCACCCGGACTGGCGGCGCGCCACACCGCAAGAAGTGTTGCGACATCCGGTGTGGGCGATGGGCCCGCGGATCACCACGGATTCCGCAACGCTCTTCAACAAGGGCCTTGAGATCCTCGAGGCGCATTGGCTGTTTGATCTGCCCTATGAACAACTCGATGCGGTGATCCATCCGCAGGCCGTGGTCCACGCCATCGCGACTTTTCGCGACGGGTCGCTCATCGCGCAGATCGCTTCCGCCGACATGCGGCTTCCCATCCAACTGGCGTTGTCGTGGCCTGAACGGTGGGGACAAGCGGTCCAGCCATTGCCCGTGACCAAGCTGGCCGCCCTGACTTTCGAGGAGATCGAGCCGGCGCGGTTTCCGGCCTATGCCTGTGCACTCGCGGCGGGTCGCATCGGAGGGACTGCTCCATGCGTGCTGAATGCGGCGGACGAAGTCGCGGTGGCTGCTTTTCTGGATGGCGCCATCCCTCTGGGCCGGCTGCCCGATGTGTTGGACCGGGTGCTCACTCGTCATGCTGGCTCGGCGGTCGAGTCGCTTGAGCAGTTACATGAAGTGGATGCGTGGGCCCGCGCCGCGGCGCGCGAGGAAGTGGTCGCATTGTGAACGATGTCGTTGTCGCCATTCGCCCGCGGGCGATGGGTGACGTCGTGCTCGCCACGCCCGCGTTCCGTTCGCTCGCCCTGGGAGCACCGGATGCCGACCTGCATGTCGTGACGGATGCCCGCTTCGCACCGTTGGTCGAGGGTCTGCCGTGGGTGAAACACGTCTGGCGAATCGAACGCACGAATGTCTCAACCCGTGACATCGTCGCTGGGTTGCGGCGACGGCGGGTGCGCACTGCGGTGGACTTCTTCGGGAATATTCGCAGCGCCGTGATTGCACGGGCCAGCGGGGCTCGGTCTGTGTTCGGGTACGAGCTGCGTGGCCGCAAACACTTGTACACGACCACGGTCCCGCGCGAGATCCGCTTTGGCGAAGATCACCGCGAGCACGCCAGCGCGGTGCATGTGCGCTTGGCACTCGCGGCGGGAGGGGCGACGACAACGCTGACCCCGGAACTCGCCGTGAACGAATCATCTGTGCTCGAAGCGCGCCGATTGTTGGCGACCGCTGGCGTCACCGAGCCCTCCAACACGGTCGGATTGGTGGCGGCGGGCAGTTGGACAACCAAAATGTGGCCTCTCTCGCATAGCGCGGTGCTCGCGCGACGCTTGATGAGCGCCGGCTTTGTCGTGCTGATTCTGGCCGGCCCTGGGGAGGAGCAGGTGACGGCACGGCTCGAAGGAATGGTGCCGGGGGTGCGCGTGCTGCCATCCTGCGACGTGGCGGAGTTGGCGGCCGTGATCCGCGCACTCCGTGCGGTCGTGGGAACGGACAGCGGACCAAGGCATCTGGCGGCGGCCTGGGGAGTCCCGAGTTTCGCGTGGTTCGGCCCGACGCATCCGGACACCTGGAACCCGCCCGGTGCGATCCATGGTTACTGGCGCACCGCATTGCCCTGCCGCAGTTGCGACCGCACGGCATGTCCGCATTGGAACTGCCTGCCCGGCCTTTCGCCCCAGGAGGGCGCACGATTGGTCATGGACCATCTGGATCGTCATGGACGCTAAGCTGCCATTATCGGTGCTGCTGTTGGCGCGCGACGAGGCGGGCCACCTCGAGGCGCTCCTGCCGACGCTTGCTTTCGCAAGCGAAGTGGTCGTCGTCTGGGACCCGCGCGGGAATGCGTGCACCCGCCAGGTGGCCGAACGATTGGGTGCGCGCGTATTCGACCATGTGTTCGCCGGGTTTGGCCCGCAACGGCAATTCGCGCTCGAGCAATGCACGCAGCCGTGGGTGCTGTGGATCGATGCGGATGAACGCCTTGGAGTCGGGGCCTCCGCACGCTTGGCGCATTTCATCGCACCCGGCATGGAGCACGCCGCGATTGCGCTGCACCGTGTCACGCACTTCCTCGGCGCCCCCATCCGTCATTGCGGTTGGCAGGGGGAGACGCTGGTGCGCGTCTTCCGTCGCGAGGGAGCGCAGTTCGATCTGGCCCCGGTGCATGAACGGCTCGGTACACCGGCGCGCACCCTGGTGACTTCCGACCTGGTGCTCACCCACCTGAGTTACGAAACATGGGAACAGTGCGTGGACAAACCGCGTGTCTACGCCCAGCTGGGCGCCGAAAAGGCCTTCGCCCTTGGCAGGCGTACGGGCGCGTTCGATATGGTGTGGCGGCCGCCACTGCGATTCGTTCGCATGTACGTGTTGCAGCTTGGCGTACTGGATGGCGTGCGGGGCTGGTTGGTGTGTTCGCTCGGCGCCTGGCAGGTGTTCCTCAAGTACGCCGAGCTGTGGGACCGCACCCGACGCGCGCGGCAAGGGCGATGACCCGGGTCTGCTGTTTTGGGGCGTACGATCCCCTCTACCCTCGCAATCGCATCCTGCGCCAAGGCCTGCGCCGCGCGGGACTCGATGTGGTCGAGGCATGCGTCGCGTCTCGGCGCGTATGGATGCGTTATCCAGCACTGCTCGCCGCATGGTCGCGCGTGGCTTCGAGCTGCGATGTGATGTTGGTCCCCGAGTTCCGGCACAAGGACATGCCGCTTGCCCACGCATTGCATGGCCGGCGTCCGATCGTGTTCGACCCGCTCGTATCGCGGCACGACACCTTGGTCGGGGACTGGAAACTGCACGCCAAGTCCTCGGGCCAGGCACGTTGGAACCGTTTCCTCGACCGTTGGAGCATTGCTGACGCGGACCTGATTCTGTGTGACACGTGGGCCCATGGTGAATTGTTCGAGTCACTCGGTGCTCCGCGTGCGAAGTTGCGTCGGGTCCTCGTGGGCGCAGAAGATGCCTTCTTCGCGGTCCCCCCGCCGCCTTCGCAGGGGCCGGTGCGCATCCTCTACGTGGGGGGTTTCCTGCCGCTGCACGGCATGCCCACGGTGATGGAGGCGCTGGCCATACTCGAGCGACACGCCTCATCGTTGCCCGCATATGTCGCGCAGCTGGTGGGCACTGGCATCGATCACGACGCGGCGCGCACCCTGGCCGCCGACCACAGTCTCGAGAATGTGGAATTCACTGGCAAACTCGCATACGAGGACGCGCCTCGCGTATTCGCTGGTGCACACATCACTTTGGGGGCATTCGGCGCAGGTGAGAAGGCGGGTCGAGTCATCCCGCACAAGCTTTATCAGGGGCTGGCTGCGGCGCGCGCGGTCGTGAGCGGCGATGGTGCCGGGGTGCGCGAAGTGCTTGTGGACGGGGAGCACTTGCTTCTTGTTCCGCGAGGCGATCCAGCCGCGTTGGCCCAAGCGCTGATGCGCCTTTTGGGAGATTCGAGCGCGCGCATGGCCATGGGGGCTCGAGCGCGTGCGCGCGCCCTCGAGGTGGCCACGCCCGATGCCGTGGGCCGGACACTTGCATCGGCAATCTCGGAGATCCGGCCATGAGAGTCGCGCATCTCGACACGGGGCGGACGTGGCGCGGGGGACAGGCTCAGGTGCTCCTCCTGATGCGTGAGCTGCGAGCCCGTGGGGTCGTCCAGCGATTATGGGCGCCGGCCGGTCCGTTGTTCGAGCGTGCGCACGCCGAGGCATTCGATGTGGTTCCTTGGGACGCCGCCGGCGAGTTGGACCTGCCCGCCATATTGAAAGCACGCCGTACGCTCGCGGCATTCGCGCCTGATATCGCTCATCTTCATAGCGCGCACGCCCACGCGCTGGGTGTTCCGGCGGCCCGGCTCGCACGAGTCGCGGGAGTGGTGGTTTCGAGACGAGTCGATTTCAGCGTGCGAGGGAACCTTTTCAGTCAGATCAAGTACGCCATGCCCGTCGATCGGTATTTCTGCATCAGCCGCGGTGTGATGGAGGTGATGCGCACTTCGGGTATTCCCGACAAGCTCCTTGCGCTGGTGCCGAGCGGGATCGACCTGGCTGCGGTGCGCGCCGAGTCCTCCCACTCGGCGTTCGACCTGCGTGCGCGATTGGACCTGCCGGGGGGCGCAGAGATCGTGGGCACGGTGGCTTCGCTTGCGCCGCACAAGAACCACGCGCTCTTGCTCGAAGCGGCGCCGGCATTGTTCGCCGCCAGGCCGATGGCGCACATGGTCTGGCTCGGCGAGGGCGAATGTCGGCCTGAACTTGAACGGCGGCGGGCGGAGTTGGGGCTGGAGGGGCGTGTGCACTTGTTGGGCTTCCATCCCGATGCCAAGGCCCTCATGACCCAATTCACGGTCTTCTGCCTGTCGAGTCACCTTGAGGGTCTGTGCACCTCCCTGTTGGATGCCCAAGCTCTCGGGGTGCCGATCGTGGCGACCGCAGTTGGTGGCATTCCCGAGGTAATTGACGACGGCGTGACGGGTCGGTTGGTCCGTTCACTCCAGCCTGGGCTACTGGCAACGGCGCTCATCGAGGCGCTGGCACAGCCTTCGCTCCGAGACCGGTGGGCCGTGGCGGGGCGCACCGCGGTCGAGGCATTCAGCATCTCAGTCACAGCAGAACGCAGTCGGAGCGAGTATCAACGTATCCTGACTGAACGGACTATGGGCCCACGACTTCGCAGCGGCCATGCAAGCATGCAATGATGCCATGGAAGCTTGCCGATAACCCCACAACTGACAGCGCCTTGCCCTTGACGCTCAAGAAGACGCCAGAGTAGTTTCAGGTTACTTCCCATTGTCCAAGGAGATGCCGTGGTCCTCAGCACCATCCTGCCGGGCCTGTTGCTGCTCGGCATCGTGATCTTTGTCCACGAGTTGGGCCACTTCCTCGCCGCGAAGGCGCGCGGGGTGACTGTCCTCAAGTTCTCTCTGGGAATGGGCCCGGAGATGATCGGGTTCACGCACGGGGGAACGCGTTACTGCTTCTCGTGGGTACCGCTCGGTGGCTTCGTCCAGATGGCAGGCGACCATCTGGAGGAGGACGGCACGATGCCCGAAGGCGGTCCCGAGGGATTCCTGACCCACCCCTGGCCCGGTCGCGTTCTCATCGCGATTGCGGGCCCATTCGCCAATCTGGTCCTCGCATTCGTGACATTCTGCACATTATATATGGTGGGGATCACGATGCCCGATTATCCCAATGTGATGGGTTCGCTCGCGGATTCGACCGCCGCCTATCAAGCGGGACTTCGCGAGGGCGATGTCGTGATGCGGCTCGCGGGAAAGCCCGTCAAGACCTGGCGCGGGCTCGAGGACGCGTTCGGTGAGCGCGACACAAGTCGGGCGTTGGTGTTCGAGTTGCGCCGCGCAGGCTCGCCACTCGAGCTCGAAGTGCCGGCCGCGCAAGCGCTGGCGGTGGCGCGAACGCTCGAACCTCCCGCCAATCCACCCGTGATCGGTGCCGTCATGTCGGGTCTGCCGGCCTATCAGGGTGGACTACAGGAAGGGGATCGCATCCTCGCGATCGATGGGATGGCGATCCAGCGCTTCACGCAAGTGTCCGAGGCGTTGCACGGCAAAGCCGGCAAACGGGTGGTGTTTCATGTCCAACGTTCGGGTGGGGCGCGCGACGTCACGGTGACGCCGATGAAGGACGAGCAGAACAAGGATGCCCAGCGCGCCCTGATCGGCATCGAACCGCCGCGCACCATGACCAGCACCTTCAAGCTGGGCTTCTCCGAGGCGGTCAAAGCGGGCGCGATGCAGACCCTCGCCACGACGGGGCAAGTATACGCTGGATTATTCACCACCCTGACTCGTTTCTGGCAGGTGAAGGAACAGATGGGTGGCCCGGTGTTCATCGCACAGATGGCGCGCGATGCAGCGAGGAAGGGCTTCGACTACTGGCTCAATCTCATGGGCATGATCAATCTTGCGATCATGTCATTCAACCTGTTGCCCGTGCCGCTCCTGGACGGTGGGCACATCACCATGGCTCTGATCGAAGCGGTGCGTCGTCGCGGAATCTCCGGCCGCACCTACCTGCGATTCCAACAGGTGGGGCTGGTGGTGGTGGGCACGTTATTCGTGTTCATCCTCTCGCAGGACATCCTGCGTCCGATCCGCCGCATGCGCGCACTCGACCAGGCGCACCAGGAGACCACCAAGGTTGCACCGGCCCAGGCAACGCCGCGCTAGCGCGGTTGGCGCGCTCGTCTGCTGCCTGATTCTCGGGGTCGCGTCCGCATGGGCGCAGAGCCCCGGGGGTCGAGCCAGCGAGTTGCCCGATCCGCTGCGGGCCATTGCGAGCGTCCACTTCGAAGGCCAGAAGGGCTTGGGGCGCAAGGCGCTCAAGGCGGCCAATCTCAAGACTCGAAAGCCTTCACGCCTGCCCTGGAAGCCCCGGCGGTCACTCCGCCTCGACTATTTGCGTTCCGATACTGCGGCGATTGCGAACCTTTATCGGCACTACGGATATTTGGATGCGCACGCCGTATGGCGTCTGGAACCGACGAGCCAGCCAGGCGCCGCGCGCGTCGTGTTCGTGATCGAGGAGGGGCAGCGCTCGCACGTTCGCAATGTGGTCCTGAACGGACTCCATGCCTTTACGCAACGCGAGCTGCAGCGCTCGCTGTTGGCGCGTCCGGGCGTTCCTTTCGATCCAGCGTACCTGCAACTGGACACTCTCAAGATCCGCAACCTCTATCAGGAGCGCGGGCACCTGCCGGGCGTGCGCGCTTCCGCACGTCGGGATGACACGAACCCACTAGCCGTGGACGTGACCTACGACGTCGAGGAGGGCCTGCCCTTCCGAGTCGGCGAAATCAGTTATCAGGGCGGGGGGCATGTGCGGGAGTCCCTTGCGCGACGCGAACTGCTGGTCAAGCCGGGCGATGTCTATCGCCGCAGTCGGTTGGACCGCTCGATCGAGCGCTTGTACGAGACCACCTTGTTCAACCAAGTCCAGTTCACGCCTTTGCCCGACTCCGGAACGCACTTGGTTGGTTTCACCTTACGGGTGGGCGAACGCAGGCCCCGCTGGGTGGATGTCGGCGTCGGCAGTGGAACGACAGAACGATTCCGCGCCACGGGCGAATGGGGTCACCGCAATCTGGATACGCGAGCACTGCGAGCAATCGCCGATGGCGAGTTGGACGTGGATGGCAGAGCGAAGTTCCGAAAATCGGGCGTCAGTGCAAGTCTGGTGGAACCTTGGATGCTCGGGCTGCGCTTGTCCGGCCAAGCCACCGCATTCTACCTCCTCGCTGCCGACCGCACGGACCGTCGCTACGTGCTGCACTCCGATACCCGCGGCGTTCGATTCACGCTGTTCCGCGAGATGAATCGCATCGTGCGCTATGCCCTGGCGGAAGAGAACTCGGTCGTGCACCAGGACTACGACATCCTCGACCCGAACCTGCCCGACTCGACACGCGAAGAATTGAGGAACTCGGTGGTTCCGCGCTACCGGACCAACATCCTTCGCCTCACGGTCGAACGCGACCTGCGGGATGCTCGTATCGCAGCTTCCCGCGGCTCGATGCAGACATTATTGATGGAACTGTCGGGTGGGCCACTCAAGGGTTCCAGCAGTTACCGCAAACTGCAGCTCGGTTCCACATGGTACACACCGCTGCCCAACGGTTGGACGCTTGCGAGCCGCGCCATCGGGGGCGTGATTTCCCCATTCGGGGATGTGGCCAATAACTTCTCCCCCGACGCGGCGGATCAGCAGGTGGCCCGAGTGCCACGCCCCCAGCGTTTCTTCGTCGGGGGGCCGAACTCCCTCCGTGGATACGAGGAGAACTCCATTCCCCTGGACGGAGGACTGGCGATGGTGCTGGCGAACCTCGAGTTCCGGGTGCCGCTGTATGGGCCCTTTGGGCTGGAGGTCTTCTTGGACGCGGGCAACGTCTGGGACCGACTTTCATATATCAAGGCAGGGGACTTGGTGTTGCCATGGCAGGCCGGGCGCGAGCGACGGAACGATCTGCGCTATACCTATGGAGTGGGCGGGCGGCTCGTGCTTCCATTCGGCCCGCTGCGCGTGGATCTGGCTTGGAGCGATCGGTCGGATTTTCCTCATAGTCGCGGCGTCCCGTTCTCGTACCAGTTCGCCATCGGACCTAGTTTCTAGCTCATGGCCGATAATCAACCTCCAGAGGAGCCCCGCGGGAGCGACCCGCACCACGAGCCGCATGGCGTCGTCGAGGCGATCCGTGAGGAGATCGAGGAGGTGGTCGAACATGTCCCGGAGCCGGTCCGTTGGACCGTCCGGAAAATCGCGCTGCTCGTTGTATTATCCATCATCGGTCTGCTTGTCCTTGCGATTGTCAGCGTCGCGCTGTATTTCATGAATCGGACCGAGTTGGTTGCTCGCGAGATCACATTGGTGCTCAATCAGACGCTGGCAAGCCGGAGCGATGTGGTATTGCGCATTGGCGACGTGAAGGGCAATCCGTTGACAGGCGTGCGGGTGTTGGCGCCGCACCTCGAGTACAAGGACGGCACGCCGCTGTTGGACGCGCCTGAGATGCGCGTGTCATATCCCGCCGTCGGACTGCTCACGGGGGGACGCGGCCCCATCGAAGTGACGATTGTGCGCCCCGTGGTGCGTTTGGACGTGGGCCCCAACGGTGGATGGCGGTTCCCGAAGTGGATGGCCGCGCCGCGGACCGCCAGGGCCGCGCGTGAACTGGATCTGCGCCTGCATCTCGTTGATGCCCAGATCCACGCTCCCCGCCCCATGCATGTGTTCCAGGGGTTCGATCTGGATGTCAACGCCAGCACCGGTCCCACGACCGTGATGGAACTCGAGAGATTGCGCTGGAAGAATGGCCCATGGGATACGCAGTTGGAGGGCCTGCGCGGTCGTTTCGTCTCCAGCCCGGACAGCACGATATTCCGACTCGAGGAGTTCCGCACGCGTCACTTGGTCTTTCGGGCCAATGGGGCGTGGGCAAAGCGGGATTCGGTGCAACGGATGCATGCTGATGTGACCCAGGTCCGCTGGTCGTGGCTCGCGAAGGTCTTCGCGAACGAAACATTCAAAGTCCCCGGAGAGGGGCGCATCGTCCTCGATGTCCAGCACGGCGCGATCTGGCAAGGGCGATTCTCAACGAACGTCATTTGGGACAGCCTCGCGGCCAAGGGCACGGGGCGATTCTCATGGAACGGGCATCAACTCGCGATTGATTCGCTTGATGCGAAGTCGCTGGCGGGGAACCTGCGCGGCAATGTGCGTTGGTCGCCCCAGGGGTGGGTTATCGGGGGCGACGCGCAGGGCGCAGACCCTTCTCACTGGCAAGCGCTTCGGCTTCGAGGCTGGCCGGCGGGGCAGCTCAACGGTCGCTTCCGTTACTCGGTCGACACGCGAAAACTCTCTGTCGCGCGTCTCGATGCCCGGTTGCGAGGCTCGCAGTGGAGCGGCTGGGTCGTGGACAGCGCCGTTGTCCGGGTGGATTTCCCCCCGGTCGCTCGGGATTCCTTCGCCGTTGTGGGTTATCGGCGCGGGGGCGTCTTCACGCTGCGGGCGCGAGTGGAACCGGATCGATGGTCCGGACCGTTCACCTTGCGTGACTTCCCCCTCGAGGAATGGCCGGACGGACGGTTATCGGGTCTGCGCGGAATCCTGCGCGCGGGATCCGGAATGGTCGAGAACCGAGCCGGCGCGCTGTTCGTGACTGGCATGTTGGAGGGTGAGTCCACAACTTGGAGCGCGGCACAGTTCGCACATTGGCGCCTGAGCGACATTCAAGGGAAACTCCTGCCCGTCCCCGATATGACGGCGCGGCTGCACGCGGAGGATGGGTTTTTCACCGGCATCCATCTTGACTCGACCAATGCCTCGCTTCGATTAGGGGACCAATCCGTGGTGTTCGGTCCAGCTGAAGCTGCCGCGGGGGACACGTTATTCACGCTCGCGGGTAACGCGACTTGGGTGCGCGAGCAGTGGCGAATGTTGCTCACCAGTGCGAGCGCCACCAGTACACAATTCGCGTGGACGGCCGAGCCTCCGGTGCGCATCCATGGGGACCGCGATGGCGTCGTGTTCGAGCGCATGCTGGTGGATGACGGACCGGCACATCTCGAAGCCACCGGCCGTTGGGCCGCGCCGAGCGGCTATTATGATTTCTCGATGCAGGCCCACGATCTCGATGTGGGCCGACTCGGAATGCCCTCCGACTGGGGGCTCGCGGGCCGTGCGGATGCACACTTGTTGGTCTCGGGCCGTTCCGGAGACCCGCGCTGGACCTTTGAAGGTCGTAGCGCGAAGCCGGCGTTCGGAGGCCATGCTGCCGATTCGTTGTCGTTCTCCCTGGGTGGCGCGATGCATCGGTTGGAGGTGCGGGACTTCCAATACCAGCTGGGAGGCGGCTCGCTGCGTGGCGCTGGCCAGATCGATCGGACCGTGCATCCCTGGCCTGACTCACTCACCGGTACTGCGGTGTTGCGATGGTTGCAGGACGCGGGACACTGGGAAGGGCAAGCCCATGCGAGCCATTTTCCGATTGAGCGCCTCGAAGCGATTGCGCCGCAAGCCGCGGGTTGGGGTGGGACGTTGGATGGCACCCTGAAGATCCAAGGCAGCCCTGCTTCGCCCGTACTCGAACTGGATGCCTCGGCGGACCGTTTCGGGTGGCAGGGATACCGTGCGGAGCGCGTCGAGACGCAGGCCCGCTACCATGATGGGGTGCTCGAAGTCCCCGAGACTCGCATCCGGATGCTCGAGGTATTGAGCACGATCCGTGGGCGCATGCCCCTGCAGTTGGCGCTGGGGCGACTGCCGGTGATTGCGGACTCGCCCATGTCCTGGCGAATCGAGGTCCCCAAGGGCGATCTGCAGTTGCTGCCCCTGCTCGTGCCGCAGATCCAGTCAGCACGTGGACAGTTCGAACTACTGGCCACGGTGGAAGGGACGCCGAAGAAGCCCAAGATGCAGGGCGGCGGCCGGATTCGCGACGGCACAATCCGTCCGATCAATCGTGAAGAGGAGTTGGTACAGGTGTATGCCGACCTGCATTTCAATGAATCGCGGATCTCGCTGGATACCCTCAGTGCACGCCAAGGGCGCACGGGGCGGATTCGCTCCAAGGGTGAGGTGAACCTCAGTGGGGCGGGCTTGGAGAACTACCGGTTCGACCTCGAGCTTCGTGACTTCGCGGCCAGTGAGGAGGGGACGTACGCCATGTTGTTCGATGGCGACTTCGTGGTCACCGATGGTTCCCGCGTCTATGGTGATCGTCTGCCGCATGTGACGGGAGACGTGCGTGTCAAAAAGGGGTCGGTCGAGTTCGACTTCGCAAACCAGAGTGAAGTGCAGCGCCGCGCCGCCACGACCCAGCCGCTGTATTGGACTTATCGCATCCACATGGCCGCGACGAGTAATTTGCGCTGGAATCCGCCCGACGGGGACATGGAGTTCAGTGCTGACCTCGACTTGGAGCAGACGCCAGACGCCTTCATCATCTATGGCGAGATGCACAGCCTGCGCGGGACCTATTACTTCCTCAGCAATCGTTTCACGGTGACCCAGGCCGATCTCATCTTCGACAATCAGCGCGGCGTCGATCCGACCCTCGATGTGACGGCTCAGACGAAGCTACGGCCTTACCGGCCCGATCTCGCGACGGCTGGCTTACGCACCGGGGGAGGGGCCGATCTCGAGACCATCGTCGCACACATCACTGGCCGGTCGAGCCAACCGGTGATCACACTGTCCAGCTTGGAGAGCAGTTGGGGTCAAAGGCAGATTCTGGGGGAACTCACTTACGGGCGGTTCTCGGATCAAGGGGGGAGTGGCAACATTTCCCTGACCGACCCCCTCGATAATTACCTGACCCGACAGCTCAATAACCAGTTGTCCCAGAACATGTCGGAGTTCTTCCGCGGGGCGATCACCGAGTGGAATGTGGAACGCGAGCGCGGCGGATTGCTCCAGGGCACGGGCGACCTCGTTTTCGGAGTGGGCACTTACCTCACGCCTCAACTGGCAGTGCGTTACCGGCAACGGTTATCCGGGTTCGGCCGTACCGGCCCGCTGGGCGCTGCGGACATCTTCGAGCGGGATGTCGAGGCCGAGTATCGCATCAACCGCTTCATTTTCCTCACCACGGAAGTCGCGAAGCGCCGCAATCTCCAGGGCCCGAACGCGAATGAGGTGGTGAATGATGTCAATGTGAACCTGAAAGCGCGCTGGGAGTACTGAGTCGAGCCCGGGTTTCGTCGGGAACGATGGGAGTGCTTCCGGTGTAGAGTGGGAAGTGGCGTGCCATGGGCGGGCGTCACACTCCGGGAGAAAGAGGGTCCGAGCATGTCGCAGCGGTGGGGAGGCTTCCTCGTCGTGGTGGCCGCGTTGATCGTGACGTCGGCGTTGCAGCCGGGCGCAGCACACGCGCAGTACTTTGGGCAGAACAAGGTCCAGTACCGGGAGTATGGTTGGAAGTCGCTGACCTCGGATCACTTCGAGGTGTACTTCTATCCGGGGCAGGACAGCCTGGCGATGCGCACGATGGACCTGGCCGAGAAGACCCAACAAGTATTCACCCAACGCCTTGGACATTCGCTCAGCAAGCGCATCCCCATCATCCTCTATGGATCGCACAACGACTTCTCGCAGACGAATGTCACGCCCGAACTCATCGAAGGTTCGACGGGCGGCTTCACCGAGGTGTTGCGCGATCGCGTCGTGATCCCGTTCACCGGGTCCTACGAGGATTTTCGCCATGTGCTGGTGCACGAATTGGTGCACGCGTTCCAATTCGACATCCTCTACAACGGCACCGGGCTATCACTGCTCTCGGGGCAGGGATTCTTCCAGATGCCGTTGTGGTTCGCGGAAGGGATGGCGGAGTATCTGTCGCTCGGTGGCATGGAACCGAACGCTGACATGTTCCTCCGGGACGGCACCCTCAACCGCGTCCTACCGCCGCTCGAGAATGCGGGTAACTACACGGTGTACAAGATGGGCCAATCCGCGATTGGCTACTTGATTGACCACTATGGAGAGGAACGATTCCGGGAGGTGCTGCGTCGGGCGCGCCAGATGCGGAACTTCGATCGCGCATTCCATCGGACCTACGACATCACCGTGACGAAGTTCGACGAGCAGTGGAAAGAGCATCTGCAAAAGCAATACTGGCCGACCGTGGCGCGTTACGAGCGTCCGGAGAAGTTCGGAAAGCGTCTCACGGACCATCGGCGAGATCAGAGCAACCTCAACATTGCCCCTTGCATCTCGCCGCAAGGCGATCGCATTGCGTATTTCTCCGACCGCAAGCAGTACACCGACATCTACCTCATGTCGGCATTCGATGGCCGCGTGATCAAGCGCGTCATCCGCGGCGAACGGAATGCCCAATTCGAGGCTATCCCGTCGTTTCGCACGTCGATCGCTTGGTCGCCGGAGGGCGACCGGCTCGCCCTCACCGCCAAGAGCGCCGGCCGCGACCGCCTGTACGTCATCGACGTGCGGACAGGCCACATCCTGAAGCGCTGGGACCTGGGGTGCGAGTCGCTGGCCTTCCCCGCGTGGTCACCGACTTCGGACTCGCTCGTTGTCTCGGGCCTCAAGGAGGGTCGCAGCGACCTGTACCTTGTGAACGCCCGTTCCGGCGAGATCTCGCGCCTCACCAATGATACGTATGACGAAAAAGAACCCACTTGGTCGCCGGACGGGCGGCGCGTGGTGTTCGCGTCGGACCGGCTCGCGCCGGTGGTGTTGCAACCGATTCGTACTCCGGACAGTTTCGGTCGGGTGGGTCTGTATGAAATCGACATCGCCACTCGCGGTATCTCGCTGTTGCTCGACACGGCGGGCGAGGATCATGCGCCAAGCTGGTCGCCGGATGGTCGTCGCCTCGCATTCATCAGCGACCGCGGTGGCAAGCCTGACATCTACCTGTTTGAGCCCGCAGACAGCAGCGTCACTCAGCTCACCGATGTGCTGGGTGGCATCTTCAGCCTGTCCTGGTCGCGTCAGAACGACCGTATGGTGTTCTGCGCTTTCAACCGATTCGGCTGGGATGTGTTCTCAGTGCAGGAGCCGCTCTCGCTGGACTCGGTGCTCCAGCGCATGCGGCGCAAGACTCCCGGTGCGGTGCTGACCATGGCGGCTGCAACTCTCCCGTTGGCACCCGACACGTTGCGCGATACCGGCGCTGGCGCACTCGCCTCGGTGTGGCCGGATTCGATGTCGACCCCCGACAGTTCCCTGTCCACGGGGCGTCAGCGGCCCCGCGAACCACGACCGCCGTTGGCGTTGCGCGGCGCGGAGGAGCCGCCCGCTTGGGATGGCGGTGCGTTCCCAATGGCTCCCGTCCGCATTCCGCCGGACTCCACACGCAAATCATTGCCCACCCTCACGCCTCTGCGAGAGAACGGGAGCGCGTTCGCCCTCTCGGACAGCGTGCTGGGGCAGGCCGCGGCGCCCTATCGATCCCGTCTTGCTCCCGAGTCCATCAACGGTGGCTTCTTGGCCGCTTCCGGTTACGGGTTCGTGGGCTCGACGCAGGTCTACTTCAGCGATTTCCTGGGCGATCGCAGTCTTTTCGTGGCGACGGATGTATTCGCGAATTCCCTCAGCGAGACGAATGCGCTCGCAATCTACAGCTATCTTCCAAAGCGGTGGGACTGGAGCGTCGGGATCTTCCATTTCAAGGATTACTTCCAGTCCCGCGTGACCACATTGGGCGAACAACTTGGCAGTGCCCAGTTGTTCTCGGAGCGGAACTTCGGAGCGTTGGCTGGCGTGTCCTACCCATTCGACCGATTCCGTCGTGCTGACCTTCAGTTCACCCAGATGTTCGTGGAGCGGGAGTTCTTCCGACAGGACGTGGTGGGGAACTTCTTCCGTGACCGCAAGGAGTATCGCTCGGTCACGTCCCCTTCGATCGGCTTGGTGGGGGATAATTCCTTGTTCGGGTACTTCGGACCCGTCAATGGCTCGCGCTACAACTTCACGTACAGTCCCACGTTCGCGGTTTTTGACAATGGACTCGAATACCAGACCCTGACGGCCGACTACCGCCGGTACTGGGATCTGACCAGCGGCTATACCCTTGCGGCGCGCTCCCTGAGTGCATACAGCGATGGACGGGATCCCCAGACATTCCGCATCGGAGGATTCTCGACGTTACGCGGGTTTCCCGACTTCGATCTGTTGGGTTCGCGCGTCGCGCTCGGCACGCTGGAATTGCGATTCCCATTCATCCAGCAGCTGGGGCTGGTCGGGCCCGTGCCGATCGGCAATTTCTTCTTCCGCGGCGCGCTGTTCACCGACTTCGGCATGGTATGGGACAAAGGCGAGCCCCTGCGGTTCACCAAGCTGGGCGCCGACGGCAAGCGTCGGCTGGATAGCCCGTACCTCAGCTTCGGTACGGGAGTCCGCACCTACCTCCTCGGATTGCCTGTGAAGTTGGACGTGGCATGGGCCACCGATATGCAGGATACGCGGCGGCCGCGATGGCACTTCAGCATCGGTCCGGAGTTCTAGACCGCATCTGCCGAAGGATGTTCGTCCCCGTGAGACTTGCATTCCGCAAGCCCCGGGGCGTTTTGCCTCTGGCACTTCCCAGCTTCAGTCCACTATCATGGTCGCCGATGTCTGGAGTTGTCGTGGGGCGTTCGGCCTCGCGGCAGATTCTCGACACTCCACCCGATCCCGGCGGATCCACGCGGTTCGTCTTGGTCAGAACTCAGGAGTCTGTATGACTACGCCTCGCAATGCGGCGCGCCTCGCGGTCATGAGTCGCCAGCCCCGCACGTTCGATGCCCCACGAATGCCCGACGGCCACCGCTTTGCGGTGAGTACGTATTACGGGCGCCACGTCCTCGACCTGATCAAGCTGCGCGAGAAGCTGCCGCGTGAAGCTTTTCAATCGCTGATCTCGACCCTCAAGAGCGGCACGACCCTCACTAAAGAAGTCGCAGAGACCGTGGCCTCGGCGGCGCGTGAATGGGCGGTGGCGCATGGCGCCACTCACTTCACCCACTGGTTCCAGCCGATGACCGGCTTGACCGCGGAGAAGCACGACGCCTTCATCGACCTCAACGTCAACATGTCGGGGGAGGCGCGCGTGCTGGAGAAGCTTTCGGGCTCGCAGTTGTGGCAGAGCGAACCCGACGCCAGTTCCTTCCCTTCGGGCGGCATGCGCAGCACATTCGAGGCGAGGGGGTACACCGCATGGGATCCCAGCGTCCCCATGTTCCTGGTCGAGAGCGTCAACGGCCCAACGCTCTGCATTCCGTCTGTCTACATCAGCTATCACGGTCACAGTCTCGACCACAAGACGCCATTGCTGCGGTCGGTCGAGGCGCTGGATAAGAAAGCTGTGGCCTTCCTCAAGTTGCTTGGCGATGTCGATGTCAAAGCGGTTTCGACCACGCTCGGCGTGGAGCAGGAGTACTTCTTGGTGGATCGGGCGCACCATGCGCTGCGCACCGACCTGCTCCTCACCGAGAAAACGCTGCTGGGGGCGCCCTCGCCGCGGCATCAACAGTTCGAGGACCATTACTTTGGCACCATCCCCCCACGGGTGATCGCCTTCATGGAGGAGCTCGAGTTCGAACTCTACCGCCTGGGCATCCCGGTGCGCACGCGTCACAACGAAGTCGCGCCCATGCAGTTCGAGATGGCGCCGATCTTCGAGGACGTGAACCTGGGAATCGACCACAACGTGCTCGGCATGGACATCGCCCGCAAGGTGGCGCTACGCCATGATTTCGTCTGCCTGTTCCATGAGAAGCCATTCAGTGGCATCAATGGAAGTGGCAAGCACTGCAACTGGTCGATGGCGACGGATCGGGGGGAGAACCTATTGGAACCCGGCAAGACCCCGCACCAGAATCTCCGCTTCCTTGCGTTCCTGGCCGTTTGTCTCAAGGCAGTCCATGACCATTCGGTGGCACTACGCTGGTCGGTATCGGGGCCCAACAATGACCTCCGTCTTGGCGCGAACGAGGCGCCGCCGGCAATCCTCAGTGCGTTCGTCGGGGAGCAACTCACGCAGATCATCGAACGCACGATCGCCGGGGATGCAGCGAAGGACCCGGAACACTTCGTGCTCGAGATGGGCGTTGGAAAATTGCCGACGCTTGCCAAGGACAACACCGACCGCAACCGGACCTCTCCGTTCGCCTTCACCGGCAACAAGTTCGAATTCCGTGCGGTGGGGTCCTCTGCCAACTGCGCTGTTCCCATGGCCGTGCTGAATGCGGCCGCTGCGACGGCGTTGGCGGAGATGTCGGAACGTCTCCAGAAGAAGCTCGCGGCGAAGCCGGGCCACCGAGATCAGTGCGTTGCCGAATTGCTCCGCGAGGTCTTCACGGAGACCAGCACGGTCCGGTTCGAGGGCAATGGTTACTCCGAGGAATGGAAAATGGAGGCTGCCAAACGCGGGCTGCCGAATCTAGCCGACACTCCTGCGGCGATCACGGCGGTGAGCCAGAAACAGCACCACCGGTTCTTGGTCGAGTCAGGCGTGCTGTCGCAACTCGAGGTCGAAGCTCGTATCAATGTCTCATTGGAGCGTTATAACAAGCAGGTCGCGCTCGAGGCTGAAACGTTGGTCGAGATCCTGACGACACAGGTCGTTCCCGCGGCCGAAAAGCAAATGGCAGTGACGGGTGCGGCTCACCGCGCCGTACTCGAGGCAACTGGTGGCAAGAGTACGGCGTATTCGAGCCGTGTGAAGGTCCTCGCGGAAGGCCTCGATGCCGTATCGAGCGGCGCGGACCAGTTGCAGCGATTGCTCACCGAGGTCCATGGCACGCACGACGAACTCAAGCTCTGCGCCCGCCTTGGTGCAGATGTCCGGCCGCTCATGGCACAGGTGCGGGAAGCCGCGGACCGCCTTGAACAGTGGGTCGACGATGACCTCTGGCCGTTGCCCAAGTATCGCGAGATGCTGTTCGTGAAGTGAGCCGATCAGGGTCGATGTTGTTGTTGGGCCGCAGGTCAACCGATCTGCGGCCCTTTCACTTGGCGGGGTGTAGCACCGCAGTGATTCTGTCACCCTTACTCCGCAGTGAAAGTGTCACCCCCTCTCTCCCCGCCGCTCGGGCAGGAGGTCAGGGTTATAGGGCTTGCGCCATGCGTGGCCCTTGGCGGGCTTGCGGATATTGGTGAGTTGTCCGCGCTTGTCCGTGCGGGAGCGCTTCTTGGGCCGGGCGGCGGTCGTGACCTCGTCATGGCGAGCGATGCGCC
>JBDSKE010000183.1:0-8827 GCA_039917105.1 Candidatus Eiseniibacteriota bacterium | reverse complement strand
GGCGTGGGCCTCACTCGCGCACAGGAACAGCGCCGCCAGAAGCAGACCGTGTGTCAGCGCGCGCCGCATGGCATCTCCCACGGCGCGGTCAGAAGCGCGCGCGCACCCCTGCGCGGAACGCGGTCGGATCCTGCGGATCGGGCGTGACGTCAAGCTGCCACGAACGGGTTTCTACACGCGGCGGCTGGCCTGCGATCCGCATCGCGTGCAGGGCGCTCACGATGCGATTCGCGATGGCGATGCCAAGCGCGGTGTTGGCACGCAGTGCGGCGCGCTGAGCGTCCTTACGCTGGGCGCTATAGCGCCGGAAGCTGTCGACTCCATCCCAGGACCACGCATCCGCCCCCCGCAGTGAGTGCTCGGCGATGTACTGACGATAGCCCGCGATATCGGGATTGTAGGGATCGCTCAGGTATTGGTTCGCCGCATCGCGTGAGACCACGAGCAGGTTGTATTCGTCACTGTTCGCGAATGCACCCACGATGCGCAGGAACTCCTCATCACGGTCCGAGAGCTCGATCCCCGCGCCGTAACGCGCAGTGCGCTGGTAGTTCTGCGTGCGCAGGTTCTCTTGGATCCGAAACGCACTGAATGCACCCCACACGCCGGCTTCTGCCACCGCGAACACGCCCGCACTGCGACGATGTCCCATGGTGGCCTGCCCCCACCCGGGCACGGTCAACGAGCGCAATAGGATGCGTGCGCGCTCCGGTCCGAGCGCCATTCCGGCGGGACGATCCGGACGGATGGGCTTCACCTTCGCCTGCTTCTCCTTCTTGGGCTTGGGCTGGGATTCCCCGAACCCGCTGATACTCGAGCCCATGAATGTGAGCGGCGTCACCACCACGGGTTGTTCCATTGCGGGCGTCATGAACTGTTCGACGCCCTCTGGCGGAGCCGCAAAACCCACGATCGGCCAGAGCGCGACGATGCCCAATCCCGCTATCAGGCGGCGCAGCATCAGAAGTTCCTCAAGAGCGATGCGCGCCATTGCGGCCCCGAATCGCCCCAGCGTTCACCCAGCTTGAGGCGGGTGCCGGCCTTGCGCTGGAGTGGAAGGTTATGGAAGCGGGCGGCGCGCATGGCGTCCCAAGCGGCGAACAAGTGATTGACGATGAGCGCCGTCTCGATGTACCTCGTGCGTACCAGCGTTTGATCACGCTTGTCCCGCAAGTCGCGGAACGACAGGAACGTGATCTCGGGCTTCGCACCCGAGTAGCCCGCCAGATACTGGGGATCGCGTTCGATCGAAGTATAGAATGCATCCCGATCCACGCTCCACAGCGTTTCGAGACGATCCGTCGCGGCGCCCGTATAGTACTGGTAACGTGCGAATGACCAGGTGCTCGAGCTGTCGTAAGGATCGCCCACGAACTTGGCTGCGTCCCGAGCGTAGCGATCCGCCTTGCGATAGGACAGGTGGCGCCCCGTCCACCCTGCCGCTTCCGCGAGCAGGTACCACCAGCCACTGCCCTCGCCCACGTAGAGTTGCCCGGCTCCGGGAACCGCCGCCGATAACGCCAATGCCCAACCTTCGGACCGATAGCCCGGCAGCTCGACCACGCGATAGGTGGAGTCCTCAGAGAGGCCCCACTCGCGGTCGATCACGCGTTGCGCGAGCCATAGCATTGGCGTATCAGCCGCGGCGAGGAGATGCGCGGATTCTGCGGGCGGGGCCAGCTTGGGGTTGGCCAGGCGCGAGTAGTTCACCCAGTCTGCGCGCGCGGGGCTCGCCAAGGCGAGCAGTCCAAGCGCGAACACGAAGCCGATGGGTCGTTTCATCGCAATAACCCCAGCGAGACCGTGGACTTCTGCTCGCCACGCGCACCATTGAATCGCAGGCGGGCGATGTAGAGGCCGGCAGGCAATGCACCCGGATCCCAGATCTCGAGGTTCTCCGCCCGCTGGCCTGAGCGCGCGAACGAAGCGACCTCATGGCCCGAGGCGTCGAGGATGGAGAACTGGACCTCTGCGGCTTCGCTCAAGGTGTAGGCGAACTTGACCACACTATTGCGTGCCGGGTTCGGGAACGCCTTGAGCGAACCACGCTCGAGTGGGCCAGGGGCCGAAGCCAAGGGTACCGGTGTCCGTGACGCGGGCAACGAGGAGGTGCGCTGCGGATCGCCACCCAACATGAGCCAGATCGCAGTGGGATCGCTTGCCAAGGCGATGGGCAGGGAATACCCATAAAGAGTTCGAAAACGATCCGGTGCGACGAGCTCGAAGGTGCCGTCGCGATCGAGGTCCGCGAGCACCGCGCTGCCCTTGGCCCCCGCGCCGGTTGCGAGCGGGAATCCTTCGGGAGTGCGGCCATTCGACTTGAGCGCCACCAGCACGCCGCTGGCATTGAGCGCGAGCACCTCGCTCTTGCGGTCCCCATCGAGATCCACGGTGAGTGGCGGGGATGTGGTGCGGAAAGGCTCGTCACTCGCCTGCTTCGGCCAGCCAGGTGAGGGGTGTCCGCTCTGGTTGATGAACGCGAGCCGCGAATCCTGAGTCTGGATGAGCACCTCGGGGAAGCCATCGCCGTCGGGGTCGCCGGCGCCAAGCCCCGCGACCAGCGTGTCGCCCAGCGATTGGCCCCAACCTGGCAGCGGCTGCCCTGCGGCACAGAACGCCCATAGGCGATCGACTGCACGAACCACGAGCGATGGCTGCGTTCCCACACAACCCTGCGCGCTTTCGTTCGTGAAGCGAAGCCACAGGAAATCGGGTTGGATGCCGGTGACGCCTAGGCCGTGCGGCCATGACGAGGACGCATCGGCAGCAAGCGAACCATCGAACACCGCCACTTCTCCGCCTGCCCCACCCGCGGCGAGCAGGCCCTGTGGATATGCTGGCCCGATGATCGGCGTGACGAACCCCGAGAGATCGAATGCCAACCGACCCGACACCCCCCCCGTGAGTACAGTCGAACTGGTGAAGCGCACCGTACCGTCTGCACCAATGCCGCGCACACGTCCATCCTCGCACCCGACGAACACGGTGATCGAGGGCCACACGCCCGCAATCAGCGGCGGTGTGCTGGCGGGCGATGCGAGCGTGACGGGCCAGCCCGGAAGCGGGTTCCCCTGATGATCGACCATCCAAGCGCGGCCGCCCTGAGTGTCATCCGAACCGAATCGATATGTCGTAACGGCAAAGACCGCTGGGCCCTGCCCCAGTTCGGGGTCCCCTGTGAGTATGGCGGCCATCACCTCGCGCGGGCGCCGGTCGAGCGTCGCGAATGCGAAACCGCCCGCGTTGATACCACTGCCGTCGAAGCGCACGGCGAACAATGCAGCGCTGTCCGCCGAAGCCGTGTCGCCGCCGGCCCAGCAGACTTCGGGATACCGGTCGCCGTCGGCGTCGATCGCCAACAGCTGCGGGCCCAAAGGTGGAAAGCTCGCCTCCACCGGCCACGCCGCCAGTTGCCATGTCCGATTTGCGGTGAACCGCATGGTCTCGGCGGCGTCGTCCAGGAAATCGATGCGCAGGTGCGGTCGCGTCCCTTGGTTGGGACGCAGGTTCGGCTGCGTGGTATCGCTCAGTGATGGGTTGATCGACCGCTGATAGGGATCGAGCGGGCTGCCAAGGATGTAAGGGGAACCACCATCACCCAAGTCGTCGAGGCCGTCGGCTTCGATGACCTGCAGCCCCAAGCGAAACGGATTCGAGTTGAACGCGTAATCGAAGTTGGGCCGTAGGGCCGTCTCGAATGGGATGACGCTCGCGTCCACATGCCATACCAGGATCCCACCGCCCGGCAGGAGCGCGTCGTATTCGAAGCGGTCCGGGGACTTGGGGCCGAGGATCACGCGGGTGGAATCGTCCTGGTCGAGTTCCACCGCGTCAGCGGGCGCAAGAAAGCGATTCTCGATGAGTAGGTACTCGTCCGACGACAGTGGCACCTGGAACATGAGCGGGCTGCGCTCGTTGCCGACCACGCTCAAGGTCTCGCCCCAGGCAGGGACAGCGAAGACCAGCCCATCGCCCAGGAATGCACGCTGAAAGGGGTCGATGCTGGGCGGGAGCAACCCCGTCGCGAAAATCTCGCTGCCGTCCGCGAGCTGCACACGCGAGCCCACGAGATTGCCGCTGTCCATCAGCGACCAGTACCCCACCACCGGGTAACCCGACTCCACATCATACACATCAGAGAACCCGAACAGATTGTGACCGTTCTCATGTGCGAGCACGCCATTGAGCGCGCCGAAGTAGCCATCCTGATTGATGGTCTCGGGCACGATCGCGCAGCGGTCGAGCCCGCGCGTGAGTGAGTCCGGGAATACCACCACGTCGGTGTCGCCAACGAACACGGTGAACGAGGGGATATCCGAAGGCGAATCCTGGCGCAGATCACTTTGCAGATCGGAACCTGCGTGGATGATGGTGAATCGGTCGTACGCGTCCCACGGGATGCGTTGGCCCTTGGCGGCGGATTGCGAATCGGCCGCGAAGAACATCGTGCGCATCATCTTCACGGCGTCGCGGTACACCGAGCGACTGAACTTCCAAGGGCCGAAGTCAGCCATGTCGCTCACGTGATAGGCGCTGTCCGCCTGCGGGGGCCACACGTCCACCTCGACCACAGCGCGGCCATAGCTCTGCGCTGCGTAGTATCGCTCGAGCGCCTCGGCGTGCCTTTCATAGAAACGCCGGTCGTGTGGCGCGCGATCGATGGGGGGCTGCAGCGTGTCGGGGCCAGAGAGGTCGAAATGCCCATCGCCCGAGGAGGCGCCAGCTCCACGATCGGTGAGGAAGTCGATGCGGATCAGCGCCATCCGAATCGTATCCGGGGGTGTCGCCCCAGCGGCCGCAGCGCTCGCCGCGGTGCGTTGCAGCGGATTCGACACCGGGGCGCGAGACACCCAGCCCGTGCGGCGGGAAGCCTGGAGCGTGCGATCGATGCGTAGCCCCTTGCCCATCACCAGTTGCTTGAGCGGTAACAATGCGCGGGAGCGCTCGGCGCGAAGTGCGGCGATTCGAGCTTCTTCGGGCGTCATCGCCACGCGATGCAACGCCAGGCCGTGGTCGCGCAGTTGGTGCAGCGCCGCGGCAGGGGTGACGGATCGCACCCGCAGCGTGCCACTGGACGCGGAAGCCGCCCCGGCCCAGAGGGCCAGCGCGGCGACCACTGCATATTGCCTGAAGAGGCGGGAAGGTATCGTCACGGGGGCGGGATCAGAAGCGGTAGCCCAGCGTGATCTTGTTCACATTCGGCAGATTCGATCCTTTGGCCTGCGGGATGCTGGCGTAGTCCAGAGCGAGTCCCTTCCAGCCCAGTCCGATGCCGTAGGTGATGTCGCGGATATCGCCGAGTGGGTCGTAGTAGTAGCCGATTCGGCCCGCGAGCTGGTCGGTGTACTTCAGTTCCACACCGGCATTGTAAGTGTAAAAGCCGGATGTCACGAGCGACTGGTTGAAGTCCGCCAGTACGAGCAACCGGAACTCCTTGCTGGTGGAGGCTTCCCATGCCGCACCCACCTTGAGATTGCGCGACAGCGGCGAGCGCTGGTCCTCATTCACGAACGTCACGCTCGGACCCAGGTTCTGGATGTTCGCGCCGAGCTTGAGTTTGGCAGCCGGAATGTTGTACAGAGCACCGACATCCAAGCCGAAAGTGGAACCCACACCCGATTGGGCATTCGGGGCAAGCTGAATGCGGATGTACTTGAGTGAGGCGCCCACGGAGAGGTCGGGCAGGATCCGGGCGCCGTAATACAGCGCGGGCGAGATCTCGTTGGACGTGAAGCTGCCGGTCGACTGGCCGCTGCCGTCGGTGCCTTCACTGGTGCCGTAGGACAGGAACACCAATCCCAAGCCGAACGCGCCCCAACCCTGGAGTGGCTTCACGAACGTCGCGTAGTTGTAGCTGACGTCGTCCGCAAGTCCGGGAACGAGTTTAGCGTAGGTGATCTCGACAGCCGATTTCTGAACAAAACCCAAACCCGCCGGGTTCCACCAGGTCACTCCGGTCGCATCCTCTGCCAAGGCCACCCCGGCAGCGCCCATGCCGTTCTGGCGGGCTCCCGGCTGGATGTCGAGAGAACGACCGGTTCCCTGTGCGTGGGCGTTTCCGGCTAGAACAAGCCCCAGCGCGGCGGCCAGGACCCAGGTGGTAGAGAGGCGCATGTTCACTCCTAAAGGGTTGTCCGGTTCCCCGGGGCGGTTCGGGAGAGTCGGTCATGAATACTACACCGAGACCCCCGGGGGTGTTCCAGCTTTCACATTCACCCGAAGGAGAATGGCCTACGAGAAGTATCTAGCGATTCACAATGACAAACCGACCCTCAGCGGCGCCCTTTTGCCGAGCACTTCCCGTGCCATCGGCTTCCCGAACATTGACGTGGACCTTGAAGAGGTAGGTCCCGTTGGCCAGAGGTTCTCCCTCGGCGTCCCGGCCATCCCATGGGATCTGCACCTGGCCCAATCCGCCCATGTCCTTGAGTACCCGGATCAGCTTGCCGCTGACCGTGTAGATGCGCACCAGAGTGTTGACCGAGTCGCCCGGCGCGTCGACCACGAACACCCCACCTGAACCTGCACCCCTGGTGTGCGTCGGGGTCGGGAACAGGAACGCTCGCGCGACGCGAAGAGGCGGAGTGTCCACTACATCGAACTCGAGTTCGGCGAAACTGCGGTGTTGGGAGGCGGTGATACCGGTCGCGAGGTTGTCGGCCGCCGCAACCCTCACTTTGTGCCGACCTGGCGAAAGACCCGGGAGCGTGAAGCGCGCCGTGCCGGACTGGTAGGAGTCGGCTGCATAGCGGAATGTCGTGGTCACATCGACCCGCGAGGTGGTGTTGTCGTCGAGCGTCACCACGATCGAGTTCTGCAGGGAATGGCCCGTGGTCATGATGCCGTTCGTATCAAACAGATCGATCCTCAGGACCGCGTCCGGGCGGACCGAGGTGGACCCGCCCAGAAAGCTCAGATTGATGCGCGGTCCCTGGGTGTCGCCCGCCGGCGCGCTGCCGGGAGACACCTGAGTCTTGACGCTGCCCACAGCGTCGGTGACGGCGGCCTCGCCCGGTGCACGGCCCGACACATAGGCCCGCACTCGTCCGTAGGCGCCCGCGACCGCGTCCAGAGATACCACGAAGCTACCTTCGAACTCACCATTGGCGACCGAGACGTCACCGTGATAGATGGTGCCGGCTCGATAGCGATAGTCCACGTCGTAATAGTGCGAGAAACAACTGACCTCGGGGTTGCGTCCGGTATTGTCGGTCGGGGCGGAATCCTCGATCAGGATGTTGGCTACACCGTCGAAGGGCAACGCGGAACCGCCGGGCTGGTCCAGGATACGCCCGCGGAACTGCAACGTCTGGCCGCGTAGCATCTGCGTCACCGGCAGACCATTGGCGTCCGTCACAGCGATATCCGCCCACAGCCGGGGCAGGTTCAGGCGCGTGGCGGCGTCGCCCATCAGTTGATACTTCGAGTTATTCGTCGAGAGCGTGCCCGCATTGACCTTCGCCGAGAGCAACGCCCCGGAGATCGGCATATGGTACTGCCCCAATCCTTTCAGGGTATCCGGGCCCACTACGACGTCATCGCGTCGGAAGATTTCGTTGTACATGAACAGGTTGAGCGCGCTGTTCTGGCCCGACAGTGCCAGTTCGGTGGCCGACACGACGCCGATGCAGCCGCCCGTGGGGGTCATGACGAGACGCTCCCCCAGACTCTGCACAGTCGGGTCGTTGAACTTGCCCACATCGCACGACGCGGCGACGAACAGTGGCATGCGGGGACCATTCGTGAGTGTGCCGGCGTCACTGTCGATGAATACGCTCTCGTCACTGATCTTGAACGGACTGCCGTGGCCCACGTAGTTGAACATCGCAACGCCGGCGTTGAGATGATCCTTGATGTCCTTGCGCGCGCCTGGCTTGGTGGCCCCCGCACCACTGGGATAGGTGTGCAGGTACACATAGATGCGATCCATGTGGGCGGCTGTGCTCGTGGTGTCGAGTTGCGTGGTCTGCTGGACATGCGTCCAGCCGAGCGGATCACACTCCTCGCCCTGGGCATCATCGTCCGCAATCAGCATCACCTGGTTGCGATACTCACCAAACGGCGCGGTGCGCTCGTACAACAGGATCTTGTCGCGTACCACTTGCAATGCTCCGGTCGCGTCATTGGCCGGCAGGCGCCCACTGTAGAAATCCGGCGTCAGTTCGGAAGCGGTCGTGAGGTTGTTGTTGTTGATGTCGAGGATCCAGTCGTCGGTCGCGTACTGGCGGTCGATTCCGAAGCCCTCATCAAAGCGGTTCTCATAGGTGGGGACCAGGGTTCCGGGCTGACCCGCAGGTGCTCGGGCGCGGATGTTCTTGCTGTCGTAGGAAGCGTCCCCGAGGAAAGTCACGAACCGCGGGCGCACGGACCAGTTGAAATAGGCGGCCCGCAGGAAGTTGCGGATCGCGGCCGGATCGGTGCGCCCTCCCGAGAACTGGTCATAGAGCGCCGAGATCGGCACGGACTTCGTCGTGTAGGGACCAGCCCGTTCGGCAAGCGGCAAGTGCGACCGACGCCACTCCACCAATGAATCGGCGGCGGTGCGGAACCCATCGTAGTAGACCACCAGATACTCGGCCGCTTCAGCCTGGTCGCGCAGGTTCTCCTGGCTGGTGAACGGCGCCCCCAGGATGTCCGTGGCCGGCATGACGGTGCGCATGATCAGCGATTCCGGCAGCGCCATGTAACGCCGCGCGCCGGCTTGTGTATCCTCGAACGACATCGCGCCCCCGGAGAAGTTCGCGCCCAATAGCTCCACGGGCGCAAGGGGCTCGGTGATGTCGAACAGTCGCGGCGGGACCGGACTGTTGAACGGCCCGACGTCATA
>JBDSKE010000182.1:0-32096 GCA_039917105.1 Candidatus Eiseniibacteriota bacterium | reverse complement strand
GCGGCTGCCGTGGTTGGGTGCATTGCCCGGGCCGGAAGAATGGCCCCATGCCGCGCGCGCGGGAGAAAGCGCCGCGCTCGTCCGCAACGAGCAAGGCTGGGTGCTCGCCGTGCGTGCACCCAGCGTCGGGGGGGTGCGTGAACTGGCGACCGGGCTGGCGCAGCGTCGCGCGGCAGGCGTGATCGAACTGGCGGTGGCTCGAAGCACGCTGATCGAGCGCTGGCGCCGCGAGTCGATCGCAGGTCCCATCCCGCCACTCTCGCCCGACGCCGAGTGCGCTTCGATGTTGCTCGCACGCGCACAGTTGCTCCGCGAGTCCGCGCGCGAACTGCCTGCGCCTTACGCGGGGCCTGCCAGCCTCAACCACCTCGAACCGCCTGTGCGCGTGTTCGAGCGGCTTCAGGAACTCGAACTCGCGGCTGGGGCGCACGATCCCGCCGCACTCTCGTCGGCATTGGTGGCGGAGGCCACCGAGGAACACGCGTGGTTCGCAAGCGGCGTGCCTTCACGCGCGGCACTGGCCCCGCAACGCGGAGCAGCATGGCGCAGATGGCAACTCGAGCGCGCCGATTCACTCAGCTCGCTCGCCGCTCGCACCATGGGGCCTGCCACACCGTTGCAGCAGGAAGTGGTTCTCAGCGCTATCCCCGAACGCTTGCTCGGCATGGCCGCAAGTCAGCCGGAGCTTTATGCCGAGTTGATCGAGTCCGCCCCCTCGCCCGATGCGCCGGTCGCGGTACCGCTGCCCGATGTCTGGGGACGGCTGCTCGGAATCGGGGCCTTGCTCGGCGCCGCGGGTTCGATCTCTGCTGCAGTGTTCACGCGAGGTATGAGTCGGGGCGGCCGACCCACCCCGATCGCATTCATGCCCTCGCGCGATCCTCACGAGTCGGGGCCTTGGCTGCACTTGGTGAGTGGGCCGAACCCCAGCGCGATCACGCGGGCCACGCTCGAGTTGTCCGCACCTTCGTTGGCGCGGGGGGAACGCGTGTTGGTGGTGGACGGAAGTCCGCGATTGTCATTGCACGAACGCTTTGGTCGTGAGGCTCGCTGGGGCCTGAATGAGTGTCTGCTGGCGGACATGCCGGTCTTGGGACTGGTCCAATATGGCGGCCGACCGGGCTTCTATTTGTTGGCCCACGGCAACTCCCAACGCGGGGACGGCTGGCCGCGTCTTGGCCAGCGACTGGACGATGCCCGGCCACACTTCGGCCGGGTCATCCTGGCCGTCGACGCAAACGCCCCCAGGGCCATTGGCGATTCGTTGGCCGGACGAGCCCTGGAGGGTTGGTGGGCGGACCCGGTGAAGCACTTGCCCGAAGCCGCAATCGAACTGTCGGGCCGACTCGGTATCGCGTTCAGCCCCATGGATCTAGCGGGTATCCCTGAAAACTCCCTCGAAGTCCTCAGCGAACGGGTGACCCAACTCCAGCCCTCGGTGGCGCGGTCCCAATGGAACGAAACGCCACCCGCAACCGCCTCCCAGGTGACGGTGGCGCTGGTCCCCACGGAGCCGGTGATTCTGGACTGCGACTTGCAAGTGCGGCAGAGGCTTCGCTTCCTGGCGTGGATGCGTCGGGTGCAGGCCGAGGGCCGCCGTACGGAAGATCTGGAGTCCATCTCCTCCTGACCGAAATCCGGTGGCCCTGCGACATTGACCCGCTCCACGGATCGGAGCGCGTTGCGCCCGGCCTTCGAGCCACGGCCGATCCGGCGCGATGCAACGCAAGAGGCCTGATTGACTCCACCGCCGCGCGTCCTGCTCGTCGAGCATCTGGACGCTATCGGGGCAGCCCCCGCCGACGCGCGATTCCGCGCGGGCGCGCTGCGTGCCGCCGGTGCCACCGTGGAAGTGGTCGTGCTCGATACCGATCGGGGTGAGGACCTGCAGTACGGCGCCGTCTCCAATCGCCGCGATGCCAGCATGACGCTCTGGCATGCACATCACGCCGCGGGGCCGCTCGGACGATTCGCGCGCGGGAAGCGCTTCGACCTCGCGCTGTGGGCCAGTGCGCATGCCAGTGATCGACTGGCCGAACAACTGCCGGGGGCGCTGCCGGCGTATCACTGGTGCACTGGTTTCGCCCCGCACGCCATGAGTACACGCGCGTTACCCCCGCTCGACCTGGATCTGGAGCCATGCGCAGGGAGTACGTTCGACTTGGGCCGTCTGCAGCGCGGGCGACTCTCGTTGTGGGATGGACCTTTTGCACTCGCGCCCGCGCCGCTCACGCCCGAAACGGGCCGACAGGTGCTCGAGGCCTTCGCATTCGCTGTGAATGATCGCGACGAAATCGATCTGGTGGTTCTCGATCACCCGCGCGAGCCGCTCGAATCCCTTGCGCGCGAGTTGGGCGTGGAACTGCGGGTTCACTTCGTCGGACCTGCGCCGCGCGAGGCTGAAGTGTCCTGGCTGCAGACCGCGACGGTTGCGATGGTGGCAGGGGATCATGCCGTGAGCGCAGGATTGGTCCTGCGCGCGTTGGCAAGCGGTTGTCCGTTGTTACCGGTGGGCGAGGAGGCCGGACCGCTGGCGGGCTGGTTATTGGCGCGCGAACTGGCGCCCTTCGCCGGTGCAGACGGGGAGGCATTGGGTCAAGCAATCGAAGCCGTGTTCGAAGCGGGTCCGGGCATCGCCGAGCTCCAGGCCCATGGCCGCGAAATGGCAGAGCGATACGGGCTCGAGGCCCTGTCGGAACGATTCTCCCGCGCGCTGGCTCGCATGGCCGATCGCGACGATCATCGGGCGGCATGAATCGCCGACCCGCGCTCGCCGCCTGCTTGCGCGGGGGGGGCCAGGGCTCTAGCGTGCCGCGACCCTGGCGCAGCGGAGCAACTGCGCGCCTGAGCATGAGTGAAGGAGGAGAAACGTGCGCATCCTGGTGACCGGCGGCGCTGGATTCATCGGTTCGAATGTGGTGGATCGGTTCGTCGCCGAGGGCCACGAGGTGGCAGTCTTCGACGACCTCTCGAGCGGATTCCGGGAGTTTGTGGATCCACGGGCCAAGCTCTACGTGGGTGACCTGTCCGATGCCGCAGCCGTCGATGCAGCGATCGCCGACTTCCGACCCGAGGTGGTGGATCATCATGCCGCCCAGATCGATGTCCGAAAGTCCGTGGTGGATCCCGTGTGGGACGCCCGCGTGAATGTTCTGGGTTCGATCGGCTTGCTGCAGGCTTGTGTGACGCATGGCGTTCGCAAGGTGATCTATGCATCGACCGGAGGGGCGCTCTACGGAGAAGGTCGCCAACTGCCCGCCACCGAGGAGCATCCGGTCAATCCCGAAGCCCCCTACGGCGCCAGCAAGCACACCGTGGAACACTACCTGTACATCTGGAAACTGCTGCACGGGCTCGACTACACGGTGCTCCGATATCCCAACGTCTATGGTCCTCGCCAGAATCCCCATGGCGAAGCCGGCGTGAACGCGATCTTCATCGGGCTCATGTTGAAACATCAGCAGCCACGGATCTTCGGTGATGGAAATGCGGTGCGCGACTACCTCTATGTCGACGATGTGGTCGAGGGGAATGTGCTGGCGCTCACCATGGCGAGCGGCGAGATGCTCAATCTGGGCACCGGCGTGGGAACGTCCGTCAACGATATCGTTCGTGAGTTGGCGGCGATCATCGGCTTTCATGAAGGTGCCATCCACGAACCCGCACGCGCGGGCGAGGTCCAGCGGATCTATCTGGACGCGACTCGGGCGTTTCGCGTGCTCGGCTGGACGCCCAAGGTTTCTTTCGCGGAAGGCCTTCGTCAAACGGTCGAGTGGTCGCGCCACCACAAGCTGCCCACGAAACTCTGACCTGGCGCTACCAGATCCTCGCTCGCACGGCCTCATCCCGCACCATGGCGTCGCCCGGCTTACAGCCCCAGGCGTCCTGGAATTCCTTCAGGTTGGACATCGGTCCATTGATGCGCCAGCGCGCCGGCGGGTGCGGGTCGGTCTGCACGAGCGTGCGAAGTTCCTCGTCCGTGGCGATCTCGTGCCACACGTGGGCCCAACCGAGGAAGAAGCGCTGCTCGGGCGTGAAACCGCCGATCCGTCCATGCGGCCTGCCCTCGTAGGCCTTCTGCATCGCGGCGTACGCCACGGCCAGTCCGCCCAGATCGGCGATGCTCTCGCCCAGCGTCAGCGCGCCGTTGACGTGCAAGGTATCAAGCACGGTGTAGCTGCTGAACTGCTCCGATACCTGCTTCGCGCGCGCCTTGTAGCGCTCGATATCGCCGGCCGTCCACCAATCGCGCAGGTTGCCACGGGCGTCGAACTGACGACCCCGGTCGTCGAATCCGTGTGACATTTCGTGGCCGATCACAGCGCCGATCGCGCCGTAGTTGGTGGCGTCGTCGGCCTGCGAGTCGAAAAAGGGCGGTTGCAGGATGCCGGCAGGGAAGTTGATGCTGTTGAGCGACGAAGAGTAAAAGGCGTTCACGGTCGGCGGCGTCATGCTCCATTCACCCCGTTGAACAGGTTTGCCGATTTTGGTGATGTTGCGCGTGGCCTCGAACGCGCGGGCCGCGAGCAGGTTCTCGTAGTGCTCGCCGCGCACGACCTTCACGCTTGCATAATCCTTCCATGTGTCGGGGTAGCCGATCTTCTCCGAGAATGCTGCGAGCTTGCCGGCGGCTTGCCGACGAGTGGAATCGCTCATCCACTCCGCGGCCTGAATGCGCATCCCCAGCGCGGCCTCGAGGTTCTTGACCATCGCCAACATGCGCGCCTTATCCGCGGGGGTGAAGGTCTCACGCACATACTCGCGCCCCAGGATCTCGCCCAACGATTCGTCGGTCTCATTGATCATGCGCTTCCAACGCGGGAGCATCTCCTTGGCGCCCGACAGCGCTTGTCGCAGGGCGAACCATTCGGCCACGAACGGACTCGAGAGCAGCGGGGCGGCGTCGCGAAGCACGCGCGCCGACAGATACGCCCTCCATGTGGGCAACGGAGTCTGTGCGACGAGTTCCTGTAGGCGGGCGAAGAACACCGGCTGCGTGACATTCACGCTGCCCGGCCGCGCCGCTCGGGCCGCGAGGAAGTCGTCCCAGGCAAACGTCGGGGCGAGTGCGCGCAGGGAATCGAAAGGCATCTTGTGATAGACCGCTTGAGGGTCCCGCCTTTGCATACCGGTCATGCTCGCCAGCGCCAACCGCGTCTCCAGCGCCAGCACCTGGTCGGCCTCGGTGCCAGCGACCCCGTCAGCGCGACCCGCGAGGCTCAGCAGGCGTGCGGTCGTGCGTCGATACACTTCGCGAGTGGCTTTCGAGGCGGAATCCTGCCGCGTGTAGTAATCGCGATCAGGAAGGCCCAGGCCGCCCTGGGAGGCGAACGCGATCACCTCCTCGCTGTTCTTGGGATCCTGCGCAGCAAAGAAGCCGAACAATGCTCCGATTCCATGCCCTTGGAGCCATCCGATCTCGCGCGCGAGGTCGCGCTGGGATGTGATCGCATCGATCCGATGCAGCAGGGGCTGCACCGGCCCCACACCGCGTGACTCGGCAAGCGAGGAGTCCATGGCCGTGGCGTAATAGCGGCCCAGTTTGGCGCGGTCCGAGTCAGGATTCGCGCGCCGGTCGGCAGCAGCTGATTCGAGCAGGCGACGCAGCACCATCACATTCCGGTCGGCGACCTGGTCAAACGCGCCGTAGGACGTGTACCCGGGCGGAAGCATGGTGCGCTGTTTCCAACCGCCGTTGGCGTATTGGTCGAAATCGTGGCAGGGGGCGCAGGTCGTATCCAGGTCAGCGCGATGCGAGGGGTCCGGGAGTCCGGCCGCTCGGGTCGGCCCGGCCAACGCCAGGACCAGCGCTGCGAACGCGAAGGGTTGGAAGTGAGAGTGCACGGGTGGCCTCCCCTTACCAGATCCGGACGCGTTGACTGGCCTCGCGCACCATCGGATCACCTGCTTTGCACCCGAATGCGGCTGCGAACTCGTCCAGGTTCGAAAGCGGTCCCAGTACCCGGAAGCGAGCGGGTGAGTGTGGGTTCGTCTTCACCATGGTGGCGAGTGCCTCGTCGCGGTCGAGCCGACGCCAGACGCGTGCATACGAGAGGAAGAATCGCTGCGCCTGCGAGAAGCCGTCGAGCTTGGGGTCCGGCTTGCCCGCCTGCGCTTTCTGCAGCGCGTGAAAGGCCACAGCCAGTCCGCCCAGATCGGCGATGTTCTCGCCCAGGGTGAGCCGGCCATTGACGTGTAAGCCTCCGGCGACCGTGTATTGCTCGAACTGCTCGGCGACTTTGGTCGCGCGCTCCTTGTACTGAGCCGCGTCCTGGGCTGTCCACCAGTCGCGGAGGTTGCCTGCAGAGTCGAACTGGCGGCCCTGGTCGTCGAAGCCATGTGTCATCTCATGCCCGATGACCGCACCGATTGCGCCGTAGTTGAGCGCGTCATCCCACTCGGGGTCGTAAAATGGCGGCTGTAGGATGCCGGCGGGAAAGTTGATGCTATTGAATGAGGGCGAGTAGAACGCGTTCACCGTCGGAGGCGTCATCCCCCATTCGCCCTTGTCCACCGGCTGGCCGATCTTGTCGATTCGGCGCTTCACCTCGGCCCTGCGCGCATGCATGCGATTGGCCGTCCAGGAATCGCGCCGCACTTCGACGCCGTCGTAGGTCCGGAACTTGTCGGGATAGCCGATCCGATTCGCGAACGCGTCGAGCTTCACCCGGGCTGCGGCCTTGGTGGCCTCGCTCATCCAATCCAGTGCGACGATGCGTTCGCCCAATGCCGCTTCGAGGTTCCTCACCAACTTCAGCGCCCGCGCCCGTGCCTGCGGGGTGAACCGCTCGCGCACATATACCTGCCCGAGCAAGTCGCCGAGGTCCTGATCCACTGCTTGCAGGCAGCGCTTCCAGCGCGGCTGGATCTCGCGCGCACCGGTCTGTTTCTGGCGGAATCGGAAATCCTCTTGGACGAACTTCTCCGACAGCGTCGAGGCGGACTGGTCCACGACGCCCCAGCGCAGGTAGGACTGCCAATCCGCAGCAGAGGTGGTGGCCAACAATGCCGAGAATGCCCGCATGAAGTCCGGCTGCCCCACATTCACCGAGTCCGGCGCCTTCATCCCACGTGCAATGAAGTAAGTCGCCCAGTCGAACTCAGGGGTCCAGGCTTTGAGTGTATCGAGCGGCACCTTGTGGTAAGTGGCGTTGGGATCGCGGCGCTGCACGTTGGTCATCGAAGCCTTCGCCAGTGCAGTCTCGATCGCCATCACCTGCTGCGCCTCTATTGCTGCGTCCTTACGGCCCAATAGGCCGAGGCTGCGCTCGATATGAGCCAAGTACTCTGCGCGCATCCCCGCCGAGGCGGAGTCGGTCTTGGTGTAGTAGTCGCGGTCCGGCAACCCCAAACCGCCCTGACCGGCATTTGCAATGGTCAAGTCACTGCGTTTGGCATCGGGCCCGGCACCCAAGCTGAAGCCGCCCCGCAGGCCATGCGCGTGCACCCAACCAATTTGCCTGGCCACATCGCGTGGGTTGCGGACACCGTCGATCGCCACGAGCATCGGCTGCATGGGTGAAGCTCCCGCCGCTTCAGCAGCCAGCGAATCCATGCAGGCGCGGTGGTAATCGCCGATACGGCGATTATCCGATCCGGGCTTCGCCGACCGGTCATTGGCCGCGCGCTCGAGGATGTCGCGCAAGTTCACCAGGTTCCGCTCCGCGAGGATGTTGAAGCTGCCCCAGGAGGATTGGGCCGGTGGGATCGAGTTCCGGCCGACCCAGCCACCGTTGGCGAACTGGTAGAAATCCTTGCATGGCGCGCAAGTAGTATCGAGGTCGGCGCGATCGAAGCCCATCACCGGGGCCGCTTGCGCACGCGCAGAGACGAGGAGAACCATGAGCGCTAAGAAAGAAAGTCGGATATGAGTCACGGCGAGTTCTCCTTGGCTTTTCCGATCGTCCAGAAGGCGGGCGTGCAGCCTGGCAGCAGCGAACAGCACAGGATGGACTCGATTCATCTCCTGGCGCCACCCTCGCAGTGACGAGCGTGCCGGGAAGGGCCACTAGCGCGTCAGGCGAGCGGCCACTCCCACATCCCAGCGTGCATCGCTTCTCCCTGCCACGTGTTCGGCGCCGGTCCGCCATGTGCGCGCGATTCTCGCCGAGACATCGACTCCGCTCGCTGGCCACCACCGGATCAGGCCGTCCACCCGGCGCGAGCGTTCGGGCGTTCCCGCGAAAGTCCAGGTCCCGGGCACCGCTGAGCCCGGGATAAAGGCATCGGCCAGCGTACTCTGTCCGCGCGTGGTGCGAGCCGCGGCGAAACCCACTTGCCAATCCGGGTTGGGGTCCCAGGCCACCCGCACGCGCAGGCGTTCCGAGTCGGGACCGGTGGGGAATCCGATCGGCGCCCCCTGTGCAGCATGAACGCGACCATAGAAAGAGGTGTAAACAAAGCGCGACAAGCGCGTCCACTCGCTGCCCCAGCTCAGGCGCGTGCCTTGCAGGTCCCCCACACCTTCCGCGCCCACCTGATAGCCGAGTTTGTTCGGGATGTCCCCGGATTCAGCATGCAGATCGTCGATCAGCAACTCGCCATAAACGCGGGTGCCGTCCGCCACCCGCCACGCTGCGTCCAATCCCAACAGGATGTTGTTGCGCAGCGCGCCAGTGGTGTCGACGCCCGCATCCTGGTCGAGCAGACGCTGGACAAGCGTGAACGGGATCACACTGACCAAGTAGGCACCCTGATACCCGCTCGAGCGGTAGCGCGCGGTCTCGGTCGCGCCGAGTCGCAATCCATCTCGCACCTGCCACTCGAGCCGATGCGCCGCCAACTGCTCACCACTGCCGGCTTCGAGCGTGGCATGAAGGGCCGTCGCGTCCAGGCGCAGCGATTCGAAGCGAAGATGCAGCATCAGGCCCGACATCGGTGCGCTCGTGCGGGAGATCAGGAGCGAGCCTTCATCTCCCGGCCCCCAGTGCCAGCGGTTCCGCCCGAACATCAGGCCGGAGCGAGCGCCGCCGTCGTATGCGAGGTAGCTCTCCTCGGTCTGCAGCGCGACGTCGGTGCCCTTGGCAAGTGCATCGGTGAACCGCTCGGCCCCGTGCAGTTGTCCCGCCCACAGGTGCGAGTAGGCGAGCCAACGCTCTACCTGTGCAGCGATGCGCACATGGGCGCCCGAGCCATCGGCCCAGCGCAGGTGCGAATCACGCAAGGGAGAACTCAGTTCACCCTCGCCCTCAAGACCGAGCGAGAGTTCGAGGCGCTCACGCTCGCCCTCGCGGTACTGCCATGCGCGAGGGGTCGCGCCCTTCCATGGCTCCAGCGAGCCGCGAGAGAGGTCACGCTCGATGCGTGTCACTGAGATGAGTCGCGGCGATGCCGAAGCCCCGAACGATTCGCCTGCGTGCGTCAGCGCGTTGCGTCGAAGGGGCAACGTGCCCGTCGTGGGGAGCGTCACCATGCCCTGCGGCCAGGTGGAGTACAGTTCGAGGATTCGAAACTCGCGCTGCAGTGGATCCGTGACCGAGAGGTATTCCGAAGACGCAGCCAGGGCGCCCCTGACCGGTGCGAATGTGATCAGGAGCAACAGGAGTCCGAGCAGGCGGGAGGGTCCGAATCGGATCGAGGGCGACATGGCGGCAGGTTAGCCGGTTTGACCCCGCTTCGCCCGCTCCGGTAGCGTCCCCGGCCTCATTCCAACAAAGGCTGGCGCGCCGTCCTGACACTCGTCGGGGCCCTTCGGCGCGACGCTGGGTCGCCGCCCATCTTCCCACTCTTCATAAGGAGCCCTCATGCGGCCCGGCAATCCCGAGGCGCTCGCATCCCCATATGATCCCGGTCGGATCGAAGCCGTGCGTTACGCGTTCTGGGAGCAACACGGCGTGTTCTCGCCCCGAGCGACCGGGCTGGAGAAGGGCACGGGTTCAAAAGCCCCATTCGTCATCGCCATCCCGCCGCCGAACGTGACGGGATCGCTCACGATGGGCCATGTGCTTGGCGAATCCGTGCGCGACCTCATCATTCGATGGGCGCGAATGGAGGGGCGCGAGACGCTCTACATCCCGGGCATGGACCACGCTGGCATCGCCACCCAGAACATGGTCGAGAAGAAGCTGCGGGCCGAAGGCCGCTCCCGCCACGAACTCGGCCGTGAAGCCTTCCTCGAGGAGGTCTGGGACTGGAAAGACCAGTACGGCGGACTGATCTTCAAGCAGGAACGTCGCCTTGGCACCACCCCGGATTGGTCGCGAGAACGATTCACGTTGGACGAGGGCTATTCGCATGCGGTTCTGCATGTGTTCAAGAAGCTGTACGAGGAGGGCCTGATCTACCGGGGCCGGTACATCGTCAACTGGTGTCCGCGATGCATGACCGCGCTATCCGACGAAGAAGTCGATCACAAGGAATCGCAGGGTTCGCTCTGGTACATCCGATACCCGCTCAAAGATGGCGACAAGCACATCGTGGTGGCCACGACGCGTCCCGAGACCATGCTGGGCGACACCGGCGTGGCCGTGAGTCCCGAGGACACGCGCTACGCCAAGCTCGTGGGCAAGATGGCGGTGCTCCCGCTCGTGCGCCGCGAGCTTCCGATCGTGGCCGATGACATGGTGGATCCCAAGTTCGGCACGGGCGCGGTCAAGATCACGCCCGCGCACGACCCCAACGATTTCGAGACGGGCAAGCGCCAGAATCTCCCCGAGTTGATCGTCATGGATGAAGCCGGTGTCATGAACGACAATGCCGGCGATTTCCGTGGACTCGATCGCTTCGAGGCGCGCAAGCGCATCGTTGCGGCGCTCCAGGATGCCGGCTACCTCGAGAAAGTCGAGCCGCACACGCACAGCGTCGGTCACTGCTCGCGCTGCGATACCATCATCGAGCCGTATCTCTCGTGGCAATGGTTCGTGAAGATGGCGCCGCTCGCTGCGCCGGCCATCGAGGCCGCCAGGAAGGGGAAGGTCAAGTTCTTCCCTTCACGCTGGAAGAAGGTCTACCTGCACTGGCTCGAGAACATCCGCGACTGGTGCATCTCGCGTCAGCTGTGGTGGGGCCATCGCATCCCGGTGTGGTACCGCGGTGACGAGATGGTGGTGTCGCTCGAGTCGCCCCCCGGTGAGGGTTGGCTCCAAGATGAGGACGTGCTCGACACCTGGTTCAGTTCGTGGCTATGGCCGTTCGCCACGCTCGGCTGGCCTGAACACACCCCGGATCTGGCACGCTATTATCCCAATAACCTGATGGTCACCGGCAGCGACATCATCTTCTTCTGGGTCGCACGCATGATCATGGCGGGCTATCACTTCACCGGTGAGACTCCGTTTCCGCACGTCTACTTCACCAGCATCGTCCGCGACGCGCAGGGCCGCAAGATGAGCAAGTCACTCGGAAACTCCCCCGACCCGCTGGCGATGATGGAGAAGTACGGTGCCGACGCGGTGCGCTTTGCCATGGTCCAGACCCCGACCGGCCAGGATCTGCTGTTCGATGAGAAACGCTTGGAGATGGGCAAGTACTTCGCGAACAAGATGTGGAACGCCACCAAGCTCGTGCTGATGCGGCAGGGGGATGAGGACCTGACGACGGTGAAGGACCCGCAGCTGCGCCTGACCCTCGCTGATCGCTGGATCCTGTCGCGGTTCGCGAACGCCTCCAAGGATGTCACGCGGAATCTCAAGACGTACCGTTTCGCCGAATCGGCGCATGCCTTGTACAGCTTTGCCTGGAATGAGTACTGCGACTGGTATCTCGAGATGGCCAAGCCGCGCTGGGCGCTGGCCGACCTGGGCGACGCCATGACTCCGGAGGACCGAGGCGACCTGCGCACCGCACGCTGGGTGGCGTGGAAGGTCCTCGACGGGATCCTGCGCCTCATGCACCCCTTCATGCCGCACGTGAGCGAAGAGTTGTGGCAGGCCATCCCCCACGACGGCGAGACGCTGGCCACCGCCGCATGGCCCAAGCCGAGGAAGAGTTGGTTGGATGTGCAGAGTGAGCGCGAGGTGGAATTCCTGCAGAGCGTGGTCAATGCCATTCGCAACCTGCGTGTGGAGTCCAAGATCGCGCCCGGGCGCGCGGTGCCGGTCGTGGTCCGGGCCCGCGAAGACCAACTCGACCTGCTCGAACGCCTACGCACCCAGTTGTTGCCACTTGCGCGAATCGAGACACTGACGCTATCGCGCGACGGTCAACGTCCCCCGGTGGCTGCCAGTGCCGTGGTCGAGGGCGCCGAGATCTTCCTGCCCTTGGACGGGCTCATCGACCTTGCGGAGGAGCGCGCCCGCCTTAGTCGAGAGGCCGAGCGGTTGCTCACCGATCTCGAGGGAGTGAAGAAAAAGCTGAGGAACCAGGATTTTTTGGGCAAGGCCAAGCCCGAAGTGGTCGAGAAAGAGAAGGCCCGCCTGTCGCAACTCGAGGAGACCCTCGAGAAGTTGAAACGCGCCCAGGAATCCCTGAGCGTCAGCCGCGACTGAGTCCCCACTCGGAGGTTGCATGCTCGCACGTCTCATGCGTCTGGGATTGATGGGGCTTGCCGTGGCCGGAGGGTTGCTGTTCGTGGCCCTGGGCTTGATCCACATGCGTTACCCCGTTGAGATGGATTTCATCGAAGGCGCGATGATGGATCAGATCGCGCGCCTGGCGCGCGGTGAGGCCATGTACGTTGCCCCCACGGCGCAGTATGTCCCGCTCGCGTACATGCCATTGTACTCGGCGGTTGTCGCGTTGATTGGGCGCTGCTTCGGCGTGGACTTCTGGACGGGCCGATTGGTGTCCTATCTCTCCACGCTGGGTGTTGCGAGCATGATCGGTTACAACGTCGGCCGTGAGGCGCGGGACAGGGGCTGGGGTGTGATTGCCGGCGGCATTTACCTGATGGGTTATGGCGTGGCTGCCGGCGGTCATTTCGATGCGATCCGACCCGACTCACTCATGTTGTTCTTGGCCCTTGCCGGCCTGACGATACTCCGCTGGCGCGACGGCGTGGGCAGCGCCATGTTCGCTGCGGCCATCATGGTGTTGAGTTTTTTCACCAAGCAACACGGCATGTGGTTTCTGTTCGTCGCGATGACCCATCTGGTCATCAACGATCGGCGGCGACTCCTGCCTTTCGCAGCCGTTGCGATCGTGGGATGCGCGGGCGGCTATGGACTGCTGAGTCTATGGCTGGGCCCGTGGTTCAACTTCTATACTTGGAATATCCCGTCGCATTGGTCACAACTGAGCAGCTTGCGAATCAAGGCGTACATCGGCGACGGGTTGCTCGGGCACCTGGGGCCACTCATGGTGCCCACGTTGCTCGCGCTCGGGGTGGGAGAGCCGCCGTGGAAGGGGAGAGCGGGCGTATGGACCTGGGTATTGGTGGGCGGGCTCGGGACGGGTCTACTCGCAACACTCGACCCGCATGCTTGGCGGCATGTTTTCATGCCCACGTTCATGACCCTATGCATCGCCGGCCCGATCGCACTCTCGCGCATGGAGAGTGAGTTCATTCGCCTGTCACCCTCCGCCGGCGCCCGCGCGAGCGTCGCGATCTCCCTGCTGCTCGCAGGCCAGTTCATCCCGCTGATCTATTCGATCGGGTTGGAGCGGGGCCACAGGAACGCAGCCGAAGCGCGTGCGCAGTTCGTCCAGTTGTTGCGCGAGTTGCCCGGGCCGGTCTGGGTGCCAACGCACGGCTTCTATGCCTCGCTCGCGGGCAAGGCCCCCGGCATGCAGTTCATCGCGATTGATGACATCGAGCGTGCCCCCGGCAACTCGTTGCTGCTGCGCGACCCGAAGTTCCTCGACCGAATGGTCGAGGAACTTCGTTCGGGTCCGGATCGCCCGTTCATCGTCGCCGATGGACCTCTGGAGAAAGTGGGCCCGATATGGGGCCGCATCGCCGAGGGTTATCGCGTGATTCGCGAGATCCCGGAATGGTCCGAGGGCCTTGCGGGCATCACGGGGCACCGCACGCGCCCCGACCGAATCTACGCGCCGATTCCCGCGGATTCCATCGCCGACACGGGCCCGTTCACTGTTCCGATCCGGCGAGAGTGATCCTTGCCCGGCGCATCAGCGGCCGGGCGCCGAATCGGGCACAGCCGCCATGCCGCCTTTGGCGTAGTGCCAACTCATGACGGGTCCGCCGAACGACTCCCATCGGCGGTCCTCGACGAGCACGCGAGCCTCGCCCGCCGCACGACGGGCGAGCGTCACCACGCGGTGGCGCACCGGCGATTTGAGGCTGCGCACAAGCACCCACACGTCCTCGTAGCCAGCCGCCTCCTGGTGCGTCATCGAGTCGAGATACGCCAGTTGTGACTCCGTGTACTCCGCCCCGAAAGGCTCAGTGGGATGCGAGACCTCGAAGCTCTTCACCCCCGGCGCGTATCGGTGTTCGTAGAACCGCAGTGGGTCGGCGTCGAACACGACGAACGCGGCTGTGCGACCTGGGGGCGAGGTCGCTTCCATGTGGGCCGCCACTTCGCGCCAAGGCTCCTTGGTAGCGTCATGGTGGTAGCGCGCCAGCCCGAGCAACTGCACCAGGACCAGGAGTCCGACTGCGAACGAACGGATCGCCTCCATCAAGGACATGGCCCCGAGCGCGAACAACACGGCGATGTATGGGGTTGCGAACACGAAATAGCGAGGCAGGAGCAATGGCCGCCCCAGAAACGAGACCGTCAAGACGGCCACGACGGGTGTGATCCATGCCAACCACATGATGCGCGTGAGCCCGCCGCGCGAGTCGTGGTCGAATGCTCCCCGCAGCGTTGCCACCAGCAACGTGATTGGCGGCAGGATGAGCAGTGCCCACGCCACGGGACGTGGGAACATGAAGTCCAGCCCCGGCATCACCGAGCCTGCGGGTGCCGACACAATCGGCATCGGCGAGAGCAGCAGGCCACGCAATACCTTGACGAGGCCCATCAGGGTTGGTTCTTCGATGTAGAAATGAGAATGCGCCATGTGTTGAGCCAAGTCGCGACTCAGGTAGGCCCATGGCGCGAAAATGGCGGCCGCGACCAGGAGTGCCAAAGCCCATGGCTTGAACTGTCGACGGCCGGCGCGCGTCATGACCGCCACCAGGGCATGCGTCGGAAGCGCCAGTAGCGCGATGCTCTGTGTCCACAGGCTGAGCGCGACCGCGCTGGCGTACCCCGGCCACACCCGTGCGCGGGCTTGCAGGATCCCGAGCGCGAATAGATAGGTTCCCCAGACGCTGAACGCTGCGACCAATGTGTACGTTCTGGCTTCCTGGGCGAACATCACCTGATAGGGTGCCAGCGCGCAGAACAGCGCGGCGAGGCTCGCTCCCGGGCGAGGAAGTGCCAGCCTGGCCAATCGGTAGGTGAGCCAGACGAGCGCGAGCGACGCCAGTACGGAGCTGAACCGAAGCGCGGCTTCGCTGCCACCGCCGACGCGCAGGAAGAACGCGGTGACCAGGTAGTACAGCGGTGGACTGGCGTCTCGCACGATGCAGCGCTCCAGCATCTGCGGCAACGGTAAGGAGGCCGCAGTCCAGGTGCTGCCCTCATCGGTCCAGAGGTTGCGTCGGCCCAGTTCGAACAGGCGAAGCATGCTCGCCAGCGCCAGCACGGCGGGGAACAACAACCGCTCGGCAGGTGCGCCAATGCGGGCGGGAGTGCTCATGCCCCGAGCAGCGCATCCAACGTGTGATGAGCGGCCCGCCCGTCGCCAAACGGATTGCCCCAACCACCCCGGCGCGAGCGCATGATGCGGGCGGCCTCGACGATGCGAGCCGGATCGGCGCCGGCCAGCATGTTCGCGCCAGCTTCCACCGACTCGGGGCGTTCGGTGTTGTCCCGCAGAGTCACGGCGGGTACGCCCAGGCAGCATGCCTCTTCCTGTAGGCCGCCGCTGTCGGTGAGGGTGAGCGCCGCTTCAGCATGGAGGCCGAGGAAATCCAGATACGGCAATGGTGGCAATGCTCGGACGCCTTCACCCCACTCCAGTCCGAGCGCCGCCATGCGGGCGGTCGTACGCGGGTGCACGGCGCACAGCACTCCGAACTTCTGGTCACGCGCTACATCGGAGAGGCCACCCACGATGCCGCGCAGTCGGACTTCATCGTTGGTGTTCTCGGCGCGATGCACGGTGGCCAGCGCATAGCCTCCGGGGGTGACGCCGAAGCGCGCCGGCACTGCGAGCGCCTCGGCGCGCGGGCGTTGCAGCAGCAATTCATCCACGACGGTGTTGCCGGTCACGAAGATCCGCTCATCGGCCATGCCCTCTGCGAGTAAGGTCCGGCGGGAGCGCTCGGTCGGCGCATAGAGGTGATCAGAGAACTGATCGGTCAGGATGCGATTGATCTCCTCGGGCATGGTGCGGTCAAGACTGCGAAGCCCCGCCTCGACATGGCCGACCTTCAGCCCCTGCTTGTGCGCCGCCAGACCGGCCGCGAGCACCGAACTGGTGTCGCCTTCGACCAGCACCCAATCCGGTTGCTCGCGTTCGTAGATCGGCAGGAGACCGCTGATGATCGCGCCGATCTGGTAAGCCTGCGAGCCCGACCCCACGGCGAGGTTCGCGTGCGGCGTCGGGATGCCCAGCTCCTCGAAGAACACCCCGTCCATCTCGTAGGAGTAGTGCTGGCCGGTGTGCAGCAGCAGGTAGGGCACATTGCGTTCGGCGCAGGCGCGGACGATCGGGGCCATCTTGATGATCTCGGGCCGCGTCCCGACGATGATCGCGACCTTCACCGCGCTGCCATCCGGGCCCTGCCCGCCGCCTCGAGCTCGGCGATATGCTTGGGCGTGTAGCGCGTGATGCGCTCCCATCGACGCCGGATCAGGAGGGAGAGCGTGCTCCGAATGGTTTTCATCACCTTCATCTTGCTCTGCCCGACCCGGTCGCCATAGTCGAGCTTGAACCCCACCTCGTCGACCTTCATCCCCAACGGTCCGAGGCGGAGCAGTAGGTCCATGACCGCCTCGAATCCGCGTGCCGTGCAAAGCTGTTCGCCATACACCGCGCGTGCGCGCCGCAGCAGAGGCACTCGGTAGGCCCGGAAGCAACAAGTGTAATCGCGCACTCCGGGGATGGGATAGATCGACGTGAACAACACGCTGGCCACATCAGACAAGGCGCGGCGGTAACCCGGTACGCCATGGACCTCGGCCCCGGCACGGTAACGCGACGCGATCGAGAGGTCGGCGCCGTCGCGCACGCGGCGCACGAGTTCGGGAATCATCGCGGGCGGATGGGTATTGTCGGCGTCGAGCGTGACCAGGATGTCGTCGTCGTGCGCATGGTCGAGCACCCAGTAAATGCCGGTGCGCAGCCCAGCCCCCAGGCCTTTGTTGACCTCATGCGTGAGCACCTGCAGGTTCAATTCGCCGCCGCTGTCGGCCACGGCGCCCTGCGCCTCTTGGACCGTACGGTCCGTGGAACCGTCATTGACGAGGATGGCCGTGTAGGGTTCGTCCGAGCCACGATAGGCCTTCCACAATGCCAGCAAGGTGGGCCGGATGACCTTCTCCTCGTTCCAGGCGGGGAAGACGACCCAGATCATCGGATCGCCTCCGGCTTCGCCGCGGAAGTCTCCGCGATGACCTGTAGCATCATCCCGTCGACCACATCACAACATGAGTTCCACGAGTTGACGCGAGGATAAACCTGCGCGGTGCAGGCGAGATAAAGCTTGCCCGGGATGACGCTGGTCGGCGGCCGACGCTGGCTGTACCCCGTGGTCCAGATCGGCTCGACGAACGGAGCGCGGAAAACATGCGTTTCGACGATGCCTTTCGCCACTTCGGGAAACAGGCGCTCCATGTCCTGGCGATAACGGGCCACGAGTTGGTCATCCGGCAACTGGAATAGTTCGCTGTCGCGGTGCGTGTAGTTCACCAAGTAGTTCACATGCAGGCCTTGCGACCTTGTGAGCGGTACCAGGTTGCTCATCTCGATCACGCCCTGCGACGTGGCGCCCGAGTCCACCCACGGCATCCAGTAGTAGTGCGTGAGCGGCTTTTCAGTGAGGAACAGGGCGCTCACGACCCCTTGGTAGTCGAGTTTCAGATCCGAGAGCGAGTTGGGCAGCGCGAGCGAGCGGGTCATGCGCTGGAACGCGCCCAGGGGCGACGTGCACACCACATAGTCGCAGGTTTCACGCCCGCCTCCTTCGATGTTCACCGCCATACCGTCGCCTTCGGCCTCGATCGCGACCACCCGCGTTCCCAGCCGCAACTGCGTGCCCCGCTCGCGCAGTCGCGTCGCGAAGGCGTCGATGAGTGTCCGATATCCACCGCTCAAGCAGCCCTTCTTCTCGGGCCCCGTGCTCTTTTCACGGTTCATGCGACTCGACAACCACAGCGCCGGGAGCGCGGGATAGTGGTCGCCGATCTTGGCTGACAGCAGCGGTTTCCAGAGCACTTCGAAACACCGGTCGCCCACCATGCCGCGGATCCACTGCTCAGCGGTGATGTCATCGAGTCGGGGCGATAGCCCGTTGAAACGCGCTCGCACGCCCATGAGACCCATGCGAAGCCGTTCAGGGATGCTGAGGGGGCCGAACGTCAGGATGTCCTTGGCCGTGTTCATGGGCCAGATGCGCTTCTGGTACATGAACCCCATCGCGGTCTCGCGCCACAGCATGGAGGAGTCCAGCCCCAGAGCCCGGATTCGCTGCATGAGGGCGAAATCATCAGGCAAGACGCAATGATAGAACTTCTCAAGATGGGTGTCGCGCCATGGGAAGGTTGTACCCAGCCCTCCGAGGTCGTCATCACCCTCAAAAAGTGTGACGTGGTGGCCGATATCCGAGATAGCCAGGGCGGCGGCCAATCCCGAAATCCCACCACCGATGATGGCAGCGTGCTTGGGCATGAGTGGGGAGCCCCCGGGTCGCGGTGTGGGGAAGTAGAGCCCAGCGATTGGACGGCGCACAAGTGCTCGACCTGTCATTCAGTGAGTTCGTCGCGGAGTCTAGGCCGGGCAAGCATCTCCCCGCAACCAGGGGGGATGCGCAGGCGAACAAGGGAGCGGCGTTCTTCAAAAATCCTGACGGAGCCCCGACTTGAGCGAGCGGCCTCTACCACATCGCGCACGTGTCACCGCTGCCTGGGTCTTCCCGGCGTTGGTCGTGCTGTTGATGGCGCTCAGGTTCGTGCATCTGGGCGGGCCGGTCGACGATCCGAACTCGCTGCGGCAGTGCAACACCGTGAGCGGATCGCGCGAGTTCGCCCGACATGGCATCGATCTATTGCATCCCTCGGTAAGCTGGCTGGGATCGTATCGGCACATGATCTTCGAGTTCCCCCTGCCTCAGGCCCTTGCAGCGTTCCTGCATCGCGCCTTTGGGTTCGATCCCCTCTGGGATCGCGTCGTCGCCCTGACATTCTTCACGCTCTCGCTCTATTGGTTGCATCGACTGGTGCGCGAGCTGGCGGATGAATCGACTGCTCGATTCACTACATTCGCATACCTGCTCCTGCCGCTTGGCCAGTATTACTCGCGCGCGGCCACGATTGATTTCGCAGCGCAAGCCTTCGCCATTGGATTCTTGTATCACGGGCTATTGGCCATGCGCGGCCGCGCGTTGACGCACGTGGCGATCGCCGCCGCCTGCGGTGTGCTCACCTCCTGGATCAAAGTTCCGTATCTGGTGCCGGTGATGTTTCCGTTCCTGCTCTCGCTCCTCACCTCGCGGCGGGCTGCCGTGTGGATGCGGGCAGGGCTGGTCCTGTCCGCCACCTCGCTCGGGTTCGCGTGGTGGCGCCTGCAGATGAACGCGGTGAACGCGGCCGCTCCGGACTGGAACTGGATGCCCGGCTTCTATAAAGAGATCGACCCATGGTGGTATTATGCCCGGCAGTTTCCCCACTTGGTGGAGCGGAATGACTTGATGCGCTTGGGACGCCGACTGGTGGTCCATGTATTCACTGCGCCGGGGCTGATCCTGACGTCGTTCACCCTGGGCTGGCGCGGACCGGAGTACTCCCCAGGCTCCGCCTCGACGCCGGGCGTGCACCAGCACGCGCCGGGGCCGGTCGTGCAGGCATGGGTCTGGATGGCCGGCTTCGGGTTCTTCACCCTTCTCTACCTGCCCATCGAGATCGGGCTCGAGTACACCGAGGTTCCCGTACTTGCGCCGGCAGCGCTGCTCATCGCGCTTGGGGGCTCGAGCATCCTCCAGTGGGCGCGCACCCGGCGCATGCTTCCGTGGGTGGGAGCAGCGATGCTGGCGTTCCCGCTCATCGCGATCACAACGCCGATGCGCCTGAACTGGTATCGCGTCGACACGCTGCGCATCCGGGCCGGCAGTGCCATCCAGCATCGCGTCCCCGCGACCGAGCTCGTGGTGGTCGTGGACCACAGCTCCGATTTTTCCGACCCGCGCTTGCTCAGCCGCGCCGACCGGATGGGCTTCGCGCTCAAGGCCGAGCACCTGACGCCAGCACTCCTTGCAAGGCTCCAAGGGGTGGGCGCGCGATGGGTGGCGTGGATCTCGCAACCCGGAGTCGCCCGGTTGACCCCGCCCGCATTCCTCGACTCCCTGCAAGTGGGAGAGGAGCGGATACTGGAGAATGGCCGCGAGCTGGGTACACTGCACCTGTACTGGCTGGGTGAACGGGTGGTGCCATCGGATTCCTATGCGACACATTCTGGAGATCGCGCAAGACCATGAGCCCACCGCTCGCCACGATCAGCGTGGATGTGGATCCCGTCGACCTGCATTTAGTGGGTTACGGTTTCGTTGGCCTATCCGCGGATCCGCTCGCCCATACGCGTGGCCTTCCTCGCTTGATCGAGGCGTTCGCTCGTGCCCGCGTCCCCGCGACCTTGTTCTGCGTTGGTCGGGATGCCGGGGCGCACGCGCCCCTGCTGCGAAGGGCGGCCGAAGCGGGTCATGAGATCGCGAGCCATACTTGGTCACATCCGATCCGGTTCGCGGGTCTGCCGGTCGCCGATCAGCGGCGCGAGTTAGCGGATTCCAAGAGTGCCCTCGAGGCCGCGAGTGGGAACGAGGTCGTCGGCTTCAGGGCGCCCAACTTCGACATGAACGATAGCGTGGTGCCACGCTTGGCAGAGGCGGGCTACCGGTACGATGCCTCGGCATATCCCACGCCGTTCCTTTTGCCGGCGCGCCTCATGTTGGCGTTCAAGAGCAGCGATCCTGCCGCGGTGATGGCGATGTCACCTGTGCCGTTCACATGGAAGCGACAGCCGTATCGTTGGCGCGCTGGTGGCGCGGAGATCATGCAATTCCCCGTCAGCGTCATGCCCGGGCTACGCATGCCCGTCTATCACACCCTCGCCTACTTCGGCGAGGAGAAGGCATTCCTCGAACGGGTCGCGAGCTTCGCACGCCGCGGAGAGTCGTTGAGCTATGTCCTGCACGCGGTGGACGCCATGGGATTGGTCGACGATTCGATCGATGCGCGCCTGGCGAAGCATCCTGGCATGGACATCCCGCTTGCCGACAAGATTGCCAAGCTGGATCGCGTGCTCGCGTGTATCGCGGAGCACTATGAGGTTCGGACCTACGCCGCCCGGCTTTGATGGGCCGGGCAGCGGTCAAGGTGGAATAGCATTGCCGGGAGGGCGTAGGTAGGCTGCAGTCAGGATGCCCATATTCCCTCACGGAGGTTCCCAGATGATCCGCTCCCGCCCCACCGCCGCGCTCATCGCGGTCGTGATGCTCGCCGCGTCCGCCGCTCAGGCCGGCCCTGCGCTCTCTATCTACTCGAGTGACTTGGGATTCGTGAAGGAGTCCCGCACTTTGATGCTTGCTGGGTCGCGCGACACCGTGCGACTGGAGGACATTTCGAACCGGCTCGACTTCTCCTCCGTGCGCCTGGCGCTCGCCTCGGGTCGGGTGACGCGACTGGCCTATCGCTGGGACATCGCCACCGGCGAGGGACTGATCGAGCGCGCAATCGGCCAACGCGTCCGCGTGGTGGTCCGGGGGGAACGGGTTGCCGAAGGAACGCTGCTGGCAGCGGATGGGAGTTGGTTGGTCCTGCGCGGCGATGACGGGGCGATCGCGACACTATCCCGCGCGCAGGTCGACGAGGTCCGTTTGGCCATGCCGGCCGCGTCGTTGTCACTCAAACCGGCGTTGGAGGCCGTGCTCGAGGGTGTGAAGAAGGGGCCGGTGGAGGCCCAACTCAGCTACCTGACCGGGGGGCTGTCGTGGTCGGCCGAACATACTTTCGTGAGGACGGGCGAAAACTCGGGCCAGTGGTCGGCTACGGTCCAGATTCAGAATACCACCGGCCGTGATTACCGTGATGCGCGAGTCAAGCTCATCGCTGGCGAGCCCGCACGCACTGGCGGCTCCCCGCGCCCTCCGGTGGCCATGATGATGAAGACTTCGGCAGTCGCCGACGGGGCTGCGACCGAACAAATGAGTGAGCAGACGTTCAACGAGTACCATCTCTACACACTCGACGGGCTGGCCACGCTGCGCGATCGCGAAACGCAGAGTCTGGTGATGTACGAGCCGCGCCAAGTCAGCGTGAAGCCCAAGTATGTCTACCGCAACGGGGACGGGCGCGGCGTGCTGGCCCAACTCGATCTGGTCAATAGCAAGGCGGCGGGACCGGGTGTGCCCCTCCCCGCCGGCCGGGTGCGGGCATTCGCCCCAGATGCCGGCAAGGACCTGCAATTCACCGGCGAGGCGAACATCGGGCACATCCCGCTCGACGGAAAGTTCACGCTCGATATGGGCTACGCCTTCGATGTGACTGGAGAGCGGCGCTCCACGGTGGAGAAGCGCATCAGCGACCGCGAACGCGAATATGGCGTCGAGGTCGTGTTGAAGAATGCGAAGAGCACCGATGTGGTCGTGATCGTGGAGGAGAGTGTGGGCGGCGAAGTCGAGATCGTGAGCCAATCCTCCAGGAGCACCCGCAAGGATGCGAATACCCTCCAATGGGCAATCCCCGTTCCGGCGGGGAAGTCCGCGACTTTGAGCTACGCCGCGCGCCAGCGCTGGTGACCGGACGCACCCTGAAGGTGGGGAGCGGCCGAGTGTGGGGGCGCATGACGCCGCCCTCACCCTCGGGTAGCATGGTCAGCCCATGGCCTTCCAACTCCGAGCCCCGTATCCGCCTGGCGGTGACCAGCCGCAGGCCATTGCCGAACTGGTAGAGGGATTGCAGCGTGGCGACCGCCACCAGACGCTGCTGGGTGTCACCGGTTCCGGCAAGACCTTCACGATGGCCAATGTCATCGCGCAGTGGGGCCGCCCGACCCTCCTGATCTCGCACAACAAGACGCTGGCGGCCCAGCTCTACAGCGAGCTCAAGCAATTCTTCCCCGAGAATGCCGTCGGCTACTTCATCAGTTACTACGATTACTATCAGCCCGAGGCGTACGTTCCCTCAACGAACACTTATATCGCGAAGGACGCCAGTATCAACGATGACATCGACCGCTTGCGGCTCCAAGCGACGTCGATGCTGTTGGAGCGCGAGGATGTGATCATCGTCGCGAGCGTTTCGTGTATCTACGGACTCGGGACCCCGGCGGACTGGAAGGGTATGCGGATCGACCTGACCTCGGGGGCTTCATTGCGTCGCAAGGACCTGCTCGAGCAGTTGGTGCTGATCCAGTACGGCCGCAACGATGTGGAGCTTTCCCGCGGCCAATTCCGCGTACGGGGTGACGTGGTCGAGGTTCGGCCCGCCTATGAGGATTTTCACATCCGCATCGAGCTCGAGGACGACGTGGTCTCGAGGATCTCGGCGGTCGACCGGGTCACCGGCAAGGTGCTCCGCCGCCACGAAAAATTGGCGTTGTATCCCGCCAAGCACTTCGTCACTCCCGACGACCGGATGACCGCCGCCATGCGCGGCATCCGCACGGAGTTGACCGAGCAGCTGGCGCGCTTTCGCAGCGAGGGGAAGTTGCTGGAAGCCCAACGCCTACAGCAGCGGACAGAATACGATCTCGAATTGTTGGCGACTCACCGCACTTGTCCCGGCGTCGAGAACTACTCGCGGCATCTCTCGGCGCGCGCCGCGGGGGAACGCCCCGGGTGCCTGATGGACTTCTTCCCGCGCAAGCCCGATGGCAGCGCGGATTTCCTCTTGATCATCGATGAGTCGCATGTGACCACTTCGCAGATCGGGGCCATGTACGAGGGCGATCGTTCCCGCAAGCAGACGCTGGTGGATTTCGGTTTCCGCCTGCCCAGCGCGCTCGACAATCGACCCCTCAAGTTTCCGGAATTCGAGGAGTTGGTCGGCCCGACGGTGTATGTCAGCGCGACCCCGGGCGACTTCGAGCTTCGCAAGTGCGAGGGCGTGTTCGTCGAGCAGGTCATCCGGCCGACCGGACTCATCGATCCCGAGGTGGTGGTGAAGCCGGTGCACGGTCAGGTGGACGACCTATTGGCCGAGGTGCGCGAGCGCGTGGCACGCCATGAACGCGTTCTGGTGACCACTTTGACCAAGCGGATGTCCGAGGATCTCACGGACTATCTCAAGGAAATGGACGTACGGGTGCGCTATCTGCACAGCGACATCGATTCACTCGAGCGCATCGAGATCCTGCGCGGTTTGCGTTTGGCCGACTTCGACGTGCTCGTCGGCATCAACCTTTTGCGAGAGGGTCTCGATCTACCCGAAGTCTCGCTTGTTGCGATCCTCGACGCCGACAAGGAGGGCTTCCTGCGCAGTGAGCGCAGCTTGATCCAGACCGCGGGGCGCGCGGCACGCAACGCGGGGGGGCGCGTGATCTTCTACGCCGACAAGGTGACCGACTCCATGCGACGTGCCATGGATGAGATGAATCGCCGACGCGAGAAGCAGCGGGCCTATAATCTGGAGCACTCGATCACGCCGCGTACTATTCTCAAGAGCGTGGATGAGATCATGCGCAGCACATCGGTGGCGGACGCGATCGGCCGCGCTTCCGACGAGGCCGATGCCCTCACGGTCGAGGCGCTCCATGACGGACCCGAACAACTCATACTCCGGCTCGAGGGCGAGATGCTGTCCGCGGCCCGGGCAATGGAGTTCGAGAAAGCCGCATCACTGCGTGACCGGATTGATGACGTCCGCGCCGCGCTGGCGATGGCGGAGCGCACCGGTAGTTCCGCCGGAATCGGCGCCTTGGCGGACGATTCGACGCGACGGCCAGGCCCGACCTCACGCGAACCTCGACGCGCGGCGCGTCGTTTCGGGAAGGACCGTTAGCGCATGTTCGAGAGCTTTCTGCCGCTCGTGAAGTTCGCGTTGTCCGAGGATGTGGGGACGGGCGATGTGACCACGCTCAATAGCGTGCCCGCGAACACCGGCGCTCGCGCGGTGATCATGGCCAAAGAGCATGGGGTGGTCTCGGGGCTGGAGATCGCCCGCATGACCTTCCAGGAGGTCGACTCGCAACTGCAGTTCCGAGCTCTGGCGCAGGACGGTCAGCAGGTCGATGCCGGCGTGGCATTGGCGAAGATCTCGGGCTCTGCCGCAAGCATCATGACCGCCGAGCGCACGGCATTGAACTTCATGATGCGCATGTGCGGCGTCGCGACGGCAACGCGCCGGTATGTCGACCTCATCCAAGGGACCGACGCCGTCATCCTCGATACCCGCAAGACCACCCCCGGCCTGCGATTCCTGGAGAAATACGCCGTCACCTGTGGCGGCGGACAGAATCATCGCCTTGCTCTCTGGGACATGTATCTCGTGAAGGACAACCACATTCGCGCCGCCAAAGGTCTCACGAACGCCATCGACCGCATCCAGCGCACGCGCCGCGATCTCTTGCTCGAGGTCGAGGTGGAATCGCTCGACCAGTTGCACGAGGCATTGCGCCCTGAGGTGGACCGCATCCTGGTGGATAACCAGACGCCCGATGCCGTCCGCCGGTGCGTCGAGGAGGTGGATCGCTGGTTCCGCGCGAATCCGCCGGACCATCCGCGCGTCCGGCCGAATGCGCGCCGGTGGCCTGAGGTGGAGGTCAGTGGCGGGATCCATTTGGACACGGTCCGCTCCTACGCCGAGACCGGCGCCGACTACCTTTCCGTGGGCGCCATCACGCACTCGGCGCCTGCGCTGAACCTCAGCCTCGAGATCGAGGAAGTCGGCTGACCATGGGCTTCGATCAGCGTTCGTTCTTGTCCCTGCTCCCGACCCGGCGCCTGGGGCGAACGGTGTTGGTGCGCAAGGTGACCAGTTCCACCAATGATGACGCTTGGGATGCACTGGGGGCGGGCTTGGGCGATGGAGTGGTCGTGGTGGCCGACCGCCAGGAGGCCGGCCGCGGCCGCAATGGACGGCTTTGGGAGCATGCCGAGGGCTGCGGATTGGCCATGTCCATCGCGCTCCATCTTGGCTGCGATGTCCGCCAAGCGGGACTCATCCCCTTGGGCGTGGGGCTGGCACTGGCGCAGGCCGCAGCGCGACTGGGCATCGAGTCACGGCTCAAGTGGCCGAACGATGTCCTTGTGAGCGGGCGTAAATTGGCGGGAGTATTGTGCGAGGTCCGCCGGATTCCGCAAGGGGGCGACGCGGTGGTGATCGGTGTCGGGGTCAATGTGGGTCATACACTCGAAAACTTCTCGCCCGAGCTGCGAGTCATCGCCACATCATTCCGACTCGAGGGCGTCGAGACCACACCGGAGGCTGTTGCCGCAGCGTTCCTGGGTGCATTCGAACCATTGTGGCCCGAACTTCAGGAAGGGGACCGCTCGGCAGTGCTTGACGCCTGGAGCGCCCGTGCCGCGTTCTGGGGTGAGCCCGTCACCGTGCGTACCCCGAGCGGCCCCGTGACCGGAGTGGCCCAACGACTCGACCGCGACGGTGGGCTGGTACTGCGCCTGGAAGGCGGCACGGAACGCCTGGTGTTGGCGGGTGACCTCGAACTATCTCCCCAAATGCCGGAGGCCCGGTGAACGGGCCACATCTGTCGGACGAACAGCGCGAGGCCATCGAGGCGGGACGCGCGCGCGAGGCCGCGATGCTGGCTGACCCTCGAGCCGAGCGCGAGTTCCGCGCAGACGACGATTGGGTGGACCCGCGCCAAGCGCGTGAGATGCCGTTCCTACAACACTTGGAGGAGTTGCGAAGCGTGCTCGCATGGACCGTCGGCGCCTGCCTCGTCGGCGCGATGGGAGGTTGGTGGCTGGCGCCCATCGTGCTCAAGGACATCATCGCGCGTACGGTCAAGACCACCGTCGTCATGTCCCCGTTCGAGGCATTCAACGAGCGCTTCAAATTGTCGCTCATCCTTGGACTCGCCATCACGCTCCCGATCGTGCTGTGGCGGATCTGGGGGTTCGTGGTGCCGGGCCTGCTCAAGCGAGAGAGAGGCTGGGTGCCATGGCTGGCCGCAGGCTCCTATGTGCTGTTCGCGGCCGGAGCCTCGGCGGCCTACTGGTACGTCGTGCCGCTCGTCATCCACGTGCTCGAGAACTTCCTCACGCCGGGCATGATCACGCAGATCCGGCTGAGCTCCTTGCTCGAGTTCGTTTACAACATGGCGCTCGCATGCGGCGTTCTCGCACAATTACCGCTCGTGACCATGTTGCTCACCGCGATCGGCCTGGTGACGCCTGCCACTTTGCTCAAGCAGTGGCGGATTGCGATGGTCGCGGTCTTCGTGGTCACCGCTGCCATCACTCCGGGCGACGTTCTCACCGCTCAGTTGGTGATGGGCCTTCCCATGATGGTGTTGTATTTCACGAGTGTGGGCCTGTCGGCGTTGGTGCAGCGCCAACGCGCGCGTGCCCAAGCCAAGGAGCTGAGCGAGGAGGGAGCCGACCATGTCTGAACGTCGCACTCGCAAGCCCACCCCGGAACGGCGGGCACCCGCGGTCGCGAATCGGGTCAAGCTCGCGGTGGTGGCCCGTCGCAAGCAGTTGGCGGGGCCGATGATCGCCGTGGATGTGGGCAACAGTGAGACCACCGTGGGCCAATTCCAAGGGGCTGACCTGGAAGGCTTCTGGCGCTTGACGAGCGGCCGCAATACGGCCGACGAGCTGCGGCTCACGCTGGAGGCACTCATGCATACCCGTGCGATCGGCTGGGGGAGCATGGTGTGTTCGGTGGTCCCTGGCCTGACGCCCGCCTGGAACGAGGCTTTGCGCGCCCTGACCGGTCGCGCGCCAATCGAACTGAGTGCCCAGAACGCTCCGCTGCGCATCGACGTCACCGACCCTGCGAGTGTGGGAGCAGACCGAATCGCCAATGCTTTCGCCGCTCGGCGGTTGCACGGGTCGCCTGCGATCGTGGTGGATCTGGGCACGGCCACGACTTTCGATTGTGTTTCCAAGGCGGGCTCGTATGTGGGGGGCGCGATCGCCCCGGGAATGGTGACCGCCTCGGAGGAATTGTTCCGGCGCGCCGCACGCCTGGCGCGCGTGGACCTGCGGCGACCGGAACGGGCTCTCGGGCGCACCACCGAGGAGTGCCTGCGCGTGGGCGTGTTGTGGGGCAACGCCGGCATGGTGGACTCGCTGGTCCGGCGCATTCGCGCCGAACTGGGCGGCCGTCCCAAGGTGATTGCCACCGGAGGATTGGCCCATGTGCTGGCACCGGAGTGCGAGACGGTGGACCTGGTGGATGAAGGACTGACACTCAAGGGCATGCGATTGATCTGGGAGGAACTCGCTTGAGGCGTGGCGATGCGTGCGCAACGCTGTGCATGATGTTGCTCGCGGCCAACCTCGTGGCGGCGGAGCCGCATGAACGCAAGCGCCTGTTGACGCGGGTCGACTTGAGCCCGGCCGCCGAGACCACGCATGTGCGAGAGTACGTCCGCACCCTGGCGGACCCCCGTTGGGAGGGACGTGGCATGGGTACGCCCGGGATCGACTCGGCGGCCGTGTGGATCGCCGTTCGCATGCGGGCCGCTGGTCTGCAGCCCGCTGGTGAGAATGGAACCTGGTTCCAGAAGTTCGACGTCACGACGGGCGTCGAGGTGCAGGAGCCGTGCTTCCTGAGGGTTCGCGGGCTGAGTTTCTCGACGCGCGATCAGGTCGTGCCACTCGGATTCAGCACCAATGGCACTGCCACGGCGCGGGTGGTGTTCGCCGGCTACGGCATCACGGCACCGGGGCTGAAGTACGATGACTATGCGGGTATCGATGCGCGAGATGCGATCGTGCTCGTGCTCACGAACGAGCCCGGAGAGCTCGATAGCACCAGCCGGTTCGATGGCACCATCAACACACCCTTTGCCGAAGTACGCACCAAGGCCATCAACGCCCGCGAGCACGGCGCCCTTGGCATGCTGGTGACCAGCGGGCCCCAACATCACGCGGGCGAACCGCTACGCATTCCTGCCCCGGACGGCGTCGGCTACATGACCAGCGGCCTGCTCGCTGCCGCGATCTCGCAGCAACTGGCAGACGCATTACTGGCCCCAGCCGGACTGACTCTGGCCCGGGCGCAGGCCGCGATCGAGGGCAATGAACAACCTCACTCCCGGGCATTGCCCGACAGCATCACCCTCGCGCTTGCACTGAAGCGAACACGCGCCAGCACGCGCAATGTGATCGGTCGGATTGCGGGCCGCGACAGCGCTCGCACACTGGTCATGGGCGCGCACTACGATCATCTGGGGCTCGGCAGCAGCAGTTCGCTTTCGGACGAACGCGTGCCCCATGTGGGTGCGGACGACAATGCCTCGGGCACCGCCGCCATGCTGGCGGCAGCGGAGCGCATGGCGGCGCGGGCACGGAAAGGCTGGCGGCCGCAACATTCGCTGATCTTCTGTGCGTTCAGTGCCGAGGAGATCGGCTTGGTGGGTTCATCCCATTTCACGGATGATCCGCCCGCGGATCTCAAGACGATTGAAGCGATGCTCAACATGGACATGGTGGGGCGACTTCGTCAGGACAAGCTCCAGGTGATGGGAGTGGGCACGGCGAGCGGCTTTCATGAACTGGTCACGAGCGTGAACCAAGCCGTGCCGCAGGCCCGCTTCGACCTCAAGACCACCGAGGATGGCTACGGTCCGTCGGACCACAGCTCATTCTACAAGCGCGACATTCCCGTGCTCATGCTATTCACGGGTGCGCATGCGGACTACCACAAGCCGAGCGACACTTTTGATCGAATCAATGCCACGGGGCTCGCGCGGATCTCCCACTATGCGCAGGCGCTGGTGGAATCCCTCGACGCGCAGCCGCGACCCATGTTCACCAAGGCCAAGGCTGACGCATCGCCGGGGCGGATCGCGGGTGGCGGCGGTTATGGGGCTTACCTCGGCACCATCCCCGACTACATGCAGACCGAGGGCGGCGTGCTGCTCTCGGGTGTTCGCGCCGGAGGGCCCGCCGAAAAGGGCGGACTGACGGGGGGCGATGTCATCGTCCGCTTCGATGGCATCCGCGTGGATAACATTTACGATTACACATTCGCGCTGCGCTCGCGCAAGCCCGGGCAGGATGTGCGGATCACGGTCAAGCGAGGCGGTCAGGACGTCGACTTCGTCGTGAAATTAGGGAGGAGGCCCTGACCATGAAACTGACGCCATGGTTGGCAATCGGGGCGGCCATCGCCGTTGCGTGCAGTGTCGCGGCGAGGCCGGGCGCCAAGGCCATCCCCACGCCGGTCCCACCCACCGCAGTGCTGGCCGACACCCTGATCCGCAAAGGTGAGGGGCATTTCGAGCACCTCTACCAACTCACTTTCGGCGGCCAGAACGCTGAGGCGTATTGGAGTGCCGATGGGCAGAAGTTGATCATGCAGATCACGAACGGCGAACACGCATGCGACCAAGAGTATGTGTTCGACATGCGGACAGGGGCTCGTACGCTCGTGAGCACGGGCAAGGGCAGAACCACCTGCGGGTACTTCTACGATCACGATGAGCGCGTCTTGTTCGCGAGCACGCATCTGGGAGGCGGCGGCTGCCCGCCGAATCCAGACATGAGCAAGGGCTATGTCTGGCCGGTGTACGCCAGCTACGAGATCTTCACGGCGCGGACCGACGGCACCGATCTGAGGCAGCTCACCGTCCATCCCGGCTACGACGCCGAAGGCACGGTGTCCGCGGATGGGCGATGGTTGATTTTCACCTCGAAGCGCGATGGCGATATCGATCTGTACAAGATGCGGCTGGATGGTTCGAAGCGGACTCGCCTCACGAACACTCCCGGCTACGATGGCGGCGCGTTCTTCTCCCACGACGGCAAGCGAATCGTCTGGCGCACGCATCGCACCGATGACACCACGCTCGTGCACACCTTTCAGCGTCTGTTGGTCGAGGATTTGGTCAAGCCGAGCAAGATGGATATCTGGGTGATGGACGCCGATGGCAGGAATCCCAAACGTCTGACCGACAGGCCCGGCGCGTCTTTCGCGCCCTGTTTCACGCCCGATGATCGCCACATCATCTATGCGTCGAACTGGACCAACCCACGCGGGCGTAATTTTGACCTGTGGCTCATCCCGGTCAATGGGGGGGAGCCGGTGCAAGTCACGACCGACACCGACTTCGACGGCTTCCCCATGTTCAGCCCCGACGGCCACACTCTGGTGTTCTGTTCGAACCGCGGCGGCAGCGTGGCGGGTGAGACCAACGTGTTCCTGGCGAAGTGGCGCGACTGAGTCGAATCCATCTGCCACTCGGCAACGCCGCATTGCCGCTGTGGCGGCTCGCTGCGGCGGCGGGCGCATTGCTGCTCGCGTACTTGGCGCGTTGGGGCGACGCACTGCGGTTGCCGTTCATCAACGACGATTTTCTATTCCTCGACAAGGCACGGACCGCACCGTTGCCCGCACTGTGGGGCTTGGACAAGTTGGCGTTCCACTGGTGGAGGCCTTGGTCGCGCGAGACCCACTACTGGGCGGTGCAACATCTGGCGGGTGCAGATCCTGCCGCATTCCATGCGGTCAACACGGCGCTCTGGATTGCGGTGCTGGGGACGTTCTGGGCTCTGGTGCGCCGAAGTGCAGGGGGGCGGGCAGCGGCCTGGGCATTGGCCGCAGCCGCGGCGATGGCAGCGTGGGGGTTGCCCCTGCTGTGGGTGGCGGGAGTGCAGGACCTTTGGATGGTTTTCGCATCCTTGCTGGCGGTGCATGCGTGGGCGAGCGACCGCCGCGCGCTCGCGGCAGTCGCGTACGCAGTGGCCCTGATGAGCAAGGAGACCGCGGCGTTTCTGCCCGCGCTGCTGATCGCATGGGAGGTGCGCATTGCTCGGCAACCATGGCGCGGGGCGTTCCGGCGTCTCGTACCGCTCCTGC
>JBDSKE010000181.1:0-20817 GCA_039917105.1 Candidatus Eiseniibacteriota bacterium | reverse complement strand
AACCCAGCCCACTTGGGTGTTGCATAGGCAGGGTTGGCGCCATGCACCAGCAATAGCCCCACCTCACCCGCAGCCATCGCGTCGATCTGCTTCTTGAACTGTTCGAAACTTGCGACGCCCTCGAATGACAGGGGCGAATCGAACTTGACCGTGGTGCCGATGTTACCGACCACGAAGTTGAGCAGGTTGACCGCAGCCACGAGCGCGGTGCCTTCGGCACTCTGCGTTGAGATGCCGCCCGCGAGCGCAAGGCTGGGACGGTGCTTGGCGAACATCCGCGCCAGGCGCTGGATGGTCTCGGCCGGAACATCGGTGCTGGCGGCGACCGCCTCGGGCGTGAACGCCGTCAGGAGCGAGGCATCCGCCCCGGAGCCCAGGCCCTCGGCGAGGATCACGTGCGCCATACCCAGCGCCAGCGCCATCTCGCCGCCCGGACGCACCGCCACCCACTCATCGGCATTTGCGCCGGTGAGCGACAGGCGCGGCTCCACCGCGATGAAGTGTCCAGCACCGTCGTCATGCTTGGCGCGCATCGCGGCGAATCCGCGCGCCTGATTGGTGGGGACGCCGAACGTCTCAAGGAAATCGGCGCCGAACGACACCACGCAGCGCGCAGCGGCCAGGTCGTAGCGAGGGACGGAAGCGATGCCGAAAGTCTTGGCATTGGCGGCGCGCACACTCTCGTACGCGAATGGCTCGAACATGAGGTGCTGGCCACCGGCGGCGGCGATGAACTCGCTCGCGAGCGAACCGAGCGAACCGCTCTCGTATCCGGTGACGAGCAGGACCTTGCCCTTGGCCTCGGCGAGCTTGGCGACGAGCGTGGCGATCGCGGCGTCCCAAGTGACAGACTTCCACGCGCCGCCCTGCTTCAGCATGGGCGACTTCACGCGATCGGGATCATACAGCCCTTGCAGGCCCGCCTGACCACGAGCACACAGCCCTCCCCTGCCCACCGGGTGCTCTGGATTGCCCTCGATCTTGATGGCGCGCCCCTCGCGCGTCTTCACCACGATGCCGCATCCGACCGGACACTCACGGCAAGTGCTGGCGTAGAAGTAGGGCACGCCTGGAAGGATGTCCTCGGGGGCGTTCAGGTAGGGAATCAACTTTTCAGCGGGTGGCTTGGCGCAGCCCGCTGCGGCACCGGCCACGCCGATACCGACCAGTTTAAGGAAGTCACGTCGAGTGAAGACCACCGAATCCGACATCTTTCCCCTCAGTGGTGGCAGGCCAGACAGTCCATGGTCGCCGGGTGCGTCGGATGATCGAGGTTCTGGCGGTGACAGCTCACGCACCAGCCCATTTTGAGCGAGCTGTACTGATAGACGACGGGCATCTCCTGCACCGGGCCGTGGCAGCTCTGGCAGGCGTACCCGGCGAGCACGTGACGCTTGTGATTGAATTTCACGTGGTCGGGCAGGTAATGCACCTTCACCCAAGGCACCGGCTCACCCCGGTCGTAATAGCCAGTGAGCTTGATGATCTCGGGGCGATCGGTCATCGCGATCTTGTGGCAGCCCATGCAGGTGCTGACCGCGGGGATGTTCACCCAGGCCGATTTCGAGGCCCCGTAGTGGCAGTAGCGGCAATCCATCTGCAACTTGCCTGCGTGGATCTGATGACTGAAGGCAATAGGCTGGGTAGGCCCCTTCTTGCCGCCCATCTGCACGCCGAACGACTGCGTGAACGCGACGGAGGCAGCAATAAGGGTCATCAGGACGAGTACTGCTGCGATGGTCTTCTTCATGGCCGAGCCGCAAACTAGACGGGCGTCTCGAAGCTGTCAACCTGATTGTGAATCAAAGTACGAGGAGTGGGTGAACCTGCGTGCGTCCAACAGACTGGACAAAGATTGGACGCACAAAAGAACCACCGTCGGCCCCCGCCGTCAGGGCTGCGTGAGTCGCACCCTACCTGCGCCGCACGGGTTCCACACTCTTGAGCCATTGTCCGCTCGCCACACCGTCCTGCTCGTCCATCCCATTCATGATGGCAGCCAGCTTCACGTCGAGCCCCACAGGGCCGAGCATGGGATACACCGCCGTGAATGGGCCTGCACTCGGGGCCTGCGACACGCGCAGGCGCGCCGGCGTCGGTGAGGCCCGACGCGGGTCCTGGAGCGGGCGCAGCGTCCGCACGCTCGCCACCACTCGCGACTCGAGGTCCGCCGTGGCCACCTGTGCAATGAACTGCAGCAACCGGTCCGGCGCTTGGCGGATGAATGCCGCGACGAACACCTTGGTGCCGCCCTGGCCGTCGGGGACGCTGACGCGCCCGACCCATGCGGAATAGCCGCCGATGCTCTCGGAGCGCCCTTCAGCTGCCGAGATGCGACCGTCGCGCTGCAACGCCGCCACGTACTCGGCGGGCCCGAGTGACCTGGCGTTGGCGGCCAGCGTCATCTGCATGCCGCCCTGTTTGGCCGGCTCCTGTGCGATCACGGCGCTGCGGCCGTTCTGCGTCGCCCAACCCGCAGGGAACGCGAGTTCGAAACCCATCCCGGGATGGTAATAGCGATCGGATTCAAAGTAGCCCTGCCGCGGATCCTCCCCGAACACCATGCCACGCAGGTGCTCCAGGTAAACCCGCTCTCTGACCGCCAAACCGGTTTTGCCTGCCGCGGCAGCGGCGCTGAGTGTTGTCGTGCGTTGTTGGCGGTCACCCGGATCCGGGTGGGTCGAGAGGAACCCGGGCAGACGCGACCCGGCCTGTTCGGAGATGCGCTGCAGCGTGACGTAGGTGTTCGGGATCTCGCGCGGGTCCCAGCCGGCCGCGGTGGTGTAGCGCACCCCGAGCTCATCCGCCGTGTTCTCATCGTCGCGGCTGTACTTGAGCAGGAGCAGTCCCAGTGCCTGCTGCGCCGCGCCGCTGTACTGGCGGAATGATTCGCTGAATACGCCGGCCAACCCCAAGCCCAATCCCGCGATCTGCTGTTGCGTGATCTGCCGGGCGGAATGCCGGGCGGTGACGTGCCCGATCTCGTGGCCCATCACCCCCGCCAACTGCGCCTCGGAGCCCAGGTGCGAGAGGATGCCGCGCGTGAGGTAGATGTAGCCCCCCGGCATCGCGAATGCATTCACGACTGGATCGTCGAGAACGGTGAAGTGCCATTGCAAGGTCGGCAGTTCGCTGGACTTGGCAAGGCGCTGGCCGATGCTATCGACGTAGGCCGTGATCCGGGGATCGTCGTACAATCCATATTCTGCAATCGTCGCGGCATACCCTTCCCGCCCGATCGCGATCTCCTGGTCGGGGGAGACGAGGGAGAACTCGCGCTTGCCGGTGGCGGGATTCGTGGCGCACGAAACGACGAGCGCAGTGGGCAGGACCAGCGCCACAATGAACAGGGCGATCCGGCTGCGAACATCACGGGTTGGCAACATCGGGCGGTGCCTCCTTTTGGCCTCGATCAGTAACGCGGCACGGTCGGGTCGATCTCGCGGGACCACGCGTCGATGCCCCCGGTGAGATTGCGGACATCGGTGAATCCTTGCTGTTGCAGCAACTTCTGTGCCCGCGCGCTACGTCCTCCGTGGTGGCAATACACCACCAGCGTGCGGGCTGGATCGAGCTCCTTGGCACGCTCGGGCAGAACTCCCACGGGAATGTGCGTGGCCCCCTGGATGCGATTGATGGCCCACTCCTGCGGCTCGCGCACATCGAGTAACTGGATTGCAGGATCCGTCGCCCGCAGCTCCCGCAGCTCCTTCACGCTCAGATTGGCATGCTGCACCGACGCCTCCAGACTCGTCACGCCCACGCCGCAGACGGATTCGTAGTCTTCGAGTTCTCGGATGCGCGGGGCCATCCCGCACATCGGACAATCGGGGTCTTTACGCAACTTGAGCTCGCGGAATCGCATCTCGAGTGCGTCATAGAGTAACAGCCGACCGATGAGCGGTTCGCCCACACCCAGCATCAGCTTGATCGCTTCGTTGGCTTGGATTGCGCCTATCACGCCAGGCAGCACGCCCAGGACGCCGGCTTCGGCGCACGAGGGCACCACCCCGGCCTCGGGAGGAACCGGAAACAAACAGCGATAGCACGGCCCGACCCGGGCATCGAACACACTGGCCTGGCCCTCGAAACGCAGGATGCTGCCGTAGCAGTTCGGTTTACCCAGCATGACGCAAGCGTCGTTCACCAGGTATCGCGCAGCGAAATTGTCGGTGCCATCGAGGATCACGTCGTAGCCCGGCAAAAGCCTGAGCGCGTTGGTGCGATCGAGTCGAACCGCATGCGGCTCGAGGCGCACGTGGGGATTCAGGTCGGTGAGCCGTTTGACCATGGAGGTCATCTTGGGCTGTCCGATCGAGGAGGTGCCGTGCGCGATCTGTCGCTGCAGGTTGGTCTCGTCGACCACATCGAAGTCCACGAGCCCGAGACGACCCACTCCGGCCGCTGCAAGGTACAACGCGATCGGCGAGCCCAATCCGCCCGCGCCAATGATGAGTGCGCTCGCCGACTTGAGCCGGCGCTGACCCTCGAGCCCCACTTCGGGCAGCACCAGATGTCGGCCATAGCGGCGCGTCTCGGCGAGGGTGAGATCAGGCAGCGAGGTATCGGACATCCGACGCTCCAAAAAAGGACCCCGGCCGCCAAGGCGACCAGTACTGTCCTGAACGTAGGCTCCAGCCCGGGCCACGTCCAGCCCGCGGTTGCCCGCCAAGCGGCTGCGGCCGGTTGATGCCTAATCATCGAAAGTCGCCTAGGATGCCCACCATGATCCTTGCAGGCGACATCGGTGGCACCAAGGCGCAGATGGCATTGTTCCCACTTGGCGGTTCACCTCGCGAGCCCGTGGCCGACCTACGACTGCCCACGCGTGGCTCCGACTCGCTCGAAACGCTGGTGCGCCAGTTCCTCGCCCAGACCGGCGCCAAGCCAACTCACATGACGTTCGGCATCGCCGGGCCAGTGAGCGAGAACCGCTGCGTGACCACCAATCTACCGTGGCACATCGAGGGCGAGAAGATGGCCTCCGAGTTCGGCGCAACAGTGACTTTGATCAACGATCTCGAAGCCACGGCGTGGGGCTTGGGCACGCTCGGGGCGAGCGATCTGGAAGTGCTTCAAGAAGGTGTCCCCCAGAAGGGGCACCGCGTATTGATCGCCGCCGGCACGGGTTTGGGTGAAGCGATGCTGCGCTGGGATGGAAATGGCTGGTTACCAATGCCGTCCGAGGGCGGGCACACGGACTTCGCCGCGCGCGATGGGTTCGAGGACGAGTTGCTCCAGTGGCTGCGCGCCAAGTACGGCCGAGTCAGTTACGAGCGCGTTCTATCTGGCCCGGGGTTGGCCGATCTGTATCGCTTCCACCGCGAAACCCGCCGCGGCCATGAACCCGACGAGGTCGCGGTGCGATTCGATCACGCCGAGGATCCCGCCCCGATCGTGACCGAGACCGCGCTCGACGGCAGTTGCGAGCGGGCCCGGCATACACTTGAGAGATTCTGCCAGGTCTATGGCGCTGAAGCCGGTAACCTCGCGTTGAAGGGTCTGGCGCTGGGCGGGGTCTTCGTGGGCGGCGGCATTGCGCCGCGGATCCTGCCGCAGTTGCGCCGTGGCGGGTTCCTTCGCGCTTTCCTCGACAAGGGTCGGCTCTCGCCCTTGCTCACCCGCATCCGGGTCTCGGTCGTACTCGACCCCAGAACAGCCGTATGGGGCGCTGCCGTCCACGCATTCCAGGAGGTTCTGCATTGAACGCTATGTCGGCCACTCCCAGCGCGTTGGATCTGCAGTGTGCGAACACCATCCGGTTCCTCGCCGCCGACATGGTCGAGAAGGCCAAGTCCGGTCATCCCGGAATGCCGATGGGCATGGCCGACGCCGCCTATGTCCTTTGGACGCGATTCCTGCGCTATGAGCCCAGCGACACGAAGTGGGCAGGTCGCGATCGGTTCGTGTTGTCTGCAGGACACGGCTCCGCATTGCATTACGCGCTGTTGCATCTGGCCGGCTTCGATCTGCCGATTGAGGAACTGCAACGCTTCCGCCAGTTGGGTTCGCGCACACCGGGACATCCGGAGTGGAGTGTGACGCCCGGCGTTGAGACCACGACTGGCCCCCTCGCCCAGGGGATCGGAAACATGGTGGGGATGGCGCTGTCGCAACACATGGCGGCCGCCCGCTTCAACTCGGAGGATTTCGCACCCTCGGCCTGGCGCGTGTTCGGGATCGCCGGCGATGGCTGCATGATGGAGGGGCTCTCCCACGAAGCCGCTTCGCTCGCCGGACATTTGGGACTCGGCAACCTGGTACTCTTCTATGACGACAATCGCATCACCATCGAGGGCGAGACCGACTTGGCATACAGCGATGACGCCGCCAAGCGCTTCGAGGCCTACGGATGGCATGTCGAGCGCGCGAATGCGTACGATCACGAGGCCATTGCCACGGCCATCAGCCGATCGCTGACCGAAACCACGCGCCCTAGCCTGGTGATTCTCAAAAGCCACATCGGCTACGGCGCGCCTCACAAGCAGGATACGCGACAAGCGCATGGCGAGCCGCTCGGTGCTGAAGAGATGGCGGGCGCCAAGCAGAAATTAGGTTGGCCCGAGAGCCCATCATTCCTCGTGCCCGAGTCGGTTCGCACGCGATTCGCAGAGCGGGCCCGTGAGAACCGAAAGGCCTACGACGCGTGGCAGGCGAGCTTCGCAGCGTGGCGTGCAACACACGCCCAACAGGCGGAGCTCTGGGATGCGATCACGGAGCGTCGGGTGCCGAGCGACCTGATGGAACAACTTTGCGCCCAAGCGCCGACCACGGTGAACGCCACGCGCAACCACGGCAACGCCGTGTTACAGGTAGCTGCGGCCATCGTGCCAGCCCTGATCGGAGGAAGCGCGGACCTCGAACCCAGCACCAAAACGCGCATCAAGGATTCGGCTTCGATCACGCGCTCGGATTTTTCGGGCCGCAACCTCCACTTCGGTATCCGCGAGCATGGCATGGGCGCTATCATCAACGGCCTTGCGCTCTCGGGTGGATGGATCCCCTACGGATCTTCGTTCCTGGTGTTCACCGACTATGCTCGACCGGCCATCCGACTGTCCGCGCTCATGCGCCAGCCGTGCGTGTGGGTGTTCACGCACGACAGCGTGTTCGTCGGCGAGGACGGCCCAACCCACCAACCGGTCGAACATCTCGCTGCAATGCGCACTATCCCCAATCTGGTCGTGGTGCGTCCCGCCGATGGGCTCGAGACGGCGGCGGCGTGGGGGCTGGCGCTGGAGCGCAAGGACGGCCCAACACTGTTGGCGTTATCGCGTCAGAACTGTGCAGTGCTACAGCGCCCCGCCACTTTCCACGTCTCGATGCTTCGTCGAGGGGGCTACGTGGTGCGCGACGCCGCTGGCACGGACGTGATCACCCTGATCGCGACCGGCTCGGAAGTCGGCGTTGCGGTCGATGCAGCCGAGAGGCTGTCTACATACGGGTTCGCAGTGCGGGTCGTCAGCATGCTGGCGCCGCAGCTGTTCCTGCAACAGGACGCCGCTTGGCGCGATCAAGTGCTGCCCCCCGAAGGGCGGCGAGTCTCACTCGAGGCCGGCACGACGGACTATTGGCGACGATTCGTGGGCGAGTCAGGCCTGTGCGTGGGCATCGATGTCTTTGGCGAGTCCGCGCCAGCCGAACAACTGGCCGAGCACTTCGGCCTTACAAGCGAACGAGTGGCCAGACGCATCCACGAATGGGCAGTGCGCTGACACGTTCCCGGCCTCGCGAAATGACAGCAGAACTCTTGCGCTTTATCATTGGCTCACACGGAAGAGGCGAAGTCCTCGAGCAAGCACTAGCCACCCAGGGGCGTTCATGCCACCACCGATCATCGAATGGCTCAGCCGCTCCCGTCGCACGGTGATTGCGTTGTTCGTCCTCTTGCTCGCAATCATCATCGCGCAAAGTTTTTTCCTCTACCAACAGCGCGTGGTCGACAAGGCCCGAAGGCTCCAGTCCGACAAGCTGCTGACGACTTTCCTGCAAGGCGATACGGCGCAGTCCGCGGGTGGATCGAGCGTCGCGATCCGCCTGCAGAATGTCCGGTTCAAATGGTCGGACAAGGTCTACATCGATGCCGGCAATATGGCGGTCCGCGCCGTTCCCGCCCAGGGAAGGTCCGTCGATTTCGACAACCTCGAGTCATTCCATCTGGTCGTGCAACAGTCCGTCGTGCGCATCCGACCCGATGTGCTGGGCGGCATGTTCAACGAGAGCATCTTCAACTACCCCGAATCCCGGGTGCGCGATCTGGATGTGTCCATCACCAAGGATGTCCATGGGGTGCCCATGGTCGTGTTGGCCGGCAAGGTCAATGTGCTGGCGTGGCTGCCTTTCACGATGTATACGCATCTCAGCTTGGACGTCAAAACAAACACATTGGTCATCACCGTCGATCATCTCAAATTGTTGGGCATCATCCCTGCGACCAAACTCATTCATTGGACACCGCTGCACTTGGACCGACTTATCGCCCTCCCCCCCAATAAAAGTCTGTGGGTCGACGGCAACCAGATCATGGTGAAACCTTTCGGCCTATTCCCTCCGCCCCGGATCAACGGCAGAATCGGGAGCATCACGGTAGGTGCCAGCGAAATCAGTATCGGCTTCGCAGGCGACCCCATCACCGCACCGAAATCCTCGGCGAGGAACTACGTCTACATGCGCGGGGGCACTTCGCAGTTCGGACGCTTTCGCATGGTCGACACCGACATTCTGATTCTGGATAAGGAGCCTAAGGATCCGTTCGTATTCTCGCTTCGCTACTATGCGCAGATGCTCCCCCGGAGCATCATCACGCTGCCAGACGCCCAATCAGCACAACTGACGATGCCGGACTTCAAAGGGCCATCTAGGTAGAGTCGCTACTGGCCCGGCAATTGTAGGACCTGCGCGCGGATAGGCAGAGTTACAGCGCGATGTTGGTTCGCAAGATCTGATGTGCCCAGAATCACAGGATTTCCGCGCCGCCCAAAGCGTCGCGCTTTTGGCACGAGAAGTGCGCTTCCCCCTTGGAGTCTGAAGACAAAACTTACAATCGGGAGTGCGAACCGTGCAGCCGTCGGCCTTGCAGCCCGAACTAGATCCAGGGAGATCCGAATGCCAGACGCTGTGACACCGCCGACGCCTGGACCTGGGGGCAAGCCGGAAGTGCTAAAGAAAATAGACGAAGCAGTGATCGTGTCCCCGCCGACCAGGCGGTATCGTGCAGTCGCCTTCCAGGCCTATGTGCTGACGGCCTCCGTCGTGTTCGTGGTGCTGGCGGTTGTTGCCCACACGGTCGCCTACTTTGCGATCGACCTCTCCATCACCAAGGCGGTCCAGAGCTATCACGGGGTGATCTTCGATCGTCTGATGTACGGGATCAGTTGGTTGGGATTCTTCCCTCAAGTCGTACCCTTGGGCGCTCTGGTCATACTCACTCTGGCTTTCCTGGGTCTGCGTTGGGAAGCAGTTTCGATGCTCTTTGCGACGCTCAGCACCGGGGTGGGTGCCCTCATCAAACTCGTCGTCATACGGCCACGGCCTAGCGCAGATCTGGTTCATGTCTTCCGCGAACTGAACTCGTCCGGCTTCCCCAGCGGGCATGTCCTTTCCACTACGGCATTCTGCGGATTCCTGGCTTTCCTATGCTTCACACTACTCAAGCCATCCATCGGGCGGACAGCCTTATTGGTGGGGCTAGCACTTCTCATCGCGCTCATGAGTGTCTCGCGCATTTACATGGGGCAACACTGGTTCAGTGACGTCATGGGTGCTTACCTCTTCGGCAGCTTATGGCTTGTGCTGACGATCCGCTTCTATCGCTGGGGCAAGACACGGTATTTCGTCCATCAGCCGGTGGCTCCTGCCGCTCCGCCATCCTCCGATGTCGGAACGGCTTAGGGGGCGCTCATGGATAACTTGAACGATCCCCGTGCTGCAGGTGCCGTCCAGGACCTGCACAAGGTCAGTCAGAAGACTCAGGAGGTCGTACAGGGCAAGTGGGTCGGGCGCATCTCGCGGCTTGGGTTGGTTACCCGTGGAGTCGTCTATTTCGTGCCCGGCGTATTCGCAGTGATGTGGGCTATGGGCCGGCACCGAAGATCCCTGTCGCAAAGCAGTGCGATCGATGTCGTCGGCCAGCAGCCTTTTGGGCGCGTCCTGCTCATGATCGTCGCGGTAGGACTGGCCGGGTATGCAATCTGGAGCATCGTTCGCGCGGTATTCGATCCGCAAGGGCGGGGGCACTCCCCCAAGGGAGTCGGCCAACGGATCGGCTACGCCACCAGTGCGATCGCCTACATCAGCCTTTTCGTCGCAACCGTGAGATTACTCACGGGGGACCTGTCGAAAGTGGATCACAAGCAGGATATGACAATGGGATTGCTCGCTCACCCTTTCGGGGCAGTGGCTGTGGTGATCCTTGGCTTGTGCTGGATCTTTGGCTCGGGGTTGGCGCAGGTCGTCGTGGGTTGGACCCGACAGTTCGAGCGCGATCTGGAGGTCGAGCGGATGAGTTCTTCGGAGCGTCGCTGGATTGTTGGATTCGGTCGTGTCGGCCTCGTTTCACGGGGAGTCGTCTTCACGATCATCGGCGGGCTCCTCGTTGCAGCCGGTCTCCATCTTCACCCTGGTTTTAATGCAGGTCTGGAGGGAGCACTCCGTGAGTTGGGCCACCAACCATTCGGGCGAGTCCTGGTCGGAGTGGCGGGCATGGGCCTCATCGTGTTCGCGATCTATTCGGCCATGTGCGCCCGTTGGATGCGCATGAGCCCTGCATCAGGCAGTGCATCAGGATCGTCCCCACAATCGCATCCACACTCCAAATGAGGCGTCTGACCATGAAAGATCTCGGTACGACCGAAATCCTGAAGTCGCTGGAGCATAAGCAAGAGCAGCATGCCGCCCTACTGAAGAAGGTCGAGAAGACGGCAGCGCGATTGGACCGGCGCAAGGTCAAACTGAGAGCTTTGGAATCCACCATTGCGGACCTCGAGCGTCGGATGGCCGGGCCACGCAAGCTTCGCGGCGGAGGGAAGGGCCCCGTCGCGAAACGGTTGCGACGGGCGCAACTGATCTTCAACCCTGCATCGGGGCGGGAGGAAGAGAAAAACGCCATCCGCCTGTCGCAGATCGTGTGCGGCCTGCGCACGCATGGGATCGAGGCGGCCATTGGATTGAAGACTTCGGGCAAGGCAGCCCGCGCGCTCGCCCGGGATGCCGTGCGCGATGAAATCCCCTTGGTCATCGTGGCTGCCGGGGACGGCACGATCGGCGATGTCGCCTCACAGTTGGTGGGCACCTCCACCGTGATGGGGCTCGTGCCCGTGGGAACCATGAACAATGTCGCTCGTTCGCTCGGCATCCCATTGGACATTGACGCCGCCTGCGCGTTGATCGGAATGGGAACATCGCGCCATATTGATGTGGGCCGCGTGCACGCCAGCCTGAGCAAGCACGACGAATACTTCCTCGAGTGTGCCGGAATCGGCTTGTCCGCGATCGCGGCCCTGGGGGGGCAGGCCTACGAGAAGCGTCGGTGGCGCGTTCTGCCGCGCGCGATCCGTCGCTTCTTCGATTCCAAGCTCGGCGAGATGCGGATCCAATTGGATGACACCGAGATCCAAGCATCCACGCGCCTCGTGACCGTCTCGAACGCTCCGCTCATGGCGAACAATATGCTTGGGGCACCGGAAGCAAAGATGGACGATGGGTTCCTGGACGTTTCCGTTTATGACGGAATGGGTGACACGGCTCTCATCAGTCACTTCATGGCTGCAGCATCCCATAAGCCGGACGACTTGAAATCGTATCGTGCCCGTCGCGTCCGCATCACCACCGAGCATCCAGAACCTGCGCACGCCGACATGGCCATCGCAGCGGGAAACACAGTCCTGGAGATCGAGGTGTTGGCCGGAGCACTGACGATGATCGTGGGTAATGGCATCGGGCTGACGATCCCCGTCGAAGCGGCGCCCAATGCCCCGACTTTTGCCACCGACCCCCCAATCGAGGACGGTGTCAATGATGAAGCAAAACCCGAACCGGCAGCGGAACAAGGATGATCTGAGGATGTCGGAACGCGAAGGTGTCGCCAAGAGCGTGGACGCGGCCGACGCAACGGCAAGCGTGCAAGTTCCCTCACGCATTCCCACTCGCCTGCGTAGGGGTGCGGTGATCTGCTTGGGAGCGGCGGCGATTGTGCTGTCCCTCGCGGCACACCAGTTCGCGTACTTCCGCAGCGATGTGGAGATCACACGGTCCGTGCAGGCAGCGGATCTACGCCCGCTTGCATTGCCGATCTTTGTGATGAACCGGCTTGGCTTTCCACCCCTGGTGGGGATCGTCTATTGCAGTGTGGTGGTGGTCATATTCGTTGCCGGCAAGCGATGGGAGGCCGCTTCCGCCAGTTTTGCGTTACTGGGCGGGGCAACCATCAATAACCTCACGAAGATGTGGGTGGACCGCCCTCGACCGAGCGGAGAGTTGGTCCATGTCGAACATATCGTCTCGAACCCGAGCTACCCCGCGGGGCACGTCCTCAATTTCACTGCCTTCGCGGGATTCCTCTGCTTCCTCATCTATCTGCATATGCGCCCCTCCCTTCCCCGGATGTCCCTGATGACTCTACTCCTGTTGATGATCATGTTGATGGGCCTGGCGCGCATCGAATCGGGCGAACACTGGCCCAGCGATGTGCTCGGCGGCTACCTGTTGGGTACGCTATGGTTAGCTGGGACCGTGGCCTTCTATCAATGGGGCTGCCGCAGGTTCACCGGCCTTCGCGCAGGTGGCTCCCACCGCGATATCGCCCGCGTATTCGGGACGGCCCTCGTGCTGCTCTCGCCCATCGCAAACTTGAGGCCGGCCCATGCAGCTGCCGAGGCGACCGACAGTTTGGCTGCCACGGTCGCGGTGCCGTGGAACCCGCCGCGCCCCATGTCCCGAAGACAGGGTTGGGAGCATGTCGTGTTGCTGCCAGGACGAATCCTCACCCTACCGCTCTCAGGGCTGGGATACGTCGCCGACCATGCACTCCTGACAATCGAGGAGAACCCGAAATTCACCAATAGCCTGAGCGGCGGTAAGGGCACGAGGGTGCGCCCGCTTACGATCGGGACGGCCAGGCTGGGGGATCGAAGCGGCTTGGGGGCTTCAATTGAAGCTCGCAAGAGTATCCTGCACGACCATTATTCAAGTATATTGAGCGCGCGCTACGCTGCGACCATCCATAACTACAACCGCACCCAGCTGACTTGGTCGGGTGAGCCCGCGGCACTCCAGTATGGATATGAGTGGCGGCCCCAGGATCGCTTCTATGGCGTCGGCAATGACAGCCCCCAGGACAGCGTCTCCGACTACGCGCTGCAAAGTGAGTTCGTGCGAGGCAGTGTGGTCTGGGCATCGAACCGCGAAGATGAACCGGCAAGATCCCGTACAGCTGTGACCCTCTCGGCGGGCCCCAGCAGTCGAGTCACACGGACGGGACGCGAGGGCGGGGCGGTCTCGTTCGATACGCGCTTCCCATCATGGGGCAACGCCACATTGGACCAGCGCGTCGAACAATTCGTATACGGTGCCAGCCTTTCGCTCGACCACCGCACCGGCGTCCCACATTGGAGCCGCGGCTGGCGGACGCTGATCTCCGCAGACCGGTTCGACGCGCCCCTGGGGGCGTTGGCATTGCACTCGGGCAGCGCCAATGGCGCCCAGTTCACTCGATACCAGGCCCAAGCCGAAGCGGGCATCTCCTTCATGCGGGACCCGAGGACCTTGCGCCTTTCGGTGCATATGACCGACTTGGACGTCAGTTCGGCCCCCGAACTACTTTTGATCCCGGATCTCTCCATGCTGGGTGGACATGCGGGCCTTGGTGGCTATTCGCCTGGTCGCTTCCACGATTTGGACATGTTGCTGACGCGTGTCGATTATGTCTTCCCGCTCCAGCGGAGCTTCGAGATGAATCTGCATTCCGAGTGGGGCGCGGTCTACCCGGACCTTTGGAACGACGCCAAGCTCAGGTCATTGCATAACTCGTTCGGCTTCGCCCTGCGCCTCCGCGATGCTCACGCGCCGCGAGCCTCGGTCGGGCTTGATTTCTCACATGAATCGACGCGGCTTCGGTTCTCGATTGGAAGTGTCGAATGATGCGCAGGCCATGTATACCCGCGTTTGTCGCCCTGCAGATCCTGGTCGCACTGGCATGCGTATCGACCGTGCACGCCGCCCAATCCGACAGCGCAGGCCCCAAGGCGCCTGCGGAGCGCCAGTATTCCTACGCCTACGATATGATCGACAACAGCGTGGTGCGCCCTGCGACACGCATCCTCGACGTCGCACTGCTGGCGCGCAAGCTCACCGGGCACCCGAGGGAAGCGGCCAACGTCGATGAGAACGATCAGGTCCGACTTCCAAGCACGTGGTGGCAACCGCGCATGGGATACCGAACCGGCGTGGCCCAGGCGATGATGACGGGTCCCGGCCCCGGGACCGGTCCTGCGCCCGGACGCTGGACGGTGACCAAGGCCAAGAGCCAGGGCGTGACTCACGGATTCCAGATCAAGGATGCAAGCGGCGACAAGTTCCTGTTGAAGTTCGATCCTCCCGGGTACGCCGATCTGGCATCCGCATGCGATGTGATTGGTTCGCATTTGTTCTGGGCGGCCGGATACAACGTGCCCGACAACGCCGTCGCATTCTTCCGCGTGGAGGATCTGGACATCGGCAAAGAAGCAACATACACCGATGCCCAAGGCAAGAAGCAGCCCATCACCATGGAATACATCGAGGAACTGCTCAGCAAAGTCGCCCCTCCGATCGAGGGCCGCTATCGGTGCATCGCGAGCCGCTTTCTCGAAGGCAAACCCATCGGTCCCTATCACTACTCGGGCCGGCGAGAGGATGATCCCGAGGACCTCATCCCGCATGAATTGCGCCGCGAATTACGGGGACTGTGGATATTCTGCGCTTGGGTCAATCATGCCGACAGCCGCGGCCCCAACTCCCTGGACACTTGGGTGAAAGGCGCCGACCGCTCTTTCGTCCGCCACCACCTGATTGATTTCAGTGCGATCCTCGGGGCGGGCGCGAGCGGAAAGCGCGCGTACCCAACCGGATCCGAATACTATGTCGATTATCTGGTTGGAAGCCGCGAACTCCTGACGTTGGGCTTGTACCCGTTCGCCTGGGAGGCTGGGGTCGATCCCGAGATTCCGTCCACAGGATTCGTCGAGTCCAAGGTGTTCGATCCAACCAGTTGGCGCCCGGATTACCCCAATCCCGCGTTCGATGAACGAACGGAGCGCGACATACGCTGGGGGGCGCGGATCCTGGCCAGCTTCACGGACGAAACCATCCGGACAGCGGTCGCCGCCGGCCAGTACTCGGATCCACGCGCTGCTGCCTATGTGACCGGCGTCCTGATCGAGCGACGTGACAAACTTGTCGGCCGATGGTTGGGCAAGGACTTCGTGAAAGGAATCGCGATCCGATGACACCGCCGAGTCCAAGTTGGTCGGTGCGAAGGCGAATCGCAATCGCCGCCGCTTTCGTCGTATCGACCCTGTCCGGATGCGCTCATGTCGGCCGGCTCGCCTATGTGACTGAGACGGTGGCTCCCGTGAAGGTCGACTCGACCGAACTCAAGCGCGAGTACCAAAGAGAGCGCGAGCGTGTGCGCGAGGGGTCGACATCGGAGGCATTCGGACCGATGTTCGGCGATACCCTGATCGGCTTGCTACCGGGGACAGCTGATTCGTCCCGCCGTTACCTGGGTCGATTGCGTGATGGGTACACCGCTGACACGCTCAACATCTTCCTGCTGGGTGACAATCGCCCCGGGAATCGCTCCACACGGCTCGCGCCCCAGTACTATGCCGCCAAGGGTATGTTCTCGCGCAACCCGATCAAGATCGTGAAGGGCCTGGTCGCCATCCCGCTTGGTCTCTTGAATGGTCTGTTCCCTGATCTCGCGCTAGTGCGAGACATACCTGGCAGGATGCGCCATATGCCCACGTGGGGGCCCGAAGGCAAGGTGGTCGCTGCGATGGTGACCAAGCTCGACTCGCTTCGCGCCAGAGGCCAGATGGTGGCGGCGGTGATCAACACGGGCGATCTTGTAGAAGACGGACGGTACCCCAAGCAATGGGAACGCTTCCTCAAGATCCATAAGCCGATCACATCGCGCGTCCCCTACTTTCCAGTCGCGGGCAACCACGAGCGCACGGATGCCGTGGAAGGTGTCGCGAACTGGCGCACGGCCACAGGCCTCCCGGTGGGTGGCGACCGGCTCTATTACTGTTTCGATTCCGCCGACGGGTGGGTGCGCTTCATCGCACTCGACTCCAATCCCATGGCGGATCCGGCGCACCTGTGGACGCGGGAAACCCAGATCAAGTATTCCGAAGAAGAAATCACCTGGATGGTGGCGCGACTCAAGGAGCATAACGGGCCCGCGTTCGTGTTCATGCACCACCCCCCATTCTCCGTCGCCTTCCACCGCGTCGAGTGGCAAGCCGATTCGGTATTGCGCGATCGTCGCGAGCGCATGGTGAAAGCGCTGCACGAGGCAGGTATCGGTGTGCTCGCAACCGGCCACGAGCATGCCTATGAGCGGGCCCTGTTCACCTGGCCTGACGCCGTATTGATCAACATCGTCACCGGTGGCGGTGGCGCCCCACTGCATGCCCTCCCTTCCCCGGCCCAGAGCGCGCGGTTGTTCAGCCAGTACAAGGTTGCGGGGGCCGAGGTTGATCCAGACAACGTTGTCACGGGCGCATTCAATCACTTCGTTCATGTCCGTTTGTGGTTTGGTGGCGGCTCGCTCCACACCTATGCGGTGGACAAACTATCCAAGACGACGCTTGCCGACATGGTGACCATCGACCTCAAACGCTATGGCGTGCCTGAGATTGACGAGCACAAAGTGCCCCGCCCTCCCAAGGCCCCGGCAAGCACCGGGCCGCACGAGGAGGTGGGCAAGAAACCCAATGCGGCCAAAGCCGATACGATCGCCAACAGCAAGCGGATCCTGACCACACCCTCGCCGCGCGAGGCGAGCAAGCGGCAAGTGAAGCGAAAAGTGCCGGTACGCGATTCTGTTGCCACAGCACGGCGTGACTCCGTGGCTGCAGTCAGACGTGATTCGCTTGCCGCCCGCAGGAAGGCCGTTGCCCCGCTCACCCCGATCCGCCCGCCGCGCCGTTGAATGAAGTTCGGCCGCAGTAAGTAACATGCCCAGGAGGTGGAACATGGCAACAACCGAGTCGAACCTGCCGCCCCAGCCCGACGGCCTGCGTCAAGAGCGCAAGGGCCCATTGGACCGACTTCTCGGCGTCTTCGCCGATGTCAACGGCGGTGAAGGCACCACGGCCCTCCTGCTCATGCTCAACATCTTCCTGCTCCTGGCTTCCTACTATCTGCTCAAAACCATTCGCGAACCTTTGATCCTGACCGTCACTGGCGGAGCAGAAGTGAAGAGCTATTCAGCAGCGGCGACCGCCGGTCTGCTGATGCTGATTGTCCCATTCTACAGTGCCATCGCATCTCGCGTTTCGAGGGTCAAGTTGATCAATGGCGTGACGTTATTCTTCATCGCCTGCTTGGTCGCATTCTTCGCCCTCAATCAGGCAGGCGTGCCGATCGGGATCGCATTTTTCATCTGGGTCGGCATCTTCAGCCTCATGGTCATCGCCCAACTGTGGGCATTCGCAAATGACATCTACACCGTTGAGCAGGGCCAACGATTGTTCGCCATCGTCGGGGTGGGAGCATCCTTGGGCGCGATCGCCGGGTCCTTCGTGACAGGTAAACTGGTGAAGGTCTATGGCCCCTATCCCTTCATGATCGGGGCAGCGGTGATCCTGGGCATCTGCATGGTGCTCACGAACGTGATCCACCTTCGCGAGAAGCATCGACGCAAGGCCACGCCAGCAACTCCCGCGACTGCTCCGGGCGAGGAGGTCAAGCCCGAAGGCGATGCTCCGGTCAAGGGTCGCACCGGTTTCGCATTGGTGTTCGCGGACAAGTACCTGTTGCTCATCGCAGGTTTAATGGTGGTTTACAATCTAGTGAACACGAATGGCGAATACATCCTCGGGCGAACGGTCGTCGACTTGTATGCGGCCGCGCACGGCGCGGCTGGCCAGGGGGGGCTCGACGAAAAGAAAGTGATCGGGGAGTTCTATGGGAACTTTTTCACGATCGTGAACATCCTCTCGGCGCTCATCCAGGCGTTCGTCGTTTCCCGTGTCCTCAAGCGTTTCGGTGTTCGTACGGCGCTGCTGGTCCTCCCGGTGGTGGCACTGTTCGGTTACGTCGCGATGGCACTGATCCCATTCATCTCGATCATCCGGGGCGCGAAACTGGCGGAGAACTCGCTCGATTACTCGCTGCAGAACACGACGCGCAACGCCCTGTACCTGCCGACCAGCCGTGAAGCCAAGTACAAGGCGAAGCAGGCCAATGACACCTTCTTCGTGCGTTTTGGCGACATGCTCTCGGCCGGCCTGGTGTTCGCGGGGACGACGTGGCTCGGTTTCGCCACGCGTGAGTTCGCGTTCGTCAATGTCGGGCTGGTCGTCCTGTGGATCATCCTCGCAATTGCAATCGGCCGGAGATACCAACAGCTCACAAAAACACCCGCATCGGACTAAGGAGCTTCGTGCGCTTCCTGATGCATCCATTCGAGAGCCTGGCGGATCGGCTCGGCCTTGAGCCGCAGGAGTGGCGCAGGCTCCTTCTGATGGGAGCGTTGGTCGCGATTCTGCTGTGTGCATATACCATCGCCAAGGTCCTGCGCGACGCGCTGTTCCTGGCGCACTTCGGCGCGCTCGCGCTGCCGTATGCTTACTTGGGCGTGGCGTTGGCATCCGCTGGGTTCGTCTGGATCGAGACTGCCTTGGCGCGTCGATTCACGCGCCTTGCCTCGGCACGCTTCACCCAATACCTCGCGATCGCGTGCAGCGTCGCCGCGGCACTGCTCTACCCGCAGAACAAGTATTGGACGACCGCAGTGTTCTACGTCTGGACCGGCAGCCAGGCGATGATGCTCCTGCCGCATTTCTGGATGCTTGCGCTGGATGTCTGGGACTCACGCCGAGCCCGAGTCGTGTTCCCGCTGCTGGCGGGGTGTGGTCTGTTGGGCGGATTGGCGGGCGGCGCCTTCGCCGGCTGGACCAACCCGCTCGTGCAGCGCGTCGGGCTCATGTGGACACTGCCGCTTCTCCTTCTGGCGGCACATCTACTGACGCTGGTCATCGACGCGCACCGCATCCAGCAAGGCCACATCGAGGACACCGTCTCCAAGGTCTCGCCGTGGAAGATCATCAATCGTTCGCCCTATATCCGCGTGCTCGTGGTGGGGTTGGCACTATCGGTGATCGTGGGCACACTTGTTGATTTCCAGTTCAAGATGTTCTTGCGCGAAAACTTTCCCGACCCTCAACATCTCACCCAGTTCCTTGGCAAGTTCTACCTGGTCCTCAACGCGCTTTCACTTGTTTTCCAGTTCGGCATCGCGGGCTGGCTCTTGCAACGACTTGGCCTGGGCTTCTCGACCGCCCTGCAGCCCGCCTCCATCCTGGTCCTGTCCACCTGGTTGGCCGTCGGGCCCGGGATGTGGGTGTTGGTGTCCTTGCGGTGGCTTCAGGGCGTGCTCTCGCAGACGCTGGGAAAATCGACGAACGAGATCTATTACACCGCCATCCGCCCCAGTGAGCGCCGTCGGATCAAGCCCGCGATCGACACGCTGGTCGAACGCTGGTCCGACGCCGCGGTCGGTGTGCTGCTCATCGTGCTGCTTCACTTCATGCACGCTCCTACCCTCGCGATCGTCATCATCACGGGGGCGCTGGCTGCCGCGTGGATCGGGGTGTTGTTCGCGCTCGACGGCCAGTATGGCCGAGCGTTCCACCAGATCCTGAGCAGCCGCTGGATCGAAGCCGACGATACGAATCAGGCGATGCGCACTCCCGCGGCGCGGCGCACATTGCTGGCAGCGCTCCATGCGGACGACGCGCCAAGGATCGTACTGGCACTGCATCTGAGCGGCCGGGTCAAGGATGCAGAGATCGTCGCGGCCGTTCGCGCCTGCCTCGACCATCCGTCAGCCGACGTGCGTGCCGCAGCCGTGGCGGCCATGGAATTCATGGGCCTGTCAGATAGCGCGAATCGCATCGCGGGTTTCCTGACGGACCCCGAGGAGGCTCCGCGCCGCGCCGCGATTCGTTATCTGGTTCTGCACGGCGCGCGGCCGGTGGATTTCACCCGCCAAATCCTTGGTGGTGACGACACCACACTACAACGCTTTGCGGTCGACGTCCTCTTCGACGCTCCTTGCCCGGCCCGATCGGCGCTGAGCCTTGACTGGGTCGACACCCGGCTCGCGTCTTCGCAAAGGGAAGACCTGCTGCTCGCCGCTCGAGGCCTCGGGGCACTCCCGGGCGACGCTCCCGTCAAGCGATTGCGAGTCCTGTTGGAACATCCGGACATCGAAGTGCGTCGCACCGCATTGCTCTCCGCCGCCCGACGTCCCTCACCCGCGCTCCTCGATGTTCTACTTCCACTTCTGATCGTGCCCGAGATCCACTACGAAGCGCGCATGGCAGTCGCGGCAATCGGCGATCCCGCGGTCGCAGAGCTCGGCCGGCTTTTGAACAACTCCGAAATCGCACAGGCGCGGTCCCAGGCCGCGAATGCATTGGCGCAGATTGGGACGGGGCATGCCCGACAAGTGCTTTTCGCGCTCGTCCGCAGCGATGACCTGGGCAAGCGCCATCTAGGGCTGCGGGGTTTGGCACGAGCTCGTGTGCTAATCGGACAACCCTCGTT
>JBDSKE010000180.1:0-6683 GCA_039917105.1 Candidatus Eiseniibacteriota bacterium | reverse complement strand
CGGCCTGAGCTACCGCTTCACGCCGCAGTATCAACTCGACTACGGCATCGCGGATCATCCGCTCGGCATGACCCATCGCGTGGGGATCGCCTATCGATTCGGGGGATTCTTCGCAAGTTCCGCCGCTGAACCGTCGGTGTTCTCGCCCACGGGGGATCACGCAGTGACGAAGATCTCCCTCAACGCGCGGACCAAGGCAGCGCCGCAGAGCTGGACGCTCGATATCCTGAACAAGTCGGATGAGATGGTCCGTCGCTTTGGGGGCCAGGGTCAGCCGCCGTCGCATCTGCAATGGGACGGTAAGGACGAGAATGGCCTACCACTGGCCGATGGTGGCTATCGATACAGCCTCGTGGTGCGCGATGCGGCCGGTCGCGCAGTGGTGGGGCCGATGCGGATGGTCGAGATCTCGAGCGTCGGCCCGCAGGGCACGGTGCCTTTGGTGCCGACCCAGGCGAGCGGGGAGGAGCGATGAGCCGGAAACGCCGGGGCGCGGTGGCTCCAGTGCTCAGGTCGAGCACCCTGACCGTCGGTCTCACGCTCGCAGCATTCGTCCCCTTGGCCAATGCCGACGCGACCCGCGCCTTGGGACAGGGTGCCTCGACGCCCTCGTGGAAAGAACTCGGGGACACATTCGAAGCCTCGCGCCTTCTGCCCGAGGCGACTCGAATCGAGGCACTGCATTCACTGGAAGGATCGCTCGAGCCCCTGTTGCGAAGTGAACCCGATCCAGGCCGGCGTGCGGCCGCCCGATTCCTATGGGGGCGACTGCGCCAGGCGCAAGGCGATCGAAGCGCCGCAACCGAAGCGTTCCGTGCCGTAGCGGATGCTTCCGGGAAGGGACCATTCGCGGATGATGCGGCGTTTGCCGCGATCGAGGCGATCGAGGCGGACGGCCGCGACGCGGAGGCGTGGCGGGAGTGGGCTCGTTGGGAGAAACGCTTCCCCTCGAGCCCGCTGCTCCCGTCGGCGCGACTCGCCCAAGCCTGGAACGCACTGCGACGCGGCGAAGCGACCGAGGCCGGAAAACTTCTGGCCGCATTGTCGGTGTCTTCTCCGTGGCTGGCGGGAGAGGCCCGCTTCACGCTGGCGCGCGCGACCGCGCTGCATCTTTCGGGCAAGAACACTGAGGCGCTCGCGCTGTTGGGGCCGCATCCCGAGGGCGCGGCCGGCTATCTGCGCGCGCTCTGCCTTGCACAGGACGGCCAACTGCTCAAGGCCGCGGGCGCATTCCAGGACGTGGGCGAACGCACGGGCCAATCGGCGCTGGCCGACCATGCGCGGCTGGCGAAGGCCAACACCTTCCTTGCCGCTCGTGATTATCGCAGCGCTTGTGAGGAGTTCGCGCGTGTCGCGGCGCGGGCTACGGACCCTACCGTACGCGCCGAGGCCGAGTTGCGCGCGGCGGGCGCCGTGTTCCTCGCTGGGCGGTCGGACTCTGCACTGACGATGCTGCGCGGGGTCCTGGAGCGGCACGACGGCACCGATGTCGCGGCGCGCGCGCAGTTCCTGATCGGTGAGGTTCTGGTGTCGCGCGGACACCACGAGGAAGCCATCGTGGAATACAATCGCGTGCTCACCCGGTACTTCCAGCACCGGGTCGCCGCAGCGGCGCAGTACCGCGTGGCGCGATGTCTGGATGCGATGGGGCGGCGTGCCGATGCGACCGGGAGTTATCAGGCGGTAGTCGCTGGCTATCCGCTCGAACCCGAAGCCCCGGCAGCCGCCTATCTCGCGGGCGTGGGACTGCTACAACAGAACAAGCCGCGGGCCGCGATCCCCTATTTCCAGATCGTGCTCGACCGCTATGCGCGTCGCGATGGCGGAGGGCGAGTCGTCTTTGCCGCGCCTGAGCACCAGGAACTGACCGAAGCAGCCCTGTGCATGTTGGAGTACAGCGGGCACGTCGCCGGAGATCTTGGACAACTCTCGGGGGCACCTCATCTTTTGCTTCAGGCGCTTCCCCCAAGTCATTCGCCATGGCGGGCCTACGCGCTTCTCGTGGACGCCGATGCCTCGGCTGCACAGGGTCGCCATGCCGAAGCGCAGGCCACACTCGAAAAGCTCGCTCGCGATTTCCCCGAGCATCCCGTTGGTGCAGGTGCAACGAAACTATTGGCCTGGACCTATGCACGCCAAGGTCGCGACAGTCTTGCCGTCGCCACCGAGGAGAAGTTGCTCGTGCGTTGGGGTGCGAGCGGCAACGAGTCCCTGGTGAGTTCGGCGTTCCTCGATATCGCACATTCCCGTTTCAACCAGAAGCGCTACGCCGAGGCTGCGAGCGCTTATGAGGATTTTCTGCATCGCTGGCCTGCCCACCCCGCGCGCTTCGCGGCGATGTACCAGGCGGGACTGTGCTATCTGCGCCTCGACCGCGCGGGAGATGCGGTGGATCGGTGGGAGGGCTTGGTGCGGGATAGCGCCACGGTCCCGCTCGCCGAGCGCGCCTGGGCCCGCGCGGGGGACGTGTACTTCCAAGCCGAACGATACGAAGCTGCGAAGCGTTCCTATCAGGGGCTGCTCCAACACTTCGCCGCGAGCCCCGCGGCAGGGCTGGCATCGTTGCGGCTTGCGCAGTGCGAGTACAACGCCGGTCACGATGCGGTGGCGCTCGAGGCATTCGCATCCACGGTCGAACACTACCCTGGCACGGCTTACGCCCGTGAAGCACAGAAGGGAACGGAGCTGGCGCTCTATCGCTTGAGCCAGCAGCCCGATGGCGGTGCAGTGTTGGCCAAGCTGGTCGAGCAGTATCCGACCAGTGCATTCGCCGCAGACGCCCTGTTGCAGATTGCCAGACGAGAGTATGCGCAGAAGCATTGGGCGCAGGCGGCAGAAGGATTCCGCCAAGTGGTGAGTCGCTTCCCGTCCTACTCGGCCGCCGATCAAGCGCAGTTCCTCATGGCGGACGCCTATGCCCACGCGGGTGCGAGCGCCGACGCGCGCGCTGCATATGAACAGTTCCTGGCCTACTTCCCCGAGAGTGACTTGGCTTCCAGCGCAGCGTTCCGCGTTGGCCTGATCCGCTTCGAAGCGCACGACTACATGGCGGCCGCGGTGGCGTTCACGCGAGCGCTCGAAGATAGCGCCGGGCGCGATGTCCGCTCCGCGGCGAGGTTCGACCTGGCGCTCTGCCAGCGTGCCCTGGGGGATCTCCCGGCCGCCCGAGCGGAACTCGAGAAGCACCGCGCGGAGTTCCCTTCGGGCGATCATGCCGCGGAGGTGGCATTCCAACTGGGCGACCTGGATGAGTCCGCGGACAAATACCAAGAAGCCGCGCGCGGCTTCGAACGCGCACTCGGGCTCTCGCCGAGTCGGGAACTGGCGGCCGAGATCGGGTTCCGGCTCGGGCACTGCCGCGAGCAACTCCACGACGGCCCGGGCGCGCTCCGGGCTTATGCCGACGCCGCCCGCGATGCCCCTCGTGCGGAGCCGTTCCGGCTTTCGGCGTTGGCGCGGCTTGCCGCACTACACGAGGAACGACGCGAGTATGCACAGGCGGTCGCGGCCTATCGCGACATCATGCAGAACGCGAAGGACAAGGAACTGGTGGCGGCGGCGGCGGACCGCGTGTCGCAGCTCGCACCCAATACTCGCCGGCGTTAAGCCGGATCGACAACCCACAAGGAGCGAATGGATGTTCGAGAACTTCGATTGGATGGGGGCGATCCGGACCAGTCCGGTGATGGTCGTGATCCTGCTCTGCAGTGTTGTCACGCTCGGGTTCATCTTCGAGCGCACCGTGTACTTCTGGAACCGTCGGGCGGATCCCGTTGGACTCCACCGCCAGTTGCTGGAGAAGGTGCGGGCAGGCGGTGTGAAGGAGGCGGTTTGGTTGTGCGCGGCACATCCGCATCCCGCAGGCGCGGCGTCGGCAGCCGTGCTTCACGCGGCACACCTGTCGGCGGAGGCGATCGACGAGAAACTCCAGATCGTGCTCAGTGAGCAACGCCTGACTCTGGAGCGTAACCTGGGCGTCATCGGCACGATGGGGAATACGGCGCCGCTCATCGGACTGCTCGGCACGGTGTGGGGCATCATGCGCGCTTTTCACGACATGGCGCAGACCGGCTCGGCAGGCCCATCGGTCGTCGCGGCGGGCGTGGCCGAGGCCCTGTTCACCACGGCTGCGGGCCTGATGGTCGCGGTACCGGCCGTCATGTTCTACAACCATTTTGTGCGCCGCATCGCGGTCATGCTCACGGTTGCCGAGAACCAAGCCCGCTCGTTGCGGCTCGAGTTGGAGGAGGCGCGCAGTCACTCTCACGGCGTCTCGCGTATCGCGTGAGCGCCCCAACGCGCTCCAGGCGCGCCCCGGCACGAGCCGCAGACGGCATTTTCGAGCCCAACATGACGCCTTTGATCGACGTCTCGTTGGTGCTGGTGGTGATTCTCATGGTCGCGACCCCGCTCGCATTCCAGTCGGGGCTCGCAGTGTCGACGGCTTCCGCCAGTGGCCAGGCGCCGCTGAAATCTTTGGAGACTCGGGTCGAGCTGAACGTGGGCGCGGATGGATCGGTGCAAGTGAATCGCGATCGAGTGCCGCGTTCTCAACTGGCTGCAAAGCTTGGGCCTCTGTTGGCCGAAGGTTCTTCGCGCATCGTGGTGGTGCGGTGTGCTGACACTGTGGCTCACGGAGTATTCGTGTCCGTGCTGGACGAAGCCCGTACGCTCGGGGCGACCCGCATCGCCGTGGTGGGGAACTGACATGCGACGACGTACCTCGCAGAGTGAATTGATCACCAAGGTGAATGTCACGCCCATCATCGATGTGGCGTTAGTGCTGGTGATCATCCTGCTGGTCACGGCCCCGATGCTCTCAGCCGCGGATCTGCCGGTGGACCTGCCCCAAGCGCACACGCGCGAAGCGGAGAACGAGCGCAACGTCAGCATCACGATTGGCGCTCATGGAGAAGTTGCCGTGGACGATCGCCGGACCGATCAGGAAGGATTGCGAGCGACGCTCATGGAGCGCCTCGGCCGGCCCGGCGATGCCGGCGTCCTCGTGGTTGTCCGCGCCGATCGCGGCACGCCGTTCCAGGTGGTGCGCAGGACACTTGACGATGCGCGTGCAGCGGGTGCGAAGCGCCTCGCGATCGCGACGCGGCAGGGCGGGGAGGGGGGTCGATGACCGCGGTGACATTCGAGTTTGCCGAGAACCCCCGGATTCGCAGCATGGACCGGACGCGTACGAATCGGGGAATGGCGCTGAGCCTGACCCTGCACGCCGCCCTGTTTCTGTGGATCGTGCTTGCCCGTCCGGTCTCGGTTGCTCGGGAGACGCTTACCGAAATCACGCTGTTGGGTGCGGGGGACTTGGAGGCTGCAGGTGACCCTGCGCCGGCGCCCGCGGCGCGAGCTGTGGAGACCACCAATGGGTCCGAGGTCGCGGCCAGTACCGATGAGCATTTCCGTCGCGAGTCGCGACCGGCCAGCACGGATCCAACGCCACAGACGAATACGGCCGTCATGGATCGGCTGAATGCCCGTCTCGCGGCGATCCAGAGCAGCGCGCCAACCCAGCTGTCGAGTGGAACGGCACTGGGCGGGCCGAGCACCGCGTGGAGTGCTCCCGCCGTGGGCGTGGGTCCAGGCGGTGGCGCCTCGCCGGTGGCGCTGCATCGGGGCGGCGGTACGGGAAGCGCGCCGCTCACGTTATCGCGCGGCGGCGGTTCCGCCTTTGCTCCGGCATCGGCGCTGAGCGGAATGCCCAGTACGGGGGCGGGTAGCGCCACTGCTACCCCTGCAGGCGGTGAGTTGAGCGCACGTCGCACGCTTGCTGGGGCCATGCTCGCCGGGCCCATCGCCGATCGCACCATCCTCCATTATGTGACGCCGGTCTATCCCGAGTGGGCGAAGAAGGACGGAGTGGAGGGCGCAGTGACGCTCCACTTCGTGGTCCGCGCGGATGGCACCGTCAAAGAGAACGTCCTGGTCCAGAAGACCGCTGGCTTCGGTGAGCTTGACGACAATGCACGCACGGCGCTGCGCGAATGGCGTTTCGAACCCCTTCGTGCCGGACGAACAGGCGAGCAATGGGGATCGATCACATTCCACTTCCGCCTGCGCGGCGCCTGACCTCCAATAGGAAGAGAGCGACCATGAAAACCACCCCGGACAAGACAATGGCGCGGGCAAGCGGGATATTCGCCGGGCTCGTACTGTCGGCGCTCGTGCTCGCGCCACCACCGCTCGATGCCAAGGTCGCCTTGCGCCAAGGGCCGGTGCGAAGCAAAACGCTACAGGATAAGGGCACCTCCCAAGTCGTCCCGGCGACCCCTTCGCGCGCGGTCCAGGATAGCAGCATGACGCTTCGCGGTGGGGAGGAGGGCACCGTGTTCCGTACCCTGACGGTCGAGGGCGAGGATCGCATCCACTTCGAGCTCGAGCGGCCCGAACTGCATCTGGAGCTCGACCCCGAGAAAGCGCCCGGACTGGATTGGGGCAGCGCGCGCGACGTGCTCGACCGGACGGCTCCCAACCTCCTGGCGCCCTTCCTCGCCACGTCGACTCAGGATTGCTCTCCCTACGTCGCTCACCCTTGGCTCTCGCACTTCGCCTCGGGTGTGGTTGCGACCTTCCGTCCCGACGTGAAGGGCGTGGAACGGTGGAAGCTGTCGGTGGCTAATGCGCGCGGAGAAACCGTGGCGACCTTTGAAGGTCGCGGTGACCCGCCGCGTGAG